>JBKQKS010000367.1:0-6766 GCA_052147395.1 Roseiarcus sp.
CCCGCGCTCGATCCCCTGGTTGGCGGCCTGACGCGGCCGCCGATGATGTTCGGCATTCCCTACGTGCTGTTCGTGCTGGAATTCGCAAGCGTCGTGCTGGTGTTCATCAACACCAAGGACCTCCTGATGTTCCTGCTGATCATTCCGATCCACACGATCGCCTATGGGCTGACGGTTCGCGACGCGCGCTTCGTCGATGTGATTCAAACGCGGGCGTCCAAATGTCCGCGCACGCGCAATCACAGGTTCTGGGGCGGCGATTCCTATTCGCCATAACTACGGACAAAACAATGCTCGGGCGTGCGGCGCGGCCAAAAACGAAATTTTCCGAAGTTGCGGCGCGCGAAAAGTCGATCAGCGCGCACGTGCCCTATGTCAGGCATGCGGACGGTGAGACCCTGCGCACCAAGGAGGGGTTTCTCGT
The DNA here is from genome assembly GCA_052147395.1 of Roseiarcus sp. Classification (GTDB taxonomy): domain Bacteria; phylum Pseudomonadota; class Alphaproteobacteria; order Rhizobiales; family Beijerinckiaceae; genus Roseiarcus. Next base: position 425 of record JBKQKS010000367.1, read on the forward strand.
CAGCTGCATCAAGCTCGACGGATTCTGTTTCCAGACCGCCGACCAGAGCGAGATCAATTTGCGCCTGACCGCGCGCAACACCTTGGTGCGCGCGCTCAACGACAGCCGTTTCGCGCTCTATTCCCATATCATCCGCCGGCAGGTGCCCGCCATCATCCCAGGCCAGTTCGATATCGGTTTCTGCGAGGAGCTCAACCGACGCTACATGGCGAGCCTGTCGGGCAAGCGGATGTTCGTCAACGACCTCTATCTCACGATCATTCGCCGGGGCTTTCAGGGCAAGGTCGGCGCGATCGACGGGATGCTGCGGGGGGTCCGAAAACTCGCGGGCCGCCCCAGCGAAGATCTCGACCGCGACGCCAGGCGCGAACTCAAGGACGCCGTCGCCAATATCGTCAATGCGCTGGAGCCCTATGGCGCCAGGGTGCTGAAGGTCGTCTCCCGTCCTCTCCCGGAGCAACCACATTCTCTCGGCAAAGATGAAGCCCCGCGGTCGGCCATCTATTCCGAGCCCTGCGAGTTTCTCGCGCAATTGCTCAACGGCGGCGTCGAAATTCCGACGCTGCTGCCGCGCATGGGGCTCGACGGCTATCTGCCGACGCGCCGGATCACCTTCGGCAAGAAGGCGCTCGAAATCCGCGGGCCGACAGCGAGCGACACTCGTTTCGGAGCGATGCTTTCGGTGCGCGAATATCCGGCCTGGTCGGGCCCCGGGATGCTCGACGGCCTCTTGCGCGTCCAGGGCGAATTCATCGCCTCGCAATCCTTCGCCATCGCCGATCGCGGGCCGGTGCTGACGGACGTCGCGCGGGTCGAGCGCCAGATCGCGGCGTCGGATGAAAAGGGCACGGAGGTCGAGACGGCGATCGCGACCGCGCGCAACGAATTGGTGACCGGCCGCACGGTGCTGGGCAAGCACCATCTGACCGCGCTCTGCCTGGGACGCTCGCTCGATGAGATGGAGCGCTGCGTTCAGGACGTGACGACCGCGGTGCAGAATCTCGGCGTCACCGTCATCCGCGAGGACATGAACGCCGAGCCGGCGTTCTGGGCGCAAATGCCTGGCAATTTTTCCTATATCGCGCGCGCCGCCTTGATTTCCTCGCGAAATTTCGTCGGCTTCGCCTCGTTGCACAATTTCGCGGTGGGCAAGAGGCAGGGAAACCGCTGGGGTCCCGCGATCTCGCTGCTGCAGACCACGAGCTCGACGCCTTACTTCTTCAATTTCCACCGCCGGCAGGTCGGCAACTTCACGGTGGTCGGGCCAACGGGCTCGGGCAAGACTGTGGCGCTGTCGTTCCTGATGGCGCAGGCGATGCGCGTCAGCCCGAGGCCGCGCTGTGCGTTTTTCGACAAGGATCGCGGCGCCGAAGTCTTCATCCGCGCGATGGGCGGCCAGTATGAGGTCCTTCAGCACGGCGTCCCCACGGGATTCAATCCGTTCCAGCTGCCGGGAACTCCGGGAGATCGCGACTTCGTCCTGAATCTCCTGAAATTTCTCGTGCGCCCGCGCGACGGCACGGAGCTGCGGGCGGAGGAAGTCAAAATCGTCGAGCGCGCCGTCGACCAGATTTTCCTCGAGCCGATCACTGAGCGCCGCTTCGCCGACGTCACGATGCTGCTGCGCGGCCGCGAGAGGGCAGGGCACGAGGATCTGGCCTCGCGCTTCGAAGTCTGGACCCATTCGCGCGGATGGCTGTTCAACAATCCCAGGGATCTCTGGAGCGCCGGCAATGGCGTCTTTGGGTTCGACCTCACCAAGGTTCTCGACGACGACGACATCCGAACGGCGGCGCTAGGATACATCTTCCATCGGGTCGAGGGCCTGATGGACGGGACCCCGATGATGATGTTCATCGACGAAGGTTGGAAAATCCTCAACGACGACAAGTTCTCAGGGTTCGTCACCGACAAGCTGAAGACCATCCGCAAGCTCAACGGCATCGTCGGCTTCGGCACGCAATCGGCCAAGGACATCGTGGCGTCCAAGATGGCGCATACGTTGATCGAGCAGACGCCGACCAATCTGTTCTTTCCCAATCCAAAGGCCGACGACGAATCCTATCTCGTCGGCTTCAAGCTGTCGCGCGCCGAACTCGATTGGGTAAGGAGCACGCCGCCGGAATCGCGTCAGTTCCTCATCAAGCACGATCATGATTCGGTGATCGCGCGCCTCGATCTCTCCGACATGCCCGGCCTCGTGAAGGTGCTGTCGGGCACTTCCGAGCGGGTCGAGGAAATGGAGAGCCTGATCGCGCGGCATGGCCCTGAAGTTGGCGCGTGGCTGCCGCATTATTGCGGAGACGCCGCATGAAGGCGTCAGCTTCCCCACGCACACGCGCGATTGTTCTAACGACCGCATGCCTGCTCGCCGGCGCCGCCTTCGCGCAAGTGCCGGTCGCGGATGCGCTGCGCGAGGCCAAGGAAACCGCGACCGCCAATTGCATGACGGCGGCGCAACAATTCAATACGCAGACCATGGCGCCGACGAAAGGCACGCAAGGCTCCGTCGTCTCGCCGGGCGCGGCGCCCGCCGCGCCGACGGCGGCGGTGGGGACGGCCGATCTGACCGGCGGGGCGGGCACGCCGAGCGCCGTCGCGAGCTTGTCGGCGGGAGCGACGTCTTCGGGTTCGGTCGCGTCAATAAATCTCTCGCCCCTGGTCAATTCCTTGGGGTCGGCCTTCGGCGGGGCGCAGGGTGGCGCTTTCAACCTCGGCACGGCGCTACAGGCGTTCAGCGCCATCTCGGCCGTCACGGCGGGCCTACAGACCAACAGCGGCGCCTTGACGCCAGCATCTCAAACCGTCGGCACGCTCAACCCCTCGCAAGGCGCCTGGGATCAGAATTCGGCGGCGCGGCTCGCAGGGTCAGGCGTTTGGAACCAAGCCGTACAGGCCGCCGGCGTGACGATGCAGCTGCGCAATCAAATCCTGCTGTCGCGAATCATGGCGGCCTCGGCCGCCGCCAATTTCAAGAGCGCGGTCGCCGCGCCGCAAACGGGTCACCAATGAGGGGAAGAGCTATGATGCGCGCAATCAAGGGATTGGTCTTTGCCCTCGCTCTGTCGGCCGGATGCGCGAGCTCGCTCGGCGGCGCTTCGGCTCAAGTGCCTGTCATCGACGCGGCCACCCTGACCCAAGCGACGACGACCGCTGGGAATACCGCTCAAATCATGCAGTCGAATCAACAAATTCTGACCGCGACCAATGCGACCCTGGCGGCGGTCACCGGCGCGAGACAAACGGGAACGCTGGGTTCCGCGGCGATCGGTGGCGGCTTCTCCATGACTTCGGCGCCGAGCCTGGGCTCGCTCTTGGGCGGAAGCTCGATGAGCTGGGGCAACCTTGGTTCGTTCGGAACCGCGGCGTCGTCGATCATCAATGGTCTCAATCTCGTCAACACCCTCAGCGGCGCCGCCAAGCCGCTGTCGGGAAGCGATCAGGCCTATTCCGGAGCCGTCAATACCGCGGCGGCTTTGACGGGCATCGTTCAGGGCGCCCAATCCGCGGCGACGGCGCGCACAGCCGCATTGACGGGCGCCGGCGGCCTAATCGGAACGGCTCCCGACATCAAGGGCTCGATCGATCAGAATTCCCAGGCGCAGATACAGACCGCCCTGACGATCAACGAAGCGATCGGCGCGATCAATTCGACCAATGCCGCGCTGAACGCGCAGCAGCTGCAGGAACTAGCGGGTCAGGCCAAGGCCGTTCAGTTCATGAACCCGAACTGAAACTCTTCGCCAACTCGAGTCACCACAAAGCCAACGAGAACGGCGCGGCCGCGATGCGGGTCTGCGCATGGGAAGGGTTTTCCAAAATGAGGCTGTCTTGGCGAGCCCTGCTGCTGGCTCTGGCGTTATCGACCCTGGCGGCGTGCGCGCACAAGGACCTCACGGCGCCCTGCGAGGCGGGCTCCGGCTGGTTCGGCTGGTTCGAAGCGTCAGGAAACGCGTTCGCTTGCGAGCCCCTCCGCCCGATCAACGACGGGGGCGAAGTTGGCCTTCGTTGACGTCCTCAATACGGTCTTCACCGACCTCGATACGGTGGGAACCTCGACGGTTCAGTCGCTCTACACCTCGATCGGCGGCAATCTGCAGCCGGTCTTCACCGTCGGCCTCACCATCTATGTCGCCTATTACGGCTACGAAGTCGCCTTCGGCCGCGCGACGATGGCGGCGACGGATTTCGTGTGGCGGCTCACCCGCATCGCCCTCATCTACGGTCTCGCATTCGGGTGGGGCGACTTCCAAACAATAGTCGTGAACGTCCTCTCGCAAACCGCGGACAGCATGGCGGGAAGCATCTGCACGGCGGTCGCCAGCGGCGTTGGCGGCGGTTCCTATTGCCCCTCGGGCTCGGGCGCGAGCTCGAGCGCTACGGTCGTCGCGACCACGCTCAACGGCATTTGGACCAGCGGGGCGACCGCCGCCCAAAGCATCAGCGCGGCCGGCGGCACGTTCGGCGTCGCCTTGATGTTCGCGGGCCTCCTCGTTCTCGTGCTCACCGGCCTCTTCATCGTCGAGGCGATGTTCATGGTCGTCATGGGCAAGCTCGCCCTGTTCGTGCTGCTGGGGCTCGCGCCGATATTCATCGCGCTGGCGCTCTTCAACGTCTCCTCGATGCTGTTCACCGGTTGGATCCGGAGCTGCCTGACCTTCTCGATCGTTCCCCTGCTAACCTACGGCTTCCTCGGCTTCTTCGAGGGGCTGATCACCGGCCAGATGTCCTCGCTCAACGCCGCCGCGAGCGGACAGACGGTCTCGGTCGGCACGGTCGCGCCCTTTGTGGCTTTGTGCGCGATGGGCGCGCTGCTGATGACGCAGATCCCCGCGATCGCCTCGGGACTCGCCGGCGGCCCCGCGTTCCGACACCCCTCCGCAATCAGCGTCGCCGAGGGCTTCTTGATCGCGGGGGCGGCGCGAGGCGCGGCCAGGGGCGGGGCCGCGCTGATCGGCGGAGCGGGCCGGGGGGCGGGCGCCGCCGGCTCTGCCGCGATGCGCGCGTTACGCGGGCCCAATAGCTCCGGGATATCGGCCGGCGTCAACGCGATGAGCGGGGATTCGGCGGTCGCGGCGCAGGTCGCGGCGGGCCTCAAGGACGCCAGAAAATAGGGGCGGGGACATTGATCGATACAAGAAATTCAGTCGCGCCGCCTAAGTCGCAAGCGACGTCGGACGAGAAGCCCGCGGTCGACGCGCGCTACTACGACGAAGCGCTGAGCTGGGATGCTTCGCACAATCTGTCGGTGCGCCTGTCGCGCAACGCCTGGCGCGTGATGGCCGCCGTTATGGCCCTGGCGCTTGTCGTCGCGCTCGGCGCGCTCTGGGCGTTGATCCCCCTGAAGTCGGTCGAAGTGGTGACGCTGCTCGTCGACAAGACCACGGGATTTGTCGAGATCGCGCAGCCCCTCGAGCGCGGCGGCGAACTGAGCCAAAGGGAATCCGTCCTTCGCGCCAATGTCGTGCGCTTCATTCGCGCCCGCGAAACCTATGACCCAAAGGGCCTACGCGACAATTTCGACCTCGCGGCGCTGTTTTCGACGGGCGCGGCGTCCAAGGACCTGGAGAGCGATTTCGCGGTCGGCAATCCGCAAAATCTCATGAAGAGATTCGGGCCGGAAACGACGATCGCCGTTTCCGTCAAGTCCGTCATTTTTCTCAACGAGCAAACCGCGGCAGTGCGCTTTTCGACGATCCGTAAGGGCGCACACATGGATGCAACTGCCGAACATTGGGTCGCCAATGTTCGCTTTCGCTATTCGTCCGAGCCCATCCGGAACGATTGGCGCTTCGACAATCCCCTGGGGTTCCAAGTGTTCGAGTACCGGCGTGATCAAGAGTTGGCGGAAACGGGAGCAGCGCCGTGAAGAGGCTCAAACGTGGAAATATATTGGCGACGGCGATCCTGGCCTTGCTTCTGATGCCGGAGGTCGGCCGGGCCGAGAGCAATCCGCGCTCCGTGCCGGCCGACCAGAGAATTCGCACCGTCGCGTTTCAGAACGATAACGTCGTCTTCCTCTCGGGGACCATGGGCGTCTCCACGATGATCGTCTTCAGCGACGACGAGCGCATCGCAACGGTGGCGATGGGCGATTCGCAATCCTGGCAGGCCGTGCCCGACCAGAGCAAACGCTATCTCTTCATCAAACCGATCGAGCGCGACGCCGCGACGAACATGAACGTCGTCACCACCAGGCGCATCTATAATTTCGTGCTGCGCACCTCGGCGAGCGTCGGCAGGGACACCGTCTACAAGCTACGCTTTTCCTATCCCGAGGATGCGCTGGACGCCAAACTGATGTCCAAAGCCAAAGCGCTGGCCGCCAATCCGAACCTGACG
>JBKQKS010000368.1:0-5139 GCA_052147395.1 Roseiarcus sp.
CCACGAGGGGGGAGGGGATTCGCCCGGGCGGCAGAGAGCAATCAACCTCATTTCGGTCGCCTCAGACGCGGGTTGGAGAGGATGGCGAGGATGTCGGCGAGCATGTTGAGCAGGATGAAGGTCGCCGCGAAGATGAGGCCGCAGGCCTGCACCACCGGCACGTCGTGCTTGGACACTTCGTCGACCATCAGCTGGCCGAGCCCGGGATAGACGAACACGGTCTCGACGACGACGACGCCGACGATCAGATAGGCGAGATTGAGCGCGACCACCGCGATGATCGGCGCCAGCGCGTTGGGCAACGCGTGCCAGACCACGATGCGGGTCTTGGTGAGGCCCTTGAGGATCGACATCTCGATATAGGGGCTCGCCATGACGGCGAGCACCGAGGCGCGGGTCATGCGCATCATGTGCGCCGTCACGCTCATGGAGAGCGTCAGCATCGGCAGGAAGGCGTCATAGAGCCGGTCGACGAACGGCGTGTCCGGCGTCACGTTGGCGAGCGAGGGAAACCAGCCGAGATCGACGGCGACGAAGATGATGAGCATGTAGGCGACGAAATAATCGGGCACGGAGATCGACATCAGCGTGACGAGATTGATGAGCCGATCGAAGACGCCGCCCTGCCCGATCGCCGCGACGAGGCCGAGCCCGACCGCGAGCGGCGTCGCCACCACCGCCGCATAGGCGGCGAGGAACATCGTGTTGGCGAAGCGCGGCGCGATTTCGGCGAGCACGTCGCGGCCGTTGGCCAGCGAATGGCCGAAATCGCCGCGCAAGGCATGAAACAGCCATTCGCCGTAGCGCACGATCGCGGGTCGATCGAGGCCGAGGTCGAGCCTCAGCTTGGCGAGGCTCTCGGGCGTCGCCTGGTTCTGCAGGATGGCGGAAGCGAGGTCGCCGGGCAGCAATTCGGTGCCGATGAAAATGAGCGCGGAAGCTGCGAGCAGCGTGAGCACGCCCAGTCCCAGTCTCTCGGCGATCAGTTTCGGCACGCGCGAGGCTCACTTTTCTCCGAGCGCGGCGCTCGGGCGGGAGGACCGCGGCGAAGCCGCAGAGTTCACGACGGAGAAACGGCGAGACGGCGCGCCGCCGTCCCGCGGCGCGCTTACTTGATCCAGGCTTTCTGCAGGATGTAACCGTTGTCCATATCGAAGCCGCCGTGCGGGGTATGGCCGCCGATCTTGTCGTTGTGGGCGTCGAGCCAATCCTTGAACACCGGAATGAGCGCGCCGCCGTCGTCATGCAGCATCTTCTGCATTTCCCAGATCATCGGCTTGCGCTTGGCTTCGTCGATTTCGCCCTTGGCTGCGGCGAGCAGCTTCTGGAACTTCTCGTCCTTCCAGTGCGTCTCGTTCCAGGGCGCGTTGGCGCTATAGGCCACCTCGAGCATCTGCGTCGCCGCGGCGCGGCCGCCCCAGTAGCTCGCGACATAGGCGCCCTTGAGCCAAACGTTGTCCCAGAACCCGTCGGCGGGCTCCTTCTTGATCTGCATCGGGATTTTGCACTTGTCGCAGGCCGCCTGCATCAGCTGCGCCATGTCGACGGCGCCGTTGAACACGGAGTCGGAGACCTGCAGCGTGATGTTGGGATTGGTGAGGCCGGACTTCTTGAAGTGGAACGCGGCGCGGTCGAGGTCGAACTTGCGCTGCGGCAGATCGTGATTGAAGTAGGGGTCGGTCGACGGGATCGGGTGATCGTTGCCGAGCGAGCCGACGCCGCTGAACAGCGCTTTGAGGATCTGCTCGCGGTCGGCGGCGAACTTGAGCGCGAGGCGCAGATCGGGGTTGTCGAACGGCGGCTTGTCGATCTCCATCGCCGCGACGACATGCCAGCCGCCGGGGGCGCGCACGAGCTTCAGGTCGGACGAATGCTCGATCAGCGGAACCGCCTTGGGATCGATGCGGTTGACCGCGTCCATCTGGCCCGACTTCAGCGCGTTGAGGCGCGCGACGCCGTCGTTGATGACCGTGATCTCGGCCGCGTCGAGATGGCCGCGGCCCGGCTTCCAATAGTCGCCGTTCTTCTTCAGCGCGATGCGCACGCCGGGATCGAAAGTGTCGACCCGGAACGCGCCGGTGCCGGCCGGATGCGCCCAATCCTTGAAGTCGGCGGGCACCATCAAGAGGTGATAGTCGGTGAGGCTATACGGGAAGTCGGCGTCGCCCGACTTCAGCGTCACCTTGATCTGGTGCGAATCCAGCTTGGTGATCGAGTCGACCGCCGCCACCGCCGACTTGCCGCCCGACTTCGAGTTGGGGCCATGATAGGCGAGCGAATAGATCGCGTCGTCGGCGTCGAACTCCTTGCCGTTGGAGAACTTGATGCCTTTGCGCAGGTTGAACACCCAGTCCTTCGCATCTTTCGACGGCTCGAAACTCGAGCACAGGTCCGGTTTCGGCTTGCCGTCCTCGCCCCATTCGATGAGCCCGTCGAACACGCCGTGCGAGGCGTCGATCATCACCGAATCGTTGTAGCTGCCGATGTCCCAGCTGTCGGTGGTGCTGCCGCCGCCGAGGCCGAGGCGCAGCGTGCCGCCGTTCTTCGGCGTTTCGGCCGCGTAGGCCTCGACCGCCGAGAGCGCGCTCGAGATCGCCACCGTCGAGGCGCCGAGCGCAGCGGCGCGGCCCAGGAACTCACGTCGGGAAATGGCGCCATTTTGCAGTCGCCCTTGCAGATACTCCAGTTCGCTCATCGTCGCTTACCCTTCCGTTCCATGGGCTTCTCCGGCCGCCGGCCGAGCCTCCGTACAGAGCGCGCATCGAGGGCGCGTCTCCAGTTTGTTTGCGCCATCTTCGGTTTGGCGGAGGTGTCCTGTCAATCCGCCAAACACGGTTCGCGGCTTATGCTTATGACATGGCAGAGCACAGTTTTATATCGGCTGGCGTTTGTCCAAAGGCCGCGTTGACTTGCGCAGACGCCAATATTAGGGGTTCGTGCCACAATCTCGAGGGGCGGGACCCCTCGCCCACGCGGAGTGTCGAGCGACATGAAGATTCTCGTGCCCGTGAAGCGGGTGGTCGACTACAACGTCAAAATCCGCATCAAATCCGACGGTTCGGGCGTCGAGCTGGCGAACGTCAAGATGTCGATGAATCCGTTCGACGAGATCGCGGTCGAAGAGGCGTTGCGGCAGAAGGAAGCGGGCAAGGCGACGGAAGTGATCGTCGTCTCCATCGGCCCGGCGCAGGCGACGGAAACGCTGCGCACCGGCCTCGCCATGGGCGCCGACCGCGGCATTCTCGTCAAGACCGACGCGATCGTCGAGCCGCTGGCGGTGGCCAAGATTTTGAAGGGCGTCGTCGAACAGGAGCAGCCGGGCCTCGTCATCATGGGCAAGCAGGCGATCGACGACGACTGCAACCAGACCGGGCAGATGCTGGCGGCGCTGACCGGCCTCGCGCAGGGGACCTTCGCCTCCAAAGTCGTGATCGCCGACGGCAAGGCGGAAGTGACGCGCGAGGTCGACGGCGGCCTGCAGACGGTGTCGATGACGCTGCCGGCGATCGTCACCTCCGACCTCAGGCTCAACGAGCCGCGCTACGCCTCGCTGCCCAACATCATGAAGGCGAAGAAGAAGCCGATCGCGGAGAAGACCCCGGCCGACTTTGGGGTCGACGTCAGTCCTCGCGTGAAGGTGCTGAAGACCACGGAGCCCGGCGGCCGCAAGGCGGGCGTCAAGGTGAAGAGCGTGGCGGAGCTGGTCTCGAAGCTGCGCGACGAAGCGGGAGTGATCTGACATGGCGACCCTCCTTCTCGCCGAAGTCGCGAACGGGCATCTGAGCGACATTTCCGCTCGCGCGCTGACCGCGGCGCTGCAGCTCGGCGCGCCGGTCGACGTGCTGGTGACCGGCCACAACGTCGCCGCCGCCGCCGAAACCGCCGCGAAGCTTTCCGGCGTCGCCAAAGTGCGCGTCGCCGACGACGCGGCTTACGCCCACGGCCTCGCCGAGCCGCTGGCGGCGCTCCTCGTCGCCCTGGCGCCCGGCTATGACGCGATCCTCGCCGCGTCGAGCCCGTTCGCCAAGAACGCGCTGCCGCGCGCCGCGGCTTTGCTCGACGTGATGCAGGTCTCCGACATCACCAAGGTCATGGGGCCGAAGACGTTCGAACGCCCGATCTACGCCGGCAATGCGATCCAGACGGTGGAGTCGACCGACGCCAAGGTCGTCGCCACCGTGCGCACGGCCTCGTTCGCAGCGACCGCTGCGGGCGATGAGAGCGCGCCGATCGAGGCGGTCGCGGCGGCCGGCGATCCGGGCGTGTCGAGCTTCGTCGGCGAGGCGCTGGCGAAGTCGGACCGTCCCGAACTCACCTCGGCCAGGATCATCATCTCGGGCGGCCGGGCGATGCAGAAGGCGGAGAATTTCAAGACCTACATCGAGCCGGTGGCGGACAAGCTGGGCGCCGCGATGGGGGCTTCGCGCGCCGCGGTCGACGCGGGCTATGCGCCCAACGACTGGCAGGTCGGGCAGACCGGCAAGGTAGTGGCGCCCGAGCTCTACATCGCGGTCGGCATCTCGGGGGCGATCCAGCATCTGGCCGGCATGAAGGACTCGAAAGTGATCGTCGCCATCAACAAGGACGAAGAGGCGCCGATCTTCCAGGTCGCCGACTACGGTCTCGTCGCCGATCTCTACAAGGCCTTGCCGGAGTTGACCGAAGAGCTCGGCAAGATCGGCCGCTGAAAAGCGAAGGCCCCGCGCCGGGGCCCAGGTTGTTCGAGGACATCCACACGCAAAGCTCCGGGGGTCAGCCATGACGATGCCTTTCAAGTCCGTCGGAGTCATCGGAGCGGGGCAAATGGGCTCCGGCATCGCGCTGGTTTGCTCGCAAGCGGGCTACGCGGTGAGGGTCAACGACACATCGGAGGAGCGCACCAACGCCGCGCTCGCCACCATCAACGGGCTGCTGTCGCGTCAGGTCGCCAAGGGCCAGCTCGACGACGCCGGGCGCAAGGCGACGCTGGAGCGCGTGCGGGTGACGGCGAATCTCGACGCCATCGCCGAATGCGATCTCGTCGTCGAGGCGGCGACGGAAAACGAAGAGGTCAAGCGCAAGATCTTCTCGACGCTGCGCGCGTTCCTCAAGCCCGAAACGATCGTCGCCTCGAACACCTCGTCGATTTCGATCACCCGG
>JBKQKS010000369.1:0-21107 GCA_052147395.1 Roseiarcus sp.
GCTCGCCCGGCGCCGCTTCGGCCCCTGGAAAATCGCGGCGTTCCAGGGCGGACGGATGGCCAATTATCAAATGGGCCTGTTCCGCGAGCCCGAGGCGTGGTCATCGCGGAGCCTACGCGCGCTGCTCGGCCAAACCGCGCGGCTCGCCCGCGTCGACGCCTTCACGTTCTCCAATCAGCCCGAGCGCTGGCGCGGCGCCAAGAATCCGCTCGCCGCGCTCGGCGGCCAGAACAGTCCGAGCTTCGCCTATTGCACCGAGCTCGGCCCCGATGCGGACGCCTGGACGGTTCAGCGCTTTTCCGCCGACAAGCGCAAGAAGCGGCGCGCCAAGACCCGCAAGCTCGCCGCGCTCGGCCCGGTCGTCCACCGCCGCCTGCACGACGCGGCCGAACGACGCGCCGCGCTCGACGCTTTCCTCGCTCAGAAGCGCGCGCGCATGGCGGCGCTCGGGCTCGACAACGAATTCGAGGACCTGGCGCATGTCGCCTTTCTCGAGCGGCTCGCGGGCGCTGCGGACGACGGCGCCACGCTGGAGCTGCACGCGCTCGCCGTCGGAGACCGGCTGGTCGCGGTGTTCGGCGCGCTCGAGGCCCACGGCCGGCTCTCCGGGCTGCTGTTTTCCTACGACATCGCCGAGGCTGTCGCCCCCGCGAGCCCGGGCGAATTGCTGATCGCGGAAATTGTGCGCGATTCGATCGCCCGCGGGCTCCAGGCGCTCGATTTCGGCGTCGGCGAGGCGCGCTACAAGGACGACTGCTGCGAGATCGTCGAGCCCTTGTTCGACAGCGCCTATCCGGCGACGCTCGCCGGACATCTGGCGGCCCGCGGCTTTCTCGCCGCCCGCCGGGCGAAGCGGATCGTCAAGCAGAACCCCGCGCTGTTCGAGCGGGCGCTGAGCGCCGAGCGCCTGTGGCTCAGGCTGCGCGCTCGTTAGCCGCGCCGCCGGCGTCAGAGCCTGAATTTCAGGTTGCGAACCTGAACGGAAGTTTCGCGCGTCGGCGATGTAGAGCGTGGGCGCCGCGATCATCGCCTCGTCGTCGATCGTCCCAGAGCTCATGGCGCACGCCGTCGTCGTCGGCAGGTCTCTCGACATCGGCACCCGCGAGCAAAGTGCGGATTCCGGATGCCTCCGGATAGGCATGTCCGAGCCAGTCTGCGCATTGACCGCCTCGATCTGGCGCACGCGGTCATCTTCCTTTGCAAACCCACGCCGCGCGGCCGAGATTTCACCAGCCCCAACAATTTCGCGCACGGCGGCCACCCGAGAGAATTTCGGCGGCTCGTCATGCGACGGCGCTCAGTAGGCCCCCTTCTTTAAGTCGACGCCCCTCTTTCTCAATGGCCTCGGTAGTCAAATGAGGCTTCACGTCATGAACCTTCTTCGCCAATTCGGATAGTTCTAACTTCGAGCGTTTGTTGGCTTCCGTCCGATCGATATAGACCAATGTGCTGGCCATCTCCAGATCAATTGCGTTTCGGTTACCGAATTCCCTTAGCACCCATTCAATGCTTTCACTGTGCCTATCCACGAAACCACTAGCACGAGCTTCCATCCAGTCTGCTGCCGGACCAGGCTCAAGCTGGTACCCGTACCCACCCGAATAGAGGACTAACGTACTTTTGATTGCGCCAAGCGATTCCTCATACTGCAAGTCTTCAAGAACCTGAGGGTCAAATGGCCCGTAGGTATACAAACGAAAGTTGTATGGCAGCGGGACACTTTTTAAGACTTTAAGGAAAAACAGACATTTCATAAGTCCCGTGCGTCCCAATGCGCCAGGCGCTCTCTTAATCAAAGAACTCATAACCGCCAGATGCGAGAATTCTGAGAGCGTTGTCGTATCTTTGTTTTTGGGCATAATTTTAGGCATTTTGTATTCCCTGGGCGCCTAGGAAACGTTTTGTAGCCGCGACAGTGCTTGATCTCGACTTTCTGGGCGAACGTATAGTCTCACGCCTCGCACCGCCGCTATGTTCTTTACCACCGACGAATACGCGGAGAGGGGCTTGATATAGTTCTTCGGTGACTCCGTCAGGATCTGAACATCTGCTGGGCCGGTCTTGTACCAAGATTTTTCGGCTGGGATCTCCGCGGCGAGCAACTCTGCCAACGCCTCTTTCCACTTATCCAAACGTTCCAAATCCCCCGGCGTCGGCGTCTCCGGGGTATGAGCGATTTCACGATAGTGATTCCGGTTCGCCAGCCGTCGTCCCCCTTCGCCCCCCTTGCCGTCGGCAAGCAGTCCAAGGACTCGCCAGTCATCCCATTGAAGATAACTGTCTAGTTCCTCGTTGGTTGGCTTTGGAAAGCGACCTCCTGGAAGCAAGTCCGCAAGAGCTCCCTGGAGGTGAAAATCATAAATTACACGTGTCTTATGGAAATAAACTTGCGTGAACATGGAATAACGAGCGATGATCAGCCCCTCGGCAGCGTGCCACCCGCCTTCTTCAACCCCAATTTTGGGACCACCCTCCTCTTGAGTTTGTGGGAGAGCCACAGTTGTGTGAACAAGCCTGTGCCAATCGTAGCGCCCATATCCAACCCCGGTATGCAGAGAGTCTCGGAGTAAGTAGTCCATTCGATCCGCATCCAACTGGCCCGATATAAGATCGCGCCAAAAAAGCGCCCCGCCGGCAGAAGGCTCGCCGTCCAAGAGGTCCGCGACGTCGTCTGCCGAGAATCCATAGTTCATATTAAGCGGATGGCCCTTGATGACGTCTGCGAAATGACGTCGAACAATCGCGGCCGAATACTGTTCGTGCTCGTAACGCTCAGTAGTCTCTGCGCTTTGAGCGGGAAACAGATCTTCCGCAGCATGCGAGAAAGGACTGTGTCCTACGTCATGCAAAAGCGCGGCAAGCCGCACTAAGACACGGTGCCTAGTGAGACCCTCGTCCTTGTAGCCAAGCTCCGATTGCAAAATGGCACGTGAACGCTCAACGATACCGTCATACAGCATAGATGCCATGTGCATTACGCCAAGCGAGTGCTCAAAGCGAGTGTGCATGGCGCCAGGAAAGACATAGTCGGTCCAGGCGAGCTGGCGAATCCGACGTAGTCGCTGGTAAGCCGGCTGCGAAATTATCTGCCATTCCCAATCGTTGAGACCGACAAACCCGTAGACCGGGCAGCGGATTTCATACGTCTTGTGAGCCTCACCGCCCATCCTGAGCCTCAACTGCGTTTCCTGCTTTATGTCTGATTCGGTTAAGCCGGCACAGCCGAATTTGGCGATTCGGGTCGGATCACCGTCACAATGATGCATTTGCACCGGCCCTTCTTTGCCGGAGCGTGGGCGCGCTTGCACACGAAAGCGAGACCCGTAGTTGAGGTCCCGCGGGTCGGCCGGTTCCAGATTCTCGACGTGATTGGGCATGTGCGAACCATAGCCGCTCGATGGGAACAAAACAAGAACATAGCGCACGAACCCTGGGGGTTCCGGCGACGCCTTGCCGAATGCCTTTTTCCGCGGCTTCGGGCGCGTTTGAATTTGCGGGCGTATTTCGTTGCAGAATTCAGGCGCCATAGTCGGCCTATGCCCCCCGCTCGAGCGCGTCGGCCGCAAGGGCGAGCGGCAGGACGAGCGAAAGGGGCGCATCGTCCGAACGGAGACCGCCATAGCTTTCGTACCAGCGCGCGGCGTGATCATTCTTGGCGTCGATCAGCAGGGCGACGCCGCCGACATCTTCGGCGACGCGGATGCAGCGGTGAGCGGCGCGGAGCAGGAGAGCGCCGCCGAGGCCGCGGCCTTGCATCGACTTGTCGACGGCGAGCCTGCCGAGCCGGAACACGGGGACGTCGTAACGCGCCAGGCCTTTCTTCGCGAGCGCCGGCGTGCGCGCGTATTCGAGCGAGGCGGGGCTCAGCGTATAGAAGCCGAGGATGCGCGCGGGCGCGTCGGCGGGCGCGGCGACGAAACATTTCGCGCCGCCGCTTTGGTGATTCTGGCGCGCGAATTTTTGCAGATAGATATTGAGATCGGCGTCGCCGCAATCGAAGCCGGCGCGGTCGTGTCGCTTGGCAATCGGCGCTTCATCCCACGGCAACGCCGTCATGGCAGTGTGAAGCCGGCCTTCGCGGCGCGCACGAGACGCTCGGGAGCGGCGGGCGGATTTTCCAGCAGCGCGAGGACGCGCAAGGAATCGCGTTCGGAAAGCCTCAGCCGTTCGGCCTCGGCGATATCGGCTTCGGCTTTGGGGAGTACGACGCCGAGAATGTAGCCGGTCAGATCGGTCCGCTCGAGCGAGGCGGCGCGGATGAGCGTCGCCTTGTCCTCGGGGCGGAGCCGCAATTCGACGCGGCCGTTGTCGGTATGGGCGCGCGGCATGAAACCTCCTTTTTCAAACCTACTATACTATACGTAATGAATCCGTACCAGAGAAGACACGCCCCTGCGTCGTCGACGGCGTGCTGATGTATATTGTAAAATCCTATATCTAATATATTGATTTATCTGAGAAAGATCGCACATAGGGATCATCCGCGAAGCGCTTTTCCAATCGGTAGCGCATTCGAGTTTGTGCGCCGCGCAATGCGGAGAGGAAGGCGAGCCCGCTCGCGGCTGACCCAGGCGCTTCTGCCCGACTGCAGCGGCGCGCTAGATAACATAATGTCCATAGATGAAATGGCTATAGAACGCGAAGACGCAACGGCCGAACAGGCTCGAAAAACGGGGGTGACAAAAACGACCAGCCAACGCTTTGAAATCGCGGAAACCGTGGACAGAAATGACCACCCGCCCGAGTACGGCGGCGACGCCTTCGAGCGCGCGCGCCTCAGGCAGCGCGCTCGTTAGCCGCACCGCTTTCGAGCGGCGCCTCGGCGAAGATGAATGCGTCCGATCCGGCGGCGCGCGCCATGAGCGACCGGATCGGGGCGAGGCGCGACTCGCGCGCGCAGATGAGCGCGCCGTCGGCGAACTGCAGCGCCATGAGGCCTAGCGGCGTGCGCCAGTCCGAGACATGGACGACGACGAACGGATAATCGTCGGAGAGCCGCTCGAGGACCACTTGGGCGTCGCGCGGCGAGACCGCTTCGTCGCCCGGCGGCATCACGTCGAGCCGGCTCGACAGATCGGGATGTAGCGCGTCGTCGAAACCCACGTGACCCGCGATCACGTCGCTCAATCCCGGGAACCCATCGGGACCGCGCTCCACCACGTCGCCGAGCCAAGGTTGCGTGGCGCCGAGATCGACGAGCGCCGTCGCCCCGCGTTTGGCGAAGCGCCGCGCCGCGCCGAGCGCCGCGGCGAGCGCGCCCCGCGCGCCCTCCCCCGTCGCCACTACGACCAGCGGCCCGCGCGGCGCGAAATCGAGGAACGCGTCGATCGCGCCTGGGCGCAGACCTTCGGCGTCGGGCGCCGCTTCGAGCTCCGGCTCGTCGCCGCGCGGAGCCGGCGGCGGCGAAGCCGCAACGGCCGCCGGTTGCTCTTGCGGCGGCGACCTGAGGCCCCAGGCGGGCGCCGGCTCGCGGCGCCGCGGCCGCGGCGTTGCCAGCGACACGGGAACTTCGATGCTCGGATCCGGCGACGTGGCCTCGCCCTCGCGCCTGCGCAGCGGAAGCGGCTCCTCCGGCGGCTCGCCCTCGGGCGCCTCGGTGAGCAGGCGCGCCGTAGCGACGCCGAGCGAGACGACGAAGCCTGCCAGCGTCGCGAGCAGCATGGTCGGGACGCGCTTCGGGAACGAGGGCGACGACGAGGGCGCGGCGGTCTCGATCACCCGCGCATTGGGCGGCGTCGCGTCGTCGCTCTCGCGCGCCAGCGCCTCGCGATATTTTTCGAGATAGGATTCGAGCTGGTCGCGCGCCGATTTGGCGTCGAGCTCCAAGCCGCCGAGCTCGACCGAATCGCCGTCGGTGGCTTCGACCGCGCGCGACTGGTCCGCTATCGCCTGATTGAGATTGTTCACCTGGTCGGCGGCGATGCGCGCGTCGCTCTCGTCGGCGGCGACCGCCTTCACCGCCGCTTCGCGGATTTCACGTTCCAGTCCGGCGAGCTGGCCCTGCAGTTCGCGCATATGCGGATGCTCGGGCAGCAGGATTCGCGAGGCCTCGGCGATCTCGGCCTTCAGCGCCACCCGCGCCTCGAGATAGCGGCTGATCGACGCGTCGCGGGCGACGTCGGGAATGGCGTCGAGACGCCCGGAGCGCAGGATGTCGCGCAAAGCCTGCGCTTTGGCTTTGGCCGCCGACAAGGCGGCGCGGGCCGAGGCGATTTGCGAAGTGAGCTCGGTGAGCCGCTGGGTCGGCGCCGTCACGCCATTGGAGCCGGCGAGCAGGCCGGACTGGGCGCGCAGCGCGTCGGCCTGCGATTGCGCGTCCGCGACCTTGACGCGCAGCGGGCCGATGCGGCTCGCGAGCCAGTCGGCCGCCGCTTTGGCCTCCACCTTGCGTGCGTCGGCCTGCGATTGCAGAAACAGATCGGCCAGCGTGTTGGCGGTCTTGGCCGCGAGCGCCGGGTCGCGGCTGGAGAACTCGATCTGCAGCACGCGAGTGTGCGTGATCGGGAACACCGTGAGGCGATCGAGGAAGGTCTCGATCACGATGTCGTCATAGGTCCCGGCCCGGGTTCCTCCGAGCATCGTATCGAGCAAACGGCCGAACCACGAGGGATGGAATTCGGGCAGGCCGTCGAGCCCGAGGCGCTCGATCGCCTTGCGAGCCATGTCCGGCGTGGTGAGCGCTTCGGCCGCGCTTTGCACCGCCGCCTCGTCGAAGGTCTCGGCCGGGTCGCCCGCGGCCTTGTCGGGCCTGGTGAGATAGCTCTCCTGATTCTCCAGCAACACCTCGGCGACGCTTTGATAGCGCGCGGGAACGGCGACGATCAGCGCCAGCGCTGCGGCCGCCGCGAGCGCGGTCGGAATCAGGATCGCGCCCTTGCGGCCGACGAGCGCGCGCATAAGACCGGCGGCGTCGAAGGCGCCGTCCGTCTCAACCCCCCGAGCCGTCGGGCCGTGAAGCCGCGCCATAAGAATCTCCCCGCGCGCATGAAGCGCGGAATGTTCTGGCGCCTCATGGTTTCGAGCTGGTTAAGTTCTCGCGCCGACGCGTGCGGGCGTTGGTCTTTCGTTAACCACGTCAGGCTAAACATTTCCCGCGCAGCAACGTCGAGCGGAACAGAGTCATGAGTAGGATCCTTCTGTGCTTGGCGGTCGCGCTGGCCGCAATGCTCACGGGATGTTCCCAGCCGCCCTATGTCGACGCCGCCCGGTTCCGCGCCGATCTTTCCGCGCCGTATCAGCTCGGATCCGGAGACCGGCTCAGGGTGATCGTGTTCGGGCAGGACCAGCTGACGAATTCCTATGCCATCGACGGCGCCGGCAACATTTCGATGCCGCTGATCGGCCTTGTGCGCGCAGAGGGGCTGACGACGGTTCAGGTCGCGGGCGCCCTCGAATCGCGGCTCGCCCAAGGCTACCTGCGCGATCCGAAAGTCTCGGTCGAGGTCGAAGCCTATCGCCCGTTCTATGTGCTCGGCGAAGTCGGCAGCTCGGGGCAATACCCGTTCGAGAACGGCATGACCGCGCAGAACGCAATAGCAATCGCCGGCGGCTTCACGCCGCGCGGCGATCAGGGCTCGGTCGTGATCACCCGCAACAGCGACGGCCGAGCGGTGGCGTTCACGGCGCCGCTCACCTACCCGGTGAGGCCCGGCGACTCGATAACGGTTCGGGAGCGATTCTTCTAATAGAATGCCGTCGAACGCCGTCGGCGGCGGGGATCGACAGAGGCGGTTCGGCAAGGTGTCAAGCGATCGGCTCAGAATCGTTCACGTGCTGCGCGCGCCGGTCGGCGGCCTGTTCCGCCACGTCATCGATCTGGCGGCGGCGCAGAGGGCGCGGGGACACGAGGTCGGCGTGTTCTTCGACACCAGCGCCCGCGACGCGCGCGTCGAGGCTGCGCTCGAGCGGGGCGGCTTCTCCCTCGGCGTCTCGGGCGCGACGATCCCTCGCCATCCCGGGCCGTCCGACCTCGTCGCCTTCGCCAAGTTCCGTCGGTGGCTGCAGCGTCTGCGTCCGGACGTGATTCACGGCCACGGCGCCAAAGGGGGCCTCTACGCCCGATGCGCGCGTTGGCTCGCGCCTCCGGGGCGGCCGATCGCCGCCTATACGCCGCATGGCGGCAGCTTCGACGAACGGGCAGGCTCGGCTCGGCATCGGTTCTACATGGCCGTCGAGCGCGCGCTCGCGCCGGCGACCGATCTCTTCCTGTTCGAGAGCGCCTACATCGGCTCGCGCTGCGACCTCTACGCCGGCGTCGCTGCCGGCGTGCGCCGAGTGGTGCGCAACGGGCTCGACGAGCGCGAGTTCGCGCCGATCGCGCCCGACGCGAACGCCGCCGACCTCGTCTATGTCGGCGAGCTCAGGGACATCAAGGGCGTCGACACGCTGATCGACGCGCTGCAGCGCATGGCGCCCGTCGACGGACGCGCGGCGGACCTCGCGGTCGTCGGCTCCGGGCCGCAGGACGCGGAGTTGAAAGCCCTGGTCGCCCGCGCAGGCCTCGCGGCGCGCGTGAAATTCCATGGCCCCCTGCCCGCTCGGCAGGCGTTCCGCCTCGGGCGCGTTTTCGTCATGCCATCGCGCCGGGAATCCCTGCCTTACGTGATCCTGGAGGCCGCGGCGGCGGGCGTGCCGCTGGTGACGACCTCCGTCGGCGGCATCCCCGAGATCTTCGGACCGTTCCGCGACCGGCTCGGGCCTGCGGGCGATGCGGCCGATCTCGCGCGCCGCCTGGACGGCATGTTCGCCTCGAGCCCTCGGGCTCGCGCTGAGGACGCCCGCGCGCTCAGGGACTACGTCGGCGCCCATTTCTCGATCTCCGCGATGGCGGACGGCGTGCTCTCGGGCTACCGCGAGGCGCTGGGCCGCCGCCGCGCGTGGCAGGACGTTCAGCCGGCCCGCGCCGCGCCGCGTTGTCGATAGCGTCGATGGCGCTGTATTCCGTTGATCAGGCGCGCTCCGGCGGAGCGGTCCGAAAAGCCGGCGCCAAAGACCCCCGCGCGGCGCGGGCGGCAAAGCTCGAGCAACTCGAGCAGGAGGGCTGCTTCGCTCGCTTCCCGCGCGAAGTGATGATCGGTCTCGTGCGTTTTTCCGAGTTCGCGCTCATCGCGCTCGCCGGGTTCGGGCTCGAAGGGCGTCTGATGGTCCCGCGCGCGGTGGCCGACTACCTACTGGCGGCGCTGGTCATCGGCGTTTCGCTCGCCTCGGTCGCGGGATTCCAGGCGGTTAAGGTCTATTCGAACGGCGCCTTCCGGCGCCCCATCGCCTCGACATCGCGCACGTGGGGCGCGCTCGGGGCGCTGTTTCTGTCGCTGCTCGCCGCGGCGCGGCTCGGCCACGTCGACACCCCCGCCGCGCGGCTCTGGCTCTCGGCTTGGTTCTGGCTTGCGCTCGGGCTCATCACCTTCGAGCGCCTCGGACTCGCCGCCTATGTCGCTCATCTCTCGCGCACGGGCCGGCTCGAGCGCCGCGCCGCGCTCATCGGCGGCGGACCGGACTGTGTTGCGGGCCTGATGCGCGATCTCGACCAGGCGGGCCGCGCCGATGTGCGCATCGTCGGCATTTTCGACGACCGCGACGACGACCGCGCGCCGGCGCCCCCGGATGGGCCGCCGAAGCTCGGCAATGTCGACGACCTCGTCGAATTCGCGCGGCGCGCGCGCATCGATCTCGTCATCTTCGTCCTGCCCGTCAGCGCCGAGCGGCGGATCTTGGAAATGCTCGGGAAACTCTGGGTGCTGCCGATCGACATCCGGCTCGCCGCCAACGCGAGCCGGCTCCGCCTCGCCTCGCGCTCCTATTCTTATCTCGGCGGCGCGGCGATGCTCGATCTCACCGACAAGCCGCTCGGCGATTGGGACGTGGCGCTGAAAGCCGCGTTCGATCGCATCGTCGGTGCGGCGCTTCTGATCGCGCTCTCGCCGGTGATGACCGCGGCCGCGATCGCGGTGAAGCTCGACTCGCGGGGGCCGATTCTGTTCCGTCAGTTGCGCTACGGCTTCAACAACGAGCTCGTTTCGGTGTTGAAGTTCCGCACTTTGCGCCACGACAGCGCCGACCTGACGGCAGAGAAGCTGGTCACTCCCGGCGACCGGCGCGTCACCCGCATCGGACATTTCCTGCGCTGCACGTCGATCGACGAATTGCCGCAGCTCATCAACGTCGTGTTTTCAGGCGATTTGTCGCTGGTTGGCCCGCGGCCGCACGCCATTCACGCCAAGGCCGCGAACCGGCTTTACGACGAAGTGGTCGAGAACTACTTCGCCCGTCACCGCGTCAAGCCCGGCATCACCGGATGGGCGCAGATCAACGGCTGGCGCGGCGTGACGGAAACGCCGGAACAAATCCAGCGCCGCGTCGACGCCGATCTCTACTACATCGAGAACTGGTCGCTCGCGTTCGACCTCTACATCCTCATGAAGACGCCTTGGGCGCTGCTGCGGAACCGCAGCGCGTTTTGACCTGCGGCGCGGCGCGCCACGAGCAACGTCTCGTTAACCCTGTTCGAGCAAAAACTCCGCCGTGAGCGGCGCCCGGGGGCATGACCATGATTTCGACGGAGACGATTCGGCGCGCCACGCTCTGGATCCTGCTCGCGGTCAGCGCCTTCGACGCATTCGAGCCCTCACCCTATGAATTCATGTTCGCCGCGCTCATCATCGTGTTCGCGGCGCGCGGCCTCAGGTTCGACAGGACGATGGCGCCGCTGATCCTGACCATGGCGATCTACAACGGCGCCGGGTTGATCGCGCTCGCGCCCTATGTCGACGAATCGGCGAGCGTCGCCTTCACCTTCACCACCGTATATGTGACGCTGACGATGGTCATATTCGCCGCCATCGTCGCCGACCGGCCGCTGGAGCGGCTGGCGACCATCCGTTCGGGCTACGTGTTCGCCGCCATCGTCGCCGCCACGCTCGGCATTCTCGGTTATTTCGACGTCGCGGGACTCGGCCCCTTTTTCACTTCCTACGACAACACACGAGCGGCCGGCCCGTTCAAGGACCCCAACGTGTTCGGCCCGTTCCTGGCCGCGCCGATCCTCTGGCTCGCCCAGGACCTGCTCATGAAGCGCGGCGCCGCGGCGACGGCGCTCGCCAAGCTCGTCCCTTTGCTGATCGGTCTGGGCTTGAGCTTTTCGCGCGGCGCGATCCTCGACGCCGCGCTCGGTCTCGTCATGCTGTTCGCACTCACCTTCGCGACTTCGCCGAGCGCCGCCGGGCGGCAGCGCGTCGTCATCGGCGCCCTCGGCGCAGTCGCTATCGTGCTCATCCTCGCGCTCGTCGCGCTCACGATCCCGAGCGTGCGCGAAACGGCGATGGCGCGCGCCACGCTGTCGCAGGATTACGACGTCGGCGCCGAGGGCCGGTTCGGCAGTCAGATCCGCGCGATCCCGCTGCTGCTCGACCGTCCGCTCGGCTTCGGGCCGCTGCGCTTCGCGCGGTTCTTCCCCCAGGACCCGCACGAGACTTTTCTCAGCACGTTCGCCTCTTATGGCTGGGTCGGCGGCCTCGGGTTCGCCGCCTTCACCGCGATCACGATCTATGTCGGCTGGAAAGTTGCGTTTTCCCGCTCGAAATTCGGCCCGGAGGCGATCGTGCTGTGGTCGGCCTCATTCCCGCAAATTCTCCAGGGGGTGCAGATCGACACCGAGCACTGGCGCCATCTCTATCTCATCAGCGGCTGCATCTTCGGGCTCGCCGCGGCGGAGCGGGCGTTCCGCCCCGCCCCCCGCGAAGCTTCGAGGGGCGATCCGCTGCGCCTCGAGCCGCGCCCCGCACCCTTGTAGGCGAGGTCGCTGACCTCGTTGCCTCCACTTGGAAGACTCGTGTGAGGATGGGGGCCCTCGGCTAAACAATGGCGCCGCCCGGAATCTGCCCCGGTTACAACCGCGATTCCTGCGCAACGCAATTTGCCCTAGGCGACGAAGCTGAGCGCCACGCCGAACGCTCGCGTTGCAATCGCCTCGCCGTCCCGGTGGAACTCGACGCCCTCCGCGGCGAGGCGCGCGGCCTGCGCGTCGAGATCGGCGACGCGGATGTCCATTCCGGCCATGCCGGCGGGACCGTCGCCGGCGGCGATCCGAATCTCGGCGTTTTCGAGCGGCAGCGTGAAGCCGCTGCGGCGCGGTTCGGCTTTCGACGCCGCGAAGCCCTCGAGAAAGGCGGCGCCGGTCGCCGGCACGGGATGAACGAAACGCAGGCGCGCGATGTCCGACGCGCCGTTGGCGTGGCGTTGCGCTGCGGCGCTCCAAAAATTTTCGGGGAAATGCTGCTCGCAAACGAAGAAGCCGGTCGCCGGCCAGTCACGCGAGGCCGCGAACGCGAGCGAGAACGCCACGTCGACCATCGTTCCGTCGGGCCGACGCCCCTTGCGGGCGAAATCGAAGCGCGAGAACGCGCCGAGCCCGAGCGCAGCGAACGCGCGGCGGTCGGCCTCGGCGTCCGGCGAGCGCAGCGCCAGCATCGCAAGCCCCTCGCGCCGTGCGAGATAGCTCGCCACGAAGCCTGCGAACGAGAATTCGTCGTCCGCGGGCGCCGGCGCGACAAAACCGTCGCCGAGTCCGATCAGCTCGAGGAAGGCGCCATCGAACTGGATGATGTGGTTCTCCGTCCCCCAGGGGTGGCGATTGCGCGCTCCGACCTGGAAGCCGAGCCGGCGATAAAATTCCGCCTGAGCGACGAGATCGCGAGCGGGAATGACGAGATGGTCGAGGCCGCGGGGCATGGAGACAAGATAGCGCAGCGCGGCGACAAAGTCGCGGCGATGCCAACGCAGGCCGGTCGACAGCTTATCAAAGGAACGTGGCGCGCCGGAGCGAACGGCCGTCCTGCAAATTATCGGGCGTCGGTCGGCGACTGTGATAGCCGCGCGGAGGGTGACGCCGTGGACCGGCGCCAAGATGGAAGTCATGTCGGAATCGGCCGAACTTGTCATTGACGGCTCGAGGACAATCGTCCACACCCGACTTTTGGATGAAGTGTGATATCGAAGAACGGTTGGCGACACGTGGGACGCAGTTACTTTCACTTACATTTGGTATCGGACTCGACGGGCGAGACTCTGATCGCCGCCTCGCGGGCAGCAGCCGCACAATATCATGGCATTGCGTCGATAGAGCATGTCTATCCACTGGTGAGATCCCCGGCGCAGTTGGATCGGGTAATCGCAGAAATCGAAAATGCTCCTGGGATCGTTTTGTTTACATTGGTGGATCCCGACTTGTCGGAGCGGCTGGAGGCCAGCTGCAATGCCTCTGGATCGCCGTGTCTTTCCGTCCTTGGTCCAATATTGACACTGTTCAAGTCATATCTCGGCCAGACTTCGACGCCGCGAGCCGGCGCGCAGCACATGTTGAGCGCAGATTACTTCAAGCGCATCGACGCCTTGAATTTTTCTTTGATGAACGACGATGGGCAGCTTCCGGATAACCTCGAGCGCGCAGATATCATACTGCTGGGCGTGAGTCGGACATCGAAAACCCCGACGAGTATTTATCTCGCCAATCGCGGATTGAAGACCGCGAATGTGCCGATCGTTCCCGGCGTGCCGCTGCCGGGCGGTCTCAATGGCCTCACGAAACCGCTGATCGTCGGTCTGATCGCGTCGCCGGAGCGAATCATTCAGATAAGACAGAATCGGCTTCTTTCCCTGAATGCCAACGCGCAATCGGAGTATGTCGACAGAATCGCCGTTGCGGAGGAGATTGCGATGTCGCGTCGGCTGTTTTCCGAAAGGGGATGGCCTGTCATCGATGTTACGAGGCGATCGATCGAGGAAACGGCGGCCGCCGTACTCGATCTGCATCGGGAACATCGCCTCAAATTCATTGCTCAGCTGTAAGCTTGGCGAGCATGAAGGGCGAGGGAGTTTGGCCGGCCGGGCGTATTTGGACCCATCCTCGAATCGCAGCATCCGGGCGCACCCAGTCCCACTCACCCCCTGCCCGCGATCGCGGCGTCGGGGCGGCGCGCTACGATCTTCCCCTATCCTTCGGCGTCGCGAACCTCGGCCTCACATTGGGAACCGTCCGCGCGGCCTCGGCGTCGAATTTCACGCCCGCCTCGGCCGCGATCCGCTGCAGCGAAAAAATCCCCTCGTCGTTGAGCTTCCACTCGAGCGCGCAGGCGAGCACGGAGGCGATGTAGTCCGCGTCGGCCCGCCCCGGCCCGGCATTGGCGCCGAAATAGACCAGCGCGCGCTTCGGGCCGGTCGCGGTCACCACCGGCTGGAACGCTTTCGCATAGAGGCCGGAGCCGACCTCCTCGAAGCGGTCGAGCGCGGCAACGTCGCAGAGCGCGAGCTCCCACAATACGCCGTGAACATTGGCGCGGGAATCGCGAACCACGGAAAGCCAGCCCTCGCGCATCACGGTGAGACGGTGGCGCATCAGGCGAGCAGGACCGAGGGGCTTCGAGCGCGGGCAGCGCGCGGCCATGGTGGGAACGTCCATGTTGGCGCCGTAGGCGAAATAGAGCGGCATCAGCCCGACGCCCGCTCGACCTTGCTGACCACGCTCTTGCCCCTCAGTTGCGCCAGAATGGTGTTGAGATGGGCGATGTCCCTGACCTCGAGATCGCACCGGATTTCGCGGAAATCCGGTCCGGTCGGAACGAACACCAAGTTGTCGATATTGGCGCCGGTGTCGCCGATCGTCGTCGCGACCTGGCCGAGCGCGCCCGGTTCGTTGAGCGTCGTGACCACGATTTGCGTCGGGTAGAGCCCCTTCTTTGCACTGTCGAGGTCCCAGCGCACGTCGAGCCACATTTCCGGCCGGTCGTCGTATTGCGCCAGAACGGGCGAATGGATCGGATAGATGGTGATGCCCTCGCCCGGCGTGCGGATGCCGACGATGCGCTCGCCGGGCACCGCCCCGCTCTTGGGCGCGAATTTTACCGGTATCTCCCAGTCGACGCCGCGCAGCGGCAGCTGTGCGCTCTCCATGCCGGGCGCCTTGAACACCAGATTGGCCGCCTTGGCGAGGCCGAACCAGCCGGACTCGTTGGGCGAGATTGCCGGCCCCGCTTTGCGCTCCTCCTTGAAGTCCGGATAGACCGCGCGCACCACGTCGGCCGAATAGAGCTCGCCGCGGCCGACCGCGATGAACACGTCGTCGATGGACGAGCGCGCGAGCCGCGGCAGCGCGCTTTTCAGGCTCGCGTCGCTGAACTTCTTGCCCGTGCGCTCGAAGGCGCGCTCGACGATCTGCCTCCCCAACCCGCCATATTGCGCCTTGGCCGCGTCGCGCGTGGCGCGACGAATGGCCGCGCGCGCTCGTCCGGTGACGACGACACTTTCCCAGGCCGCCGGCGGGGTCCGGCTCGACGAGCGGGTGATCAGCACTTCGTCGCCGTTGCGCAGCGTCGAGATCAGCGGCGCGATGCGGCCATTGATCTTGCAGCCGACTGCGGAATTGCCGATGTCGGTATGCACGGCATAGGCGAAGTCGATCGCAGTGGCGCCGCGCGGCAGCG
Organism: Roseiarcus sp.; assembly: GCA_052147395.1. GTDB lineage: Bacteria > Pseudomonadota > Alphaproteobacteria > Rhizobiales > Beijerinckiaceae > Roseiarcus. The sequence goes on from JBKQKS010000369.1 coordinate 15,474, forward strand.
CGATGAGCGCGCCCTTGGGCGTGAAGCAGAACACCTGATCCTGAAACAGCTCGAGCTTGGTGTGCTCGAGAAACTTGTCGGAATCGTCGCCCGACAGCGTCGCGATGATCTGGCGCAGGCCGCGGTAGGCGCCGCTCTCGCCGCCGTCGCTCACCGAGCGCCCATCCTTGTAGAGCGCATGCGCGGCGATGCCGTGCTCGGCGACTTCGTGCATTTCGAAGGTGCGGATCTGCAACTCGACGCGTTGGCTGCCGGGGCCGATGACCGTGGTGTGGATCGAGCGATAGTCGTTCTGCTTCGGCGTCGAGATATAGTCCTTGAAGCGGCCCATCACCGCCGGCCAGGTGGTATGCGCGACGCCGACCGCGGCGTAGCAGTCGGCGACCCTGTCGACGAGGATGCGGAAGCCGTAGATGTCGGAGAGCTGCTCGAACGAGATCGAGTTGCGCTCCATCTTACGCCAGATCGAATAAGGCTGCTTCTGCCGCCCCTTGACCTCGCATTTGATGCCGCGGCGCGCGAACTGGTCGCTGAGCTCCGCGCTGATGCGCGCGATCAGCGGCCCGTTCTTGACTTTGAGCTCCGCCAGCCGCGCCACGATGAGCGCCTGGGCCTCGGGCATCAGATAGCGGAAGGCGAGGTTCTCGAGTTCGTCGCGCACGCTCTGCATGCCCATGCGGCCGGCCAGCGGCGCATAAATGTCGAGCGTGTCCTGGGCGATGCGCGCGCGTTTTTGCTCGGGCACGTAGTTGAGCGTGCGCATGTTGTGCAGGCGGTCGGCGAGTTTTATCAACAGCACCCGCGCATCGTCGGCGATCGCGAGCAGCAGCTTGCGGAAATTCTCCGCCTGCTGCGCATGTTTGGTGGCGAAATCGAGCTTGTTGAGCTTGGTGAGACCGTCGACCAGGCCCGCGATCTCCGGCCCGAACAGCTCTTCGACGTCCTCGCGGGTGACCGAGGTGTCCTCGATCGTGTCGTGCAGCATGGCGGCGACGATGGTGGCGTCGTCGAGTTCGAGGTCAGTGAGAATGGCCGCGACTTCGAGCGGATGCGAGAAATAGGGATCGCCGGAGGCGCGCCGCTGCGAGCCGTGCGCCTTCATGGCGAAGACGTAGGCGCGGTTGAGCAGATCCTCGTCGGTATCGGGATTGTAACGGCGGACCCGGTCGACGAGTTCGTATTGCCTTATCATTTCCGCGAGCTCGCCCAGTCCGCCTCGAGCCGACAAAACCCTTGCGTCGGGATAATATCCAATTCGCAGCGGCCGCTGGCAAGGGCGCTGTGGACTTGCGTTTGCGAATTGCTCCTGCGTCTCGAGTCCGACATGTCGCTTGTCACACTGAGGCATCGCCGTCAGTCTGCAGTCACGCGACGCGACGAAACCTGCGCCGTCTCGCCCTTTCGCAATGGCGCCCGCATGATGCGGGCCGGAGGCTTTCATGAAGAACATCGTATTTTGCGCCGACGGCACCTGGAATCGGCCGGGAACGCCGGACGATTCCGATCAGCCCTCGTATTCGACCAATGTGTTCAAGCTGTTCTCGCATTTCGCCGGCGCCTATGACGACGACAGCATCGCGCTCGACAACGAGCAGGAGCGAACCGACCGCGACGGCGCGGGCGCCGTGATCCAGGCCGCCAAATACATTCACGGCATCGGCGACTCGGACAATCCAATCGTCAAGCTGCTCGGCGGCGCCATGGGGGTGGGCATCATCACGCGCATCGTGCGCGGCTACACCTTCGTGTCCCGCAACTATGTCGCGGGAGACAGGATCTTTCTCGTCGGCTTCAGCCGCGGCGCCTATACGGTGCGCGCGCTCGCCGATCTCATTCAGAACAAGGGCCTGCTCGACGCTGCGCAACTGCCGCTCGCCGACGACAAGGAGCAAGCCTACCTATTGGGCTCGGCCGTCTGGTACGATTACCAGATCGAGCGGCTCTCGAACCAAGAAAACGAGGGTCTATTGGGCCGGCTCGAGGAGCTCGCGACGATCCTGCCGGGCTTTCTCTCGACGCCGGCGACGCCCGCGCGAACGCCGCCGGTCGGCATCGCCTCGGTCGCGGTCTGGGACACCGTCGGCGCCCTCGGCATCCCCGAATATACGAGCGCGGGTTCGGTCGCCGACCTGTTCCGGTTTGCCCACACCCGCCTCGGACCGGGCGTGCAAACCGCATTCCAGGCTTTCGCCCGTGACGAAGTGCGCGCCAATTTCTGCCCGACGCTGTGGGACGACGATCCGCGAATAAGGCAATTGCAATTCGCCGGCGCCCATGGCGACGCCGGCGGCGGCAACCCGATCGCCGGCAACGAGAGCGGATTATCCGACATCGCGCTCCGATGGATGATCGACAATCTCACCGGCGCAGGCGTGTCGTTTTCCGGCGCCTGGCAACGCGCGCCGAAGCCAGATCCCGCCGGAGTCGCGCACATGCCCTGGCGACATCCGCCGTTCGACGTGCTGCCGCAGGGACCTCGCTTCTTTCCCCCCTATGTTCACGAACACCCTTCCGTCGCCGCGCGGCGAGGCGCCGGGCCGGTTGTCCCCGACCCGGGCCTCGCCCCCTTACCCTACGTCTAGTGGCGTGCGACTTCGACCCCTCTCCCGCCCTCATCCTGAGCTAGTCGAAGGAGCGGGAGAAGGTTGGGGTGAGCGCGGTCGATTGTAACTGGGGCAAATTCCCGGGCGGCGCGATACTGTAGCCAAGGTCGTTGACCTCGGTTGGCGCGTAAGCGCCTCATGCTGCACGAGTCTTCCAAGTGGAGGCAGCGAGGTCAGCGACCTCGCCGACAAGGACGCCCGACATTTGCCCCGATTGCGGTCGATCTACGCGACGTGTTGAAAGTAGGCCCTCATCCGGCGCATCGCGCGACCCCGGGTCGAGCCTGGCGGCAGGCCCTTCTCCCTCGAGCGGGAGAAGGGAACATCGGCCTCGAAATGAACGACTCGGACCGCTAGCCGCCCGGACGCGCGCCCTCGTGCGTCTCCTCGCCCGCGACCGGGGCGCTCGGCCCCGGCTCGGCGGCTGCGGCGGGCGCCTGTGTCGACTCTCCGGCCGCAATCGACATCGGCTCGCTGTGTGTCGACGGCGCCGCAGCCGCGGCCTCGGCGGCGCCGGCATCGTCCGACGCTTCGGCCGCAGGCGTAGACGCCGCGACCGCCTCGGCAGGCGTTTCCGCCACGGAAAGAGCTTCCGCGGCGGCTGCGCCTTCTTCAACCGTTTCGACTTGGCGCGGCGACGTCTCGCTCGCCGGCGGCTCGGGCGCCGAGACGACGCGGGCCGCGGGCGCGGCGGCCGGGCGCGGCGTGAGAGCGCCGTGCAGGCCGCCGCTCGACAGGCGGCCGATCACGTAGGCCGTGAACATGATGAGAGGCGGCTCGAACAGCAAGACCCAGTGAATTGGCGCTACCGACAGGGCAACGGCGATGGCGCCGAGCACGGCCAGCAACACGATGGCGCGCAGCCAGCCTGCGAGCCATCTCGGCTGCGTCTCGGGGTCGTCGAACTTCCAGCCGTCGAATGCGCCCAACAGAAGCGCGACGATCAGCCAGTATGGCAACGCTGCGATGCCGAAAATCATTCGTCCCTCCCCTCGTGCGCCTGCGGCGCTTTCGTTACCACCCGCCCCGCCCCTCCGACACGACGCGTCACACGCCGCCGGGCATGATCGATCGCGAATCGGCGAGCCATGGAGCGGCGCGTTCCCAGCTTTGGGTCGCCGGGCAAGACGTCGCCGGCAAGCCGCATTTGCAGGCGCCGCCGGCGACAGATCGTCTCGAGGCCGGCGTCCGGTTCGCAGAACCGTCTCGCCGCCTGTTCGTCGGTCCATCCATGGCCGTTCCCTCGCAAGAGTCAATCCACCGCCGACGCCGCGTCGACGACCCTGAGTTCCGCGCGCTCGCGGCCGCCCCAACGGTTGAGCGTCAACGAGCCGGCGAGATGGATGAGGCCCGCGCGCGCCGTTCTGAGAGCGTCGCCGAGCGGGCGCCCCGCGGCGCGGAACGCGATCGCATCGCGGACGACGCCGTCCATCGAGGCGACGCGCAGTTTCAAGTGGTCGGATCCGACAGGGAAAACGTCGACCAGACGATGGCGCGCGAGCGCGAACACGGGCTCCGGATTGCCAGAACCGAACGGACCCGCCGCCTCGATCGCGCTGACCAGCTCCGGGGTGAGCGCCGCGGCGGCGAGCGCCGCGTCGACGGCGAGCGACGAATCTGCGCGCGCCGCCGCCACCGCGGCGCCGAGCTCGGAGTCGAGAAACGCGCGCAGGTCGCTCAGCGCCTCGCGACGAATGGTCACACCCGCCGCCATCGCATGCCCGCCGCCCTTGATCGCGACGCCGGCCTCGACCGCGGCGCGCACGACGCGGCCGACGTCGACGCCGGGAATCGAGCGCGCCGAGCCCGTCGCCTCCTCGCGTCCCAGCGAGAGCGCGAAGGCCGGGCGCTCGAAACGCTCCTTGAGCCGCGCGGCGACGAGGCCGACCACGCCCGGCGGCCAGCGCTCGCCGGCGACGACGACGACCGCGCCGCGCTCCTCGAGCCCGAGCGCTGCGAGCGCCTCGGCCTCGGCTTCGGCGAGAGTCGCGATCTCGATCTGCTGTCGCGCCCGGTTGAGCCGGTCCAGCTCCATCGCAATCTCTCGGGCGCGTAAATCGTCGCGGGTCGTGAGCAGGCGGGCGCCGAGCGCGGCGTCGCCGATCCGGCCGCCGGCATTTATACGCGGGCCGATGAGGTAGCCGAGATGGAATGTGCGCGGCGGCCCGTCGGCCCCGGCGACGTCGAACAGCGCCGCGAGGCCCGGCCGTTCGCGCCGGCGCATGATCGCGAGCCCGCGCGCGACAAAGGCGCGGTTGAGGCCGACGAGCGGCACGACGTCGGCGACGGTCGCCAGCGCCACCAGGTCGAGCGCGTTGACGAGATCGGGCGGCTTGCCGCCCGGGAACAGGCCGGAATCGCGTAAAGACCGATTGAGCGCGACGAGCCCCATGAACACCACGCCGGCGGCCGCGAGATAGCCGAGGCCGGAGAGATCGTCCTGCCGGTTGGGGTCGACCACGGCGATGGCCTCGGGCAGCGTCTCGGCGGCCTGGTGGTGATCGAATACGACGACATCGAGCCCCTGCGCGCGAGCATATGCGATGGGGCCGTGGCTCAGGACGCCGCAATCCACGGTGACGACGAGTCTCGCGCCGCGCGCCGAAAGCTGCTCGAACGCCTCTTTGGTCGGCCCGTAACCTTCGAGGATGCGGTCGGGAATGTGGATCAATGTTTCGCAGCCGACCGCTTCGAGATACTCGCTGAGCAAGGCCGCGCTCGCGGCGCCGTCGACGTCGTAATCGCCGAAGATTCCTACCCGCTCGCGTTTCTGCACGGCCCGCTTCAACCGCTCCGTCGCCGCCTGCATCCCGGCGAGCGTGTTGGGATCGGGCATCAGATTGCGCAACGTCGGGTCGAGATGGCGCTCGACCTCCTCGACGCCGACGCCGCGCCCGGCGAGCACGCGCGCCATCAGGTCGCTTATGCCCCCGATCTCGGCGATCGCCTGCGCCCGCGCCTCCCCCGCGAGGTCGAGCCGCGCCCGCCAGGCCCGGCCGGTGAAGGAGCGTTCGACACCGAGGAAGAAGTT
>JBKQKS010000370.1:0-10864 GCA_052147395.1 Roseiarcus sp.
CTTTCTCCTCTCCACACACCTGATCCCGGAAGCTCCGGCTAATGCCGACGAATTTCCGACGCCACCGGACAAATCTAAATCGTGCAATGATCCCAACGATCGCAGTCGCCGCCGCGCTCGCGACCCAAAATCGGGTCGCGCCATTCGCGGTGTCTTTCCGCGTCTTCAGTGGGCTCAAATCGGCAGCGACGACGTCGCACCGATCCCTCGTGATCTCCTTCACCAGATCTGGCTACTCAACTACTCGTACTACGAGCGACTCATTTATGTTTCGGCATGCCCGGGACAGAGAGATTTGTCGAAAGAATTTGGGTTCCCAATCGTGAAGATCGGCTGTTGTGGGCCGGAGCGGCTGAAATCCCGCATGGCCGAACTTTCCGATCAGGAATACGCCGCCGCCTGGCGCACGGATAGCGGATGGTCTCCGCGCGAGGCCGGTTGGACTCTCTGGAGCCCGATGTATCTGGAGCCAAACCAAGGCCCACAACCGATTAGCCCCGTTTCCCTCGAAAGGCACTGCCTGCGCGTCCGAGTGCCCGACACCCTCGCGCCGCCGGACTTCGACGCCGCCATTGACCTCGCGCTCCGGAACGGATCTCTGCAGTTGTGGCTCGATTCGCCCACTGGCCGCGAATACTGCCGATTGATCGACGCCGACCCCAACCGCGGCTGTCGCGCGACGCCTTCGTACAACCCGCCCGAACCGGCGCGAGAGCTTTACGTATTCCGAATCGGGCATCGGTCGAAGGACGTTGATCGGCTGATCTCGATCGTGGAATCGGTGGTCGCGAAGGCCCTTGGCTTGACGCCCTGAGGCGTCGCGACATCGATCGACCAAGTCCTCATCTTTCCCGCGCCGTCGCGCAGGGCCGTTCCCTGCGCGCATAGCCAACTTCTCCAACAAGCAGGAACTAAACATGCCCAGAAGCTATATGGTTTTCGACATCGAGACCGTTCCCGACTTTCTCGCGCTCGCCCAAGCCTATGACGTCGATCCTTGGGACGACGTCGCACTGCGGACGTTGCTCGGCGACGGCCTGCCGCCGCACGCTTTCAACGAAGTCGTCGTGATCGCATACATGCGGATCGGACTGTTCGCGGCGGAGCCCTTTGTATATGAGCGCAAGGCTCTTCACATCGGCGAACGCGGCGAGGCCGAGATCATCGACGAGTTCTTTCGCGACGTCGACGGGATGGGTGTGATCCTCGTATCGTTCAATGGATCGGGATTCGACATTCCGGTGCTCCGCTACCGGGCGCTCAAACATGGCGTCGTTGCTCGCACTTTCGGCAATCCGCGGCTCTATCAGCGCTACGGCAACGAGCATCTCGACTTGTGCGATATCCTCGCCTCGCGCGACGGCCGCGCGCGGACCTCGCTTGACAAGATCTGCAATCTACTCGGAGTGGCCGGCAAAACCGAGGGAGTCGACGGATCCCGAGTTGGCGAAATGCTGGCGCAAGGACGAATTCGTGAGGTCGCGGCCTACTGTATGGATGACGTGGCCGCGACAGCCCGGGTCTTCCTGCGCAACGAGGTCCTCGAGGGCCGTATGGATCGGGCGCGCTACGAGACAAGCGTCGCGCTCGTCGACGCCGCCGCGGAGGACGAAAAGCGACGCCTGCTTACTCTGTAATCGCGCTCGCAGCGTGCCGCGGCTCGACCGCGGCGCGCCCGCGCTGCTTTGCGTCCATCGTTCTTCTCTCGTTCCATATGCTGTTCTCATGAGTAACGAAACTATGCATACTCGCTCCCCGACTGACTGCGGCCCCTTTGGCGTTTCTTTGTACGATCCGACAGAAATCGAGACGCGCTTGCGCAACCTAGGCGCGAGCGACGAGACGACGCCGTTCGGGGTCGGCGACTTGGTCACTAACGATCTCGTACAAAGACTGAAAGCTCTATTGAGCGATAATCGTGGGCCGCTTAGAGCACCTCTCGCCGGCAAGCCGGCGATGCTGGATCGCCTGAGGGAACTCGGCAACGCCATGCCGCACTTGGCGGCAGCCAACGGCGTTGTGCAGCGATCCGCGCACTTATCCTACCAAACAGGCGCGCCGATGGTCGTTCATCCGATTCTGCTCGTCGGCGATCCCGGAATCGGTAAGACGAGATATGCGCGCAGCTGCGCGGAGGCGCTCGGAACGACTTTCGCCGAGTACTCTTTCGCGCAATCGGACGATATCGGCGTCCTGCTCGGCCATTCGGTCGCCTGGCGGGGCTCTCAGGTCGGTCTGCTGACGCGCACATTACTTAGGTGCGACACTTGCTCTCCTGTCATCCTGATTGACGAAATCGACAAGGCGCGAGACGGCCAGAACGCCGTGCCTTTGGATGCGCTCCACTCGTTGCTCGAACCTACATCGGCGCGACTGTTTACCGATCCTTATCTCGAGGTGCATGTTCGTGCTGACAGAGTGATTTGGATCGCGACGGCCAACGACGTCGCATCCATTCGACCGTCGATGTTGGATCGTTTTCTCGTCATTCCCGTTTCGACGCCGAGTCGAGCGCAGCAGATGGTTGTTATCCAATCCATCTACGCCGAGTTGGTGGGCGCAATCGCCTACGGCTTTAGCGATCGGATTCGAGAGGATGTGGCGACGCCGTTGCTCGACCAAAGTCCACGGGCTGCCAAACATGTCGTGGAGGTCGCCCTGGGATTTGCCGCCTCCGATGGGAGTTTCGCACTCTCGGCGACGGACGTCGTTCGCGCACAGCGACTCTTGAGCCTGACAGAGACCAAGCGCGGAATGGGATTCGCCAGGCGTTGATTGACGCCGGATGCATATCGAAGTCGCGCCGGAGAACGGGGGCGACGATCAGCGGGAGAGAGGGCGCGTCATGCGGCCGGGATGGTGAGGAAGGGAGGTTCGTTTAGAAGTGGGTCCTGAGTGATTGGTGGGCAATACCCGCCTGCAACCCCGAAAATGAGAGTCCTTCAAAAGATGTCTACGATCACACGAGATGAACTGGTCACACTCGGCGCGCTCGCCTTCGAACTGGCGCTGCGTTACAGCCCCGGCGACGTCTCCGGCGAGAAGCTCCATGCCAAGGCCGATGCGATCCTTCAGGCTTTGCTCGCTTGGGCCGGCGCGGCTGATACGAGCAATGCACACGTGGCGCGCGCTTCGCCAGGCTCCGGAACGGGCGAGGTCATTGCTTTCCCGGTTCGCAATCGCGCATCCTCCGAGGCCGCCCGCCATAGTCGCGACCTGGGGAAGAAATCCAAGGCGCGCCATAAACAGCGCAAGACACAGCAGGGTGGCGCCTCGTCAACCACGCGTCGTCAAGGCAACCAGGGCGATTCGTCCGAGTTCGACTTCTGCGACGACGATGCTTTGTGCTGCTCCGACTGCCCGCTCCGCAAGGAATGAGATGGTCAGTTCGACCGCCCATCGGCGCGGTAGGTCTTCGTAGCGGACGGGTCGGCGGTGTCAGACCGCCGCGCCGAAACACACTTTGACTAAACCCGCTTAACGTCAACGACGCAAATTACCAACTGACGTCCAGCAGGATCGCTCATAATAACAATAAGGCCATGTTATTACGCGGGTGGTCGCGTCGGAAGACGCGCGGATCGAAACAATAGAGAGCCTGATCAGGCAATTTCTCGAGCTGCCACCCTCACGAACGGTGAGCAGCATGAGATATGCAGTGATCGAGAGGGGCGGCGTGACGTGATCCGCCGCCCCGTCGTTTGCACGGGCGGCGCGTGCCCTGGCTTCTATCTCCCAGTGCGTAACGCCAGTCTTGCCGTGATATCGCACCAGTTGGTGCGCGGATCGAAACAACATCGAGCCTAATATCATAGGAGATCCCCCGGCTTTGCCGGGGTGGGTGCGTCCGTGTTCCCTCTCAGCTGGTTCACCGGCCCCGTCGCTGTCGATCACAAAACCGACTCGACAATTGTTCGCTCGCACTTCCTCGTATTGCCAGTGCGCTCGCCGGTCACGCCAGCGCGAGTTTCCCTGTTCGCTCCTTCGCGCGTCGATGTCGCGCCTTGTCCCCGCTGTACCCCAAGCGCCGAATATCTGCTGCGCAATCACGCCTATCCTCATCAACAAATCAATTTCGGTCTCATGACTCGGCTCACCCCAAAAACACCACCGACCGGACTTTCGACGCATCCACCGCGTCCCCGTCTCGATCATCGAACCGAATTCATGGGCCATCGAACTCCGATACAACCCCGGAAAGGAATAACCATGTGGAATCCCTCCGCCGCCGACCTGATTGCTTTGAGGGCCGCGGTGACCAACCTCGATGCGAAAATCGATCAAATGATGATGCGCTTGGTCGAATCCGCGCCCGACGCCGACGCCCGCTCTTGCGACGTTGCCGCCGCTTCGCCCGCGCCCAGTGCTCCGGCCCACGTCGGGTGGTCGCCGACGCCCGCGGCCGATGCCGCCGCGCTCGCTGAACCCGATCGTCCCGTCCCGTGCCCGGATATCGCCGGCCTGCATCATCGAGCGCTGCGGCCCGATATCTTCGCGCACGTCGATTACGAGTCGCTCGAAACCTATTTTCGCCTCGTCTACTTGATGGGATGCCCGGGACTGCGCAACCTCTCGCGCGACCTTGGGCTCTCGGGGTTGAAGATCGGGACCTGCGACGACCTCCGGCTGCGGCGGCGACAGGACGAGCTCTCTTACCAACGGTACGCATCCTGCTGGCCCCGAGCGGACGGATGGTCGCCGCCCGAGGCGGGTTGGGGCATTTGGGCGCCGATGTATGTGATGCCGCGAAGCGCGCCGTCGGCGAATAGCCCGGTCACCGTCGAACGGCATTGCCTGCGGGTCAAAATACCCAAGACGTTGCATTACCGCGACTTCGACGATGCTTTCGACGAGGCTCTGCGGCCCGGCGCCATCTGGCCCTGGCTCATGAGCGCCGAGGGACGCGCTCACTGCGAGCGCTTGGGCGTCGACCGCAACCGAGGCCATCGCGGCACGCCCGGTCACAATCCTGTCCAGGAGGCGGACGAGCTCTATATCGTCCGCCTGAGCCGGCGTGCCAATGACGTCGACGTCCTGATCTCCATCGTCGAATCCATCGTCGCCCGAGCGCTCGGCCTCGTCTGCTGAGCCGGCGTCTCGCTGACCTTTCTCGCCCGCGCGCGCCAGCGCGGGCTTCGTCGCAGAGGGCGGTCATCGTCCGAATGGGCGCCGACCTGCTTTGACGCGGCGGTTTCGGAAAGGCTGCGCGGCTTCGCCGAGGAAACGGTGGATCCGCGCCTTCACCGCCCGGACAAATGCGACGCCGACTTTGGATCCCGAAAAGCCGATCCCCATCAACGCCAAACGGACGTCGCAACCACCACCGACCCGGCTCCGGCCGGGGACCGATCCAACGTCGAGGCCTTGCCGTCAGACGTCGCTGGATTCACGGGCGAAGCCATCGCCTCGAGGCCCGTTCAGGGCTGGCCGGGCAGCGCGCGGTCCAACGACGGCCATTCCCAATCAAATCCTCGGTCAACTCACCCAATCGTCCCGCGCCAGGCTGCCCGCCGTTCCGGACGCGAAGAAGCGGCCAGGCGACACTTCCAGACAGATCCGGGCGCGCACGTTCTGCGGCAGCGCTTCCGCCGATTTTTCGCCCCGCCTGCCAAGCGTCCCAATTCCCATCCCCAGAGTCACGCACGGTCCCTCCATCCGACACCTCCCCCTTCGATATCGCGTTGTATGACCCCGCTGAAATCGAGGCGCGCCTGCGCCTGCTCGGCGACTTCGACGAGTTCGGCGCGCCTATGTATGCGGAACCCTACGCCAGTGCGAGAAGCCAGCTGCCGCGCCATGCTGGCCACCGAGGCCATGCGCGATGCCCCTCGCTGGCGCCGACAATTGACCATACCGACGCGCGCACTCCATCGAGTAGCGGGCGCCCCGCCATCGGCTTCCGGTACGGTGAGGAGCCTTGCCGTCGTTCACAGGATTGCCTTCACCATGGTCGGCTATCTCAGGGATAACGGTCGTAGCCCAAGGCAGTCGGTGGGCGGGACTCCGCCCAAAGCGGAATTTGGCTGAGCGGCGGGTTTCGGCGTCCAGGCGCGTCGCCGCCATTGGGAACGTCCTCGACGCCCAACGCCAACACGCGACGAGGGGCCGAGCTCGGACCGTAGCGACGACGCGGTCGCCTCTTGCGCTGCAAGAAGCGAACGGCCGGACGAGATGACGAGACGAAACGGACGCGCATTCGACATGATCGCAATCATGGCCACGACGTTTCCGCGGGCGTATGCACGCTACGCTTCACAAATGCGAGAGGACTACCGATGTCGCGCTTGCTAGCCATAGTCGTCGTTTGCGCAGCGAGTCTTGTCGCCGCTTCCGCCGCGGCCCAGCACACCCACATGATGGACCCGGGCGCGTCGCCCGCTATGTCAGTTGCCGATTCCCGCGAGCTGCTGCATTTCCCACCGATGATGCAGACTCACATGCTGTCCAACATGCGCGATCACGTCGAGACCCTGGACGCGATCATAAGCTCGGTCGCCGCCGGCGACTACGCCAAGGCGTCGAAGGTCGCCAAGGAGCGCCTCGGGCTCGACTCGCCGTCTGCGGAAGGGTGCAAGCCTCAGGCAGCCGGATCGAAGACCCCCGAGCCCGATTCGATGGACGCGATGATGGCCCTTTACATGCCGGCGCCGATGCGATCGGTCGGTCTTTCGATGCATACGTCTGCGAGCGACTTCGCCGACGTCGCGGCCCGCGCCGACGCGACGCACGACACGGCCGCGGTATTGAACGCCTTGTCGCGCATTACGCCGAACTGCGTCGCCTGCCACGCGGCCTATCGGTTGAGGTGAGCGACGACGGGTCGGGAATCGACGAGGAGCGAGCCGCGCATGAACGCCTTGGCCAACGTTGATCTGCTGAGATTCAGCCGCGTGAGCGCCGCAAGGCGGCTCGTCCCCTTGGCGCTCGGTTTGGTCATCGTGACGGGCTTTGCCCTCGGCGCGGCCCGGGCCGAACCGCCGCCGACGACGGTCGCACGTCAGCCCATGGTGTGCGACGGTCTGGCGGCCGGCGCTCGGTTCGAAGCTTGGCTCGAATTCGACAAGTCGTTCGACCCGACCGAGCCCGGCTATTCCATCCCAGCGGGCGCGACGATACGCATCGCATTTCCCACGGCGTTTTCGCCTAGGCCGAGTCTCTCGACGGAAGCGGTGATGATCAAATGGGAACAGGGCGCGATCCCGGCTTCCTTCACGGTCGCGTCGGACAACGGCGACGCGCGCACGATTGTCATCCGCTTCGCTGAAGCGCTCAGTCCCGACGCGCAGGGCTATCCGGGGCTCAAGGCGATCCATCTGCGGACGAACCTGATCAATCCGGCGCAAGCGGGAGATTATCCGATCCGCCTCCAGTTCGCCGACGCCGGTCCTCTGACCGGCGAAACCACCGCGATCGCCCATATTGCAGCGGTGCCCGAACCGAACGTTGCGCCATACAACCAACTGCATTCGGGCAAGGACGAGGACTGGCTGCGCGTGAAGGCCGGGGCAGACGCTGATCTCCCGTTCGACTTCCTGGTCACCCTTCCGGACGCTGCCCGCGCAGCCATTATCCTAAAGCCCTCCCCGGACGGGGGCCTGGCCATCATGTCGGACGGGCGTGCCGTCGGCGCGATCGTAACGCACGGCGTCCCGATTGTCTTAACACCCGTCCCTTTCGGACCGGGCTTCTCACGGCTCGGCATCGTCGAGGTGCGCGCGAAGGCAGGACCGACGCCCGGCGTCGCAGAGATCGCCGCCTCGCTCGTCGGCGGTGCGAGTAGCGGCGTCCGCGTGATCGTCGAAGAGAAATAGAGTGCAGGCGGCGGAGCGGATTCGCTTAGCTCGGCATTGCTGTTTCGCCCGCAACGCCACTCACCCGCTCTTCGCCGACCAGACGGCCGTCTCGGAGATGAAAAATACGGTCGAAGCGGCTGAAGACCTTTTCGTCGTGGGTGACGACCACGATCGCGGCGTTCTGGTCGAGTGCGATGCGGCGCAGGAGGTCCATGACGATGCCGGCACGCGCCGAATCGAGCGGCGCGGTCGGTTCGTCGGCGAGGATGATACGCGGCCGATTGGCCAGCGCGCGGGCGATGGCGACGCGCTGCGCTTCGCCCCCCGAGAGCTCGGCTGGCATCGCCGAGCGGCGTCGGCCGACTTCTAGGTAATCGAGGAGTTCGTCGGCGCGGGCGCTCGCGGAAGCCCATGAAGCGCCCGCGAGCTGCATGACTTCGATGACGTTCTCCACGGCATTGAGAAATGGCAGCAGATTCGCGGATTGGAAGATGAAGCCGATCTTTTCGAGCCGCAGGCGGCGCAGGTCGCGCCGCAGCCAGCGGCCTTCATAGACCGTCTCGCCGTCGAGCCGCATCGCGCCGGCGCTCGGCGCCGCGACGCAGCCGATCACGTTGAGCATCGTCGTCTTGCCCGACCCGCTCGGCCCGACCAACCCGACGACCTCGGCCGCCGCGACGGCGAGCGATACGTCGCTGAGCGCATCGACGCGCGTCTCGCCCTCGCCGTAGTGCTTGGAGATCGCCTCCAGTTCGATCATGGGCGGGCGTCGATCGGGCGCGTCCATGCTCTAGCCCGCGAGCGCCTGCGCCGGGTCGACGCGTAGCGCCGCGCGCACGCCGAGCATCGAAGCGAGGAGGCAAACCACGATCACGACCAGGAAGAGCATGGTCACGTCATGCGGCAGGACCAGCACCCGGCGCGGGAAGCGATCCTTGAACGTCTCGATCAGGACGAGGCCGACCGCGAAGCCGCCGACGCCCAGCACGAGGGCCTGTTGAACGATGAGCGCGACGATCGTCCGGTCGGGCGCCCCGATCAGCTTCAAGGTCGCGATCGAGCGCAGCTTGTCCATCGTCAGCGTGTAGACGATCAGCGAAATGATCACCGCCGAGACGACGATGAGAATGACCATGAACATGCCGATCTGCCGCTGCATCTTTTCGATGACGAATGCGGTCAGGTATCGCTCCTCCTGCTGTTGGGTCACGGCAGAAAGGTGCTTCCATCGGTCGACTTCTTGAGCGACCGCGGCGGGCGATGCGCTCGGCTCGACCTTCACCAGCACGGCGTTGACGTCGGCGGTTTCGAGCGCGGAGCGCCCCTCGGCCTTCTCCCGTCGCTGCAAGGCGGGAGCGACCTCGAATTGCAGGGCCTGCGCATCGAGAAGCGTCACCCAGGCGGCCGCATCGCCGCCCGAGGACACCATGCCGTGGGTCAGGCCGACCACGGCATATTTGTCTCCATAGGGGCCGAGCGGAATCCGATCGCCGACCCTGAGGCCCGACGAGTCGTCGGCCACGATCTGATAATGACTCTCGGTCAAGTCGTGACCGACGACGATCGCCGGCGGCCCCCCGGGCCGGCCCAACTCATAGCCCTCGACGAAAAGCCGCACCGGGCGCCCGTCGACCGTCGTTTGCGCCGACTGGAAGGTCACCGCGCCCGCGGCGGCGACGCCGGGGATAGTGCGTCCGTGAGGACGCTTTGTCGGCGCGGTGGAAGTCCGCGCGCGGGCCGGTCGTAGGCCCGGAAGTCGAGAGTAACTGCGTCGCCGCGAGGCGGGGTGGAGAGCAACTGGAGACGAACTGGCGGTCCGTAGGATGACGAACCTGTTTCGGCGGGAGTCCGTGGCGAGCCTGCTATCCTTTGGCGAAGCCTGGAACAACTGATGGCGCTGAGGCGACTGCGAAAGCGACCATCGGACGGCTCACGTGGTTGGGGACGGAACGTCGGGAAGGCGAAGCGAGGTAAGCGGAGAGACCCATCGCCTGAGTGTGAGGGCGGCGGGAGTCAGAGCCTTCATAGTACCGCGGCCGCTTCGGCGGCGAGAGAGGCGGGCAGCAAAACCGCCTCGATGGGAAGGGAGGCAGGAAGCGGAATGGGCGATGGACAGAGAGACGGCAAAGAAAGGCCCCGGAGTGCCTCGTTGCTATACGAGGGCCAGACACCTGACGTCCCGTGCGCGGGAGCAGCTGAAGCCTCGATCTGGACAGCGCGCATGAGGTCGGCGCTGGGCAACGGCGTCGAAGGAGGCGTCTGGATGGCAATCCTCGTCTCCTCGGCATTCCCGGGCGGCTCACGTGCTCGCCGCCACAGGTAATGCGAGATCTCCCCGATGGGGCAATCCGCGACTGGAGAGCCGTATGCGGGAAAACCGCCCGTACGGTTCGGAGGGAGGGGAGGCGAAAGCCTTCCCTACCCCTATCGGCGGACGAGGTCGCGCGTGTCGCGCGGGATGCGCGAGGGCTCTGCGAACGGCCCCATGGTTTGCGGCTGAACCACCCAGAGGTCCGGGTTGGAGGCGCGCGGCAAGCGGAGCGCGTCGTCGAGCGCCCCCTCGTAGATGCCCATCATCGACACGACGATCCCGAGCAGCAGGCCGACGCCGATCGTCGTCAGCACGAAGCGCAAGCCATTGCGGCGCATATCGCGCAGGGCGAGATTCACGACGACTTTCCTTCGGCGATGTGGGCCGCACGCCCCTCGCGCATCCCCGACACGGGCGCATCCACCACCGCGGCGCCCCGGGGAATGCCCCCGAGTATCGGCAGGCGGCCGTCCAGCAGCTCGGCGCCGAACGTGACCTCCCGCCGGGCCAGGCGGCCGTCCTCGACCGTCCAGACGAGGCCGTGATCTGCGCGGCGCGACTCCACCGCCGTCGCGTTCACCAGGAAGGCGTGCGGCAGGCGCCCCGTCGTCACCACGATTTCCGCCTGCTCGCCAAGGTGAATGTCGTCGGGAATCCGGTCGAAGGCGATGTCCACCAGCCGCTCCTCGTTGACCGGATCGCTCTGCATTTCGATGCGCTCGATATGGCCCTCGTAGGTCACGTCCGGCCGCGAGCGCAG
>JBKQKS010000371.1:0-26853 GCA_052147395.1 Roseiarcus sp.
TCGACGCCGACGTTTCGCCTCGATACGTCGGCGTAGACGCCGACGCTCCTATTCGAATTACCGGATGACATCGACAGCGCATACAACGTCCGCCCTCCGCCCAATGGCGATATTCCCACGGAGGCACTCCCCCGCGGCGGCGCCCCCGTCGCGAGCGCGGCGCCCTTGCGCGCCGCGGACGCCGTTGTCATAAGGCGGCGCGAAATCCTTGCAGTTCCCGGTAACGAAATGGCCAAATTCACCCAGCGCGTGTTCTCCGGCGTGCAGCCGACCGGCGAGTTGCACCTCGGCAATTACCTCGGCGCGCTCAAGCGCTTCGTCGAGATGCAGGCGACGCATCCGTGCATCTACTGCGTGGTCGATCTGCATGCGATGACGGCGCCGCACGATCCCATCGGGCTCGCGCTCGCCACCCGCAAGGTGACGGCGGCGTTCCTGGCCTGCGGCATCGACCCCGACAGGAACATCGTGTTCAACCAGAGCCGCGTGCCCGAACACGCCGAGCTCGCCTGGGTATTCGACTGCGTGGCCCGGCTCGGCTGGCTCAACCGCATGACCCAGTTCAAGGAGAAGGCCGGCAAGGACCGCGAGAACGCGTCCGTCGGGCTTTTTAATTATCCCGTGCTGATGGCGGCCGACATCCTGCTCTATCTCGCCACCGCCGTTCCGGTCGGCGACGACCAGAAACAGCACCTCGAGCTCACCCGCGACGTCGCCCAGAAGTTCAACAACGATTTCGCCGCGCAAATCGCGGCCCATGGCTATGGCGAGGCCTTTTTCCCGCTGCCGGAGCCGCTCATCCAGGGGCCGGCGACGCGAGTGATGAGCTTGCGCGACGGCACGAAGAAGATGTCGAAGTCGGACCCGTCCGAGTTCGCGGCCATCGCGCTCAGCGACGACGCCGATCAGATCGCGCAAAAGATCCGCCGCGCCAAGACCGATCCGGAGCCGCTGCCGAGCGACGTCGAAGGCCTCGCCGCCCGCCCGGAGGCCGACAACCTCGTAGGCATCTTCGCCGCGCTCAACGACGAGACCAAGGAGACGGTGCTGAAGACCTTCGGCGGCGCGCAATTCTCGACCTTCAAGACCGCGCTCACCGAGCTCACTGTGGCCAAGCTGACGCCGATCCGCGGCGAGATGCTGAGGCTCGACAGCGATCTCGCCTATGTCGACCGCGTGCTCGCGTCCGGCGCTCAGCGTGCGCGCGAGATCGCCATTCCGACGATGAACGCGGTCAAGGATATCCTCGGTCTGTTGCGCTGAGCGCGCGGCGCCGGCGCGGGCCAAAAAAAATTTGGCTCAATTTTGCCGCGATTCGCTCTACATATTGTCGAGGCGGCGATCGCGGCGCCCATTAGTTGAATCGCGCCGCGGCGCGCGAATTCGAGTCGTCGCTCCGAATTAACGACTTTCGCTTTCGCTTTGCGTATCTGTTGCAATGTGCGATTCGGGCCTTCTCGCCGGAAAGAGTCCGGGGGCGAATGGACGGCTGGCTCGGGCCGAGGCCGTCGGGTCTCGAGGGGGCGAGAATTTGTGCGGTCGATCGACACAGGAGCAGGCTGCGGGCAGAGCGGAGAGGGGCGCCGCGGCGACCCTCCCGTTTTCACTTTTGATCTTCGCGCCCGGCCCGGCGCGCGCCGTCGGCGACCCGATCGCAACCTCGGTTCTCGACGCCGACACCAGCACATTGCTGTTACTATTGCTGTTGTTGTTGTTCGCGGTGCTGACCGCGGTGTTGCATCTGATCGGTCGCCACCGCTGGTCGAAACATGAGCGCCGCCTCACCTGCGAACTCGAGCGCGCGCGCGCCGAGCTCGACCGCGCGGCCCTGTTTCTCGCCAGCGAGCCGCAAATCGTCGTCGCCTGGAGCGCTCGCGAGGCCGAGCCCCGCATCGAGGGCGAATATTCGCTGGCCGCCGATTCCGCCAATCCGCGACGGGTGCTCGCCTTTGCGAGCTGGCTGGAGACCGCCGCCGCAGCCAAGGTCCAGGAGGCCGTCGAGCGCCTGCTCGAACGCGGCGAATCGTTCTCGCTCCGGGCCGCCGGACGCGAGGGCCGGCATTTCGACATTCTCGGCCGCGCCGTCGCCGGCAACGCCGTGATGCGCATCCGCGACGTGTCCGGCGACCGTTTGCAGCTCGTGCGCCTCAACGAGGCGCACGCGCGGGCGCTGGCGATGCTGGATGGCCTCAGGAAGCTGCTCGACCTCACCCCCAATCCGGCCTGGACCCGCGCGCGCGACAGCGCCATCGATTGGGTCAACACGGCCTATGCCTGCGCTGTGGATGCGGCCGACGGCGCCCTCGCCGTGGACAGCCAGCTCGAGCTGTTCGACGCCGGGACGCGCCGCGACGCCGAGCGCGCCCGCGCCGAGAACAGCCACTGGCGCGCCAAGGCGCTGGCGACCGTCGCCGGCCAGCGCACGATGTTCGACGCCTACGAGGTGAGCACCGAAGCCGGCGCTGCCGGCCTCGCGCTCGACCGCTCGGAAATCGAGCGGCTGAGTTCGGAGGTCGAACGCCACGTCGGCGCCTATCGAGGCATGCTCGATCAGCTGTCGACGGCGGTCGCGATTTTCGACCGCTCCAAGCGGCTCACCTTCTACAACGCCGCCTATCGGCAGACCTGGGCGCTCGACCCGGCGTTCCTCGAGCAGAAGCCGACCGACGGCGAGATCCTCGACGCGCTCCGCGCCAAGCGGCAGCTCCCGGAGCAAGCGGATTTCCGTAGCTGGAAAGCGCAGACGCTCGCCGCCTATCAGGCGATCGAGCCGGTGCAGACCGTGTGGCATTTGCCCGACGGGCGGGCGTTGCGCGTGGTCATGAGCCCCAATCCGCAGGGCGGCGTCACCTATCTCTATGACGACGCGACGCAGAACTACGCGCTCGCCTCCCAGGTCAACGCGCTCACCCGCGTGCAGGGCGAGACGCTGGATGCGCTGAAAGAGGGCGTCGCCGTGTTCGGCGCCGATGGGCGCATGAAGCTCATCAATCCCACGTTCGCCATGATGTGGCGTTTCGACGCCGCGCGCGCCGCGGTGAAGCCGCACATCGACGAAGTGGGGCGCGAACTGCTGCCGCTCATCGCCGAGCCGACGAGATGGGAAGAACTGCGCGCCTCCGTCGTAGGCTTCGCCGACGCTCGCCATGTCGTCGAGCTGCGCATGGATCGCACCGATGGGCTCGTGCTCGACTGCGCTTCGCTGCCGTTGCCGGACGGCGCGACGATGCTCACCTTCTTCGATTCGACCGCCAGCGCCAACGTCGAGCGTGCGCTCAAAGAACGCAACGAAGCTCTGATCGGCGCCGAGAAGCTGCGCAACGACTTCGTCAATCACGTATCCTACGAGCTGAGGACGCCGCTCACCAACATCATCGGCTTTACGCAACTGCTCGCCGACGGCGGCGCCGGTCCGCTGAATCCAAAGCAGATCGAATACGCCGGCTACATCCGTTCTTCGTCCTCGGCCCTGCTCGCCATCATCAACGACATTCTCGATCTCGCCTCGATCGACGCCGGAGCGCTCGAGCTCAGGCTCGAGGACGTCGACGTCGTCGAGGCCATGCGCGCGGCGGCCGAGGGGGTGCAGGACCGGCTCGCCGAGTTCAACATCGACCTGCGCATCGTCGCGACCGACGACGTCGGCGCCTTCGTCGCCGACGGGCGGCGCATTCGTCAGGCGCTGTTCAACCTGCTCTCCAACGCGATCGGCTTCTCCGAGCCCGGCCAGACAGTTACGCTCGCCGCGATGCGCCGAGTGCACGAGGTGGTGTTCAAGGTCACCGATCGTGGCCGCGGCATCGCGCCCGAGGCGCTCGAGCGCGTATTCGACCGCTTCGAGAGCCAGACCTCCGGCACCCGCCACCGCGGGCCTGGCCTCGGGCTCTCGATCGTCAGGGCGCTCGTCGAATTGCACGGCGGCCGGGTGAGCATCCAGTCGGTCATCGGCGAGGGCACCGTCGTCACCTGCTTCTTCCCGGTCCAGGCAGGCGCCTGTCGGGCGCAGCCCGCGGCGTGAGCTCATGCTGACCTCGGGCAAAGGCGCGGAGGCTCTGGAAAGCCTCGAGCTCGGCGACGAAACCGCCACGGAGGCTCTCGCGCGCTGGCTCGCCTCCATTACCCGGCCTGGCGATTTCATTGCGCTCAGCGGCGATCTCGGGGCCGGCAAGACGTCGTTCGCTCGCGCATTCCTGCGCGCGATGACCGGCGATCCCGAGCTCGAGGCGCCGAGCCCGACTTTCACGTTGATCCAGACCTACGATGGCCCGGGGCGCCGGATCGTCCACGCCGACTTCTTTCGACTCCACGGCGCCGACGAGCTCGTCCAACTCGGCTGGGACGAGATCATCGAGGGCGCGGTGACGCTCGTGGAGTGGCCGGATCGGGCGGCGAGCGCGCTACCCGTCGACCGACTGGAGATCTCGCTGCATTTCGACGCCCGCCACGGCGATTCGTTCCGGCGCGCCGAATTCATCGCCCACGGCGCGACCATCGCTCGCTTCAGCCGCGCGCGAGCGGTCGAGCAATTGTTGGCGAGCGCCGGCTGGTCGGCGGCGGTGCGCACGCCGCTGCACGGCGACGCCTCGGTCCGGGCCTACGAGCGGTTGTTCCTCGAGGACGGCCGCACGGCGATCCTGATGATCCAGCCGCCGCGGCCGCCGAGCCCGGTGCTGCGCTTCGGCAAGACCTATCCCGAGATCGCCAAGCTTTCGTTCGACATCCGCGCCTATCTGGCGATCGCCGAGGGCCTCAGAGCCCAGGGTTTCTCGACGCCGGAAATATACGCGAGCCGCATTCCCGACGGCCTGGCGCTGATCGAGGATTTCGGCGACGAGACGATTGTCGATGACAACGGCCCGGTAGCGGCGCGTTACGCCGAAGCGACGGCGCTGCTCGCCGACCTGCACGGACGCTCGCTGCCGAGCGAACTGCCGGTCGACGGCGAAACTTACACAATTCCCGTTTACGACATCGAGGCCATGCTGATCGAGGTCGAACTCGCAATCGACTGGTACGCGCCGGCGGTCACCCGTGGCGCGCCGTCATCCGGCGCGCGCATGCAGTTTCTCGCGTTGTGGCGCGACCTGCTGACGCCGCTCATCGCCGAGCCGACGAGCTGGACGCTGCGCGACTATCACTCGCCGAATCTCCACTGGCTCAGCGCGCGGACGGGGGTGCAGCGGTTGGGGCTCATCGACTTCCAGGATACGGTGCTCGGGCCCCCAGCCTACGACGTTGTCTCGCTGTTGCAGGACGCACGCGTCGACCTCGGAGACGAGATCGAACTGCGCTGCATCGCGCAATACGCGCGGCTGCGCGCGGCGGCCGACCCCGCTTTCGACATCAATGCGTTCGTCGCCCGCTATGCGGCTCTGGGCGCACAGCGGGCGACCAAAATTCTCGGCATTTTCACCCGGCTGGACCGCCGCGACGGCAAACCGCAATATTTGCGTCGTCTGCCGAGCATAGAGCGCACGCTCGCTCAGAATCTCGCCCATCCGGCCCTGCAGCCGCTACGGCGATGGTTCGCGACGCACCTGCCGCGCGCGCTAGGCCTGGACGTCAAGTCCGAGGGATGAAATATGGCCGTATTGCCTCCGGGTAGCCCGAAGTCCGCGATGGTGTTCGCCGCCGGCCGCGGTGAACGCATGCGGCCGATCAGCGACACGCTGCCCAAGCCCCTCGTAGAAGTCGCCGGCAAACCGCTCATCGACCATTGCCTCGACCGCTTCGCCGGCGACGGCGTCGAGACCGCGGTCGTCAACGTGCATTGGCTCGCCGACCAGATCGAGGCCCATTTGCGCCGCCGCGAGCGTCCGCGCATCCTCATATCCGACGAACGCACGAAGCTTCTGGATCAGGGCGGCGGCCTCAAGAAGGCGCTGCCGCTCATCGGCGACGGCCCGTTTTTCGTCTGCAACACCGACGCGTTCTGGATCGAGGGGCCGCGATCCAATCTCGCCCGGCTCGCCGCCGCCTTCGATCAGCAAAGGATGGACGCCGCGCTGCTCGTTGCGGCCATTCCGGGCGCGGTCGGAGTCGATTGGCCCGGAGATTTCGACATGGATCGCCAGGGTCGGCTGACGGCGCGCGAGCCGCGCCGTGTCGCCCCGTTCGTCTATACCGGCGTCGGCATATTGAGGCCCGATCTCATCGTCGGCGTCGAGGAAGAGATTTTTCGCCTCGCGCCGCTGTTTTTCCGCGCCGCGGCTCTGGGCCGGCTGTACGGCGTGCGCCTGGACGGCCTCTGGCTGCACGTCGGGCGGCCGGAAGCGATCGCCGAGGCGGAACGGGCGATCGATCGCTCGACGCTGTGATTCGGTTTTCGGGCGATTAGCTCGCGCCGGCTTGCGGGATTACCCCATGGGCGCTGGGTTAAAGCTTTGCGCCGAGGCCCGCGCTCGAGCCGTCGCTAACCTAGCGCCTATGCCCGTCATCGCCCACCCTTCTCCTGCTCGTTCGACATCCATCGACAGGCTCAGGATGAGGTCAGGGTGAGGGGGGAGAAGCGGGTTGCGCCGGCTACGCGAAACCCGAGTCGATCGCTGAGGAAACCGTGTCAATTCGCGTCTGCTTCCAGCAAAGTGAACAATAGCAGGGCTTCGGCGGCGGGTCCGCGGCGCTCTCCGAGGCTTTCGATGCGCAAAGAAATGAATTGCGAACCGCGCGGGAAAGTGACCACGTCGCCGACCCGCACCGCGCGGCTCGGTTTGTCGAGCGCCAGCCGCATTCCCTCGCGAAAGCCACGAACGCCGCCCCCCTCCAGCGTCTGCGCCGCGAGAGCACGGGTTTTGAAAAACCGCGCGCGCCACAGCCAGACGTCGATCCGACAGCTATCGGGCGTTTCAGTCACGCGGGCGCGGCCTTCGTCGCAACTCGAGCGCGCCGCTGCCGGCGCCTGCGCCGCGGGGCCTCGCCGCCCGCATGCGCAGGTTGCGCCTGCCGGCGCCGCCATAGGCTGGGGGTCTCGGCGTCGCTCTTGCCGAGCCGCGCGAAGCCGAGGCCGCGAAGGATCCGCTCGGCGTCCCCGAGCGTCCAGCCCAAGGTCTCCAGCACGACAGGGCGGAGCGTGAGGCCGGGTCCGTCCGTTTCGGCATCGCGCGCGAACAGCGCCAGCCGCTCCAGCGCCAGCACCGACGCGGCGAGGCCGCCGACGGCGCGTAAACCCCTGAGCGACAGCGCCTCGGGCGGCGGCGGGGGATGAGGCAGCGGCGTTGCGCCGTCGAGCGAAGGCGTCCAATTCGGCGCCGCGAGCCCGGCGAACACCTCGCTGAAGGCCCGCGCCTCGGGACGATAGAGCGCCGGGAGATAGAGCGTGAACGCGCCAAACACGACTCCGAGCGCCTTGAGACGGCTGCGGTCGCCCGGCTGCAGCGCGCGCAACTGCTCGATCGCAGCCTTGCGGTCGAGGGCGCCGAACTGTTCGACGAGCTGATAGGCGATCCCTCGGCCGGCGCCGCCGAGCGGCCCCTCGGCCAGGGCCTCGTCGAGCCGAGCCAGCGGAAACAGCAGACGACGCGCCTCGGCGGCGACGAAAGCCGCCATCCGTCGACGCGCGCGCTCGCGCGCGTGCAGCTCGCCGAGATCGCCGAGAATTTCCGTCTTCGCCGCAAACGGCGAACCGCCGGCGATTTCCCCTGTCGCATGCCCGCGCCAAAAAATGCGGCCGTCGCCGCCGAGCGAGAACGCTTCGTCGCCATCGGCGGCGAGCTCGTTGAGCCGGCGTGCGATCTCCGGGGCCACGGCGCGGTCGACCGCCCCTCGCAGGGCGCGATTCTCGAGCTCGGTGGCGCCGCGCTCGGCCTCGAAATAGAGGCCCGTGAGCTTGCCGACGAGATGGCCCTCGACGCGCACGATCCCATCGGCGCCGACGCCGCCCAGGATCGGCCCGGGACGTTCCTCGAGCGACCTGATGAGCGCGCTGGTGCGGCGGTCGATGAAGCGCCGCATCAATTGCTGATGCAGCGTGTCAGAGAGCCGATCCTCGAGCTCTCTGGCGCGTCCTCGCCACGCCTCGGGGTCGACGACCCAGTCGGCGCGGTGGGCGACGTAGGCGAGCGTGCGCACCCGCGCGAGGCGGGCCGAAAGCGCGTCGATGTCGCCGTCCGTGCGGTCGAGCGAAGAGAACTGCCCCTGCATCCACTCTTCGGGCAGCCGTCGGCGCCCTTGGGTTAGATGCTCGAACATGCCGCCGACGAGGCGCGTGTGCTCGTCCTGGGTCGCCTTGCGAAAATCCGGGGTCTGACAGACCTCCCAGAGCCGCATCAAGTTGGCGCGGTCGCGGCAGCGGCGCTGCACGAGCTCGTCGCCTGCGAGCTGTCTGAGCGTCGTCTCGTCCTGCGCCTCATCGCAGAGCCTAAGGCCCGGCGAGGGCGCGGGCGCCACTAGCGAATGCGTGAGCGCCGTCAGCGACGAGAAATCGAGCGCGGCGTTTCGCCACTCCGCCGCGGCGACGGGCGCGAAGGCATGGCCTTCGACGGCGGCGATGATGTCGGGATCGAGATCGGGCGCGTCGCCGGTCACGCCGAACGTGCCATCCTTGCGGAAGCGCCCCGCCCGGCCGGCGATCTGGCCAATCTCCTGCGGATAGAGCCAGCGCAGGCGGCGGCCATCGAACTTGCGCAGGCCGGCGAAGGCGACATGGTCGACGTCCATGTTGAGGCCCATGCCAATCGCGTCGGTGGCGACGAGGAATTCGACTTCGCCGGACTGGAAAAGATCGACCTGGGCGTTGCGCGTCCGCGGCGAGAGAGAACCCATCACGACCGCGGCGCCGCCGCGCTGGCGCCGGATCAGTTCGGCGATCGCATAGACCTGGTCAGCCGAGAAGGCGACGATCGCGCTGCGCCGAGGCAGTCGCGTCAGCTTCTTCGGCCCGTCGTAGACGAGCTGGGAAAACCGTTCGCGAGACTGGATCTCGGCATGCGGGACGAGTCGGCGGATGAGCGGCGCGACGGTCGCCGCGCCGAGCAGCATAGTCTCCGAGCGCCCGCGGGCGTGCAGCAGCCGATGGGTGAAAACGTGCCCGCGCTCGGCGTCGGCGCAGAGCTGGACTTCGTCGACGGCGAGGAATTCGACGCGCCGCTCGAGCGGCATCGCTTCGACCGTGCAAACCCAGTACGCTGCGTGTGGCGGCGCGACCTTTTCTTCCCCGGTTACGAGGGCGACGCGCCCCTTGCCGCGAACTTTTGACACCCGATCGTAGATTTCGCGGGCGAGAAGCCGTAACGGCAATCCGATCATGCCGGAGGAGAAGCCGAGCATTCGTTCGATGGCGAGGTGGGTCTTGCCTGTATTGGTCGGACCCAGCACCGCGACCAGCCGCGAATGCGGCCCGGAGAACGAAAGATCGTTCATCGCCCGGCCGTGCCCGTTCGCCGAGCCGGGCGCGCAACCGCTGGCCTCGGGCTCGATCCGGTTCGCTGCATGTCGTCGTCGCAATCGTCGCAACGCCGGCCGAAGTCGCCCCGTGGCGCGGGCGCCAGCGCGAAGATGATCCGCGACACGCGCTCGAGTGTCGCACCCACGTGCGCAAAAGGGAAGTTCGAAAGCTCAGACATCGTTTCGAGGGACCAGGGCTCGCCGAAAACGGGGCTGAAGGCCTTCGCTACAATTACGGCGCGGAGCGTCGAGGCGTCGATTTCAGGCATGCCATTTCATTCTCGCTCAGCCAACGCCTTAGGCCCAGTTTAACCACACGTCGAGCCCGGCAAACCGCGGCGGAGTCTGGCGGGTCGAATTAACCCAACTTAAAGAGGCCCGCCATATCGTACCGTCATTCCGACGGCGAACCCATCAAAGCCGGATGGAAAGTTCTGGAGCAGGAGCAAAACCCATGACTAAGTCCCTCAAGGCGTTCGTTGGCAATGAGTCTGGCGCCACCGCTATCGAATACGCCCTTATCGCTTCGTTGATCGCCGTCGCGCTGGTCGGCATCCTGACGAGCCTCGGCCATGGTCTGTCGAGCGAGTTCGCGGAAGTCTCGTCCGCCCTCAAGTGAGCATCGCGAAAATTCTCTCGGAATTGGCGTCTATGGACCGGCGGAGTTCGCTCCGCCGGTTCTGCTTTTTTGAGCGCCACGCGGAGGGAGCGCGGTAACGCCGGGGCAACGATTTCCCAGTAAACGCATTTCCATCAGCGGGGGCGACGGACGCGCATGGCATCTCACTTCCTCTTTACGGCAATCCTGTGGGCGTTTCCTGCGGGCATGGCGTTCGCGGGGTCGATGGACCTCGTCACGATGACGATTCCGAACCGGCTCTGTTTCGCTATCGCCGCAGGCTTCTTCTTGGTGGCCGCCGTCACCCGGGCGCCGGCCGATCTGATGCTGTTCAACCTGTCGTGCGGCGCAGCGGTGCTGATCGCCACTTTCCTGATGTTCACTTTCGGCTGGATAGGCGGCGGCGACGCCAAGCTCGCGGCCGCGACCGCGCTTTGGCTCGGATGGGGCGCTATGCTCGATTATTTCCTGGCGGCGGCAATCTACGGCGGCGTGCTGACCGTCGTCCTGATTCTCGGGCGCAAGATGCCGCTCCCCGGATGGCTCGCCGGCCAGAAATGGATCGCGCGGCTGCACGATGTGAAATCCGGCGTGCCGTACGGCGTCGCGCTGGCCGCCGCCGGCGTCATGAGCTTTCCTCGCAGCGAGATCTGGCATGCGGTTACGTCAGTTTCCGGCGTCATCTGAGTCGCTTCGAGTTTTTATAGTTCGCTAGGACCTTGGATACGCCTGATTAACCGTAATTTGACGATTGCGCCGGCATATTCGAGCCCGCGGTGGGTAGCCGCTCAGGGGTTCGACGCTCATGAACAGGATGCAAATCGCGGGAATCGGCGTCGCCGTGGCCGCGTTCGGGGCTGCGTATTTCATATTCAGCTCGTCGCAAGGACCGGCGCCGGCGCCCGTCATCGTGCAAGCGGCGCCGAAGATCGACACCGACGATGTGCTCGTCGCTACGCAGGACGTGCCGATGGGGTCCGCAATCATCGACGCCATGGTGCACTGGCAGGTGTGGCCCCGGGCCTCGGTCTCCGAACAGATGCTCGCGAAGTCGACGGACCCAAATGCGCTCGACGACGTCAAGGGATCGATGGCGCGCCTCAGTTTTCTGCGTGGCGAACCCATACGCCGCGACAAGCTGGTCAAGGCCGGACAGGGCGGTTTCATGGCGGCGATCCTGCCTTCGGGATTGCGCGCTGTCGCGATCAAGATCGACAATAGCGGCGACGCCAGCGCCGGCGGATTCATCCTTCCCAACGACCGGGTGGATGTCGTGCGCGTCTATCGCGACGAGGAAGCCACGCGCGCTCGCGGCGCCGAGGTGCTCGCGACGCAGGCCATTCTCACCAATGTCAAAGTGCTCGCCATCGGCCAGAACATTCAAGACGACAACGGCAAGAAGGTCGTCAACGGCGGCAACGCCACCCTGGAACTGACCCCGCAGCAAGCAGAGCTGGTCGTGCTCGCCCAACATGCCAGCGGCAATGCGGGGCTTCATCTGCTGCTGCGCAGCCTAGCCGACAGCGCCGGCCCGGCGCAAACCGTCACGGAATTGCAGGGCGGCAAAGGTCTGACAATCATGCGCTACGGCGCGCCGTCGCAGGCCGCGCGATGAAAGGACGCGATCTCATGAAAACGCCCAGCTCCATCGATCCAAGCGGACGCCTCGCGCGTCTTTCCGCCGCCGCCGTCACCTTAGTCGCGGCGCTCGCCGTCGTCGCGCCGCTTCCCGCCCACGCCGCCGACGCCGACGCAGAAGCGTCGATCACGATCGAATCTCCGGGCGTGAGGAGCATCCAGCTCGGCGTCGGCCGCTCGATGATCGTCGATCTCCCGGAGGATGCGAGCGAGATCTTCGTCGGCGAGCCGAAGATCGCCAACGCCATCGTGCGCTCGGCGCGCCGCATCTACATCTCCACGCTGCAGGCGGGGCAGACGACGATCTTCGCCCTCGGCGCCAATGGCCACAAGATCGCGGTGCTCGAGATCACGGTGGGCCGCGACGTTGGCGAACTCGCCAA
This sequence comes from Roseiarcus sp., assembly GCA_052147395.1. Classification (GTDB taxonomy): domain Bacteria; phylum Pseudomonadota; class Alphaproteobacteria; order Rhizobiales; family Beijerinckiaceae; genus Roseiarcus. The sequence goes on from JBKQKS010000371.1 coordinate 12,022, forward strand.
GCTGTTCGAGGCCGCCATCCCCGAGAACGACATTCACATCAAGACGGTCGGCGGCTCGATCATCCTCACCGGCTCGGTCGCCTCCGCGGGCGACGCGCAGAAGGCGCTCGACATCGCCAACGGCTTCCTTTCGGGCGGCCTCAGCGCCGGGTCCGCCGACACCCCTGGCGGCAACGGCAAAACCGAAAAGGTCGTCAATTCGTTGACGATTCGCGGGCTCGACGAAGTCAGCCTGCGCGTGACCGTGTCGGAAATCCGCCGCGACATCATCAAACAGCTCGGCCTCAATCTGAGCGCCAGCGGCGCGACGAGCGGCCTGACCAACCTCGCCTGGACCAACCCCTTCACCATCAACGGCGCGGCGGCGACCGAATCGGCGACGCTCGGCTGGACCTCCGCCACGGGATCTTTCGGCGCGACCTTGCAGGCCTACGAACAGCAAGGCGTTGCGAAAACCCTCGCCGAACCGACGGTGACCGCCGTCTCCGGCGAATCCGCGAAATTCCTCGCCGGCGGCACGATCCCGATCCCCGCCAGCGAATCTTGTCAGAACGGCATCTGTATCCTCGGGATCGTCCAGCAGCCCTACGGCGTCAGCCTCAGCTTCACGCCCGTCGTGCTCGCGCAAAACCGCATCCAGTTGCGCATCGCCACCGAAGTGACCGACGTCGACAGCTCGAAGGCGCTGTCGATCGACAATACCGCGATCCCCGGCTTCCGCACGCGCAAGAACGAAACGACGGTCGAGCTGCCTTCGGGCGGCTCCATCGTCTCCGCAGGCCTGATCTCGTCCCAGACTCAGGCGGCGATCTCCGGCTTGCCCGCCCTGATGAATCTTCCCGTGCTCGGCGCGTTGTTCCGCTCGCGCGACTATCTGCGCCAGGAAACGGAGCTGCTGATCGTCGTGACGCCCTACATCGTGCACGCGGTCGATCCCAAGGACGTGCGCCGTCCGGAGGCCGGATTCGTCGACGCTACCGATCCGCAGGCTTGGCTGCTCGGCAAGGTCAATCGCATCTACTCGTCCTCGAACGCCGATGGTCTGCCAACCTTCAAAGGCAGCGTCGGATTCATAACCAACTGACAGCCAGGCGGCAAAGAGATCCACATCAGATCCCGCGAGAAACCGATGACCCAACATCAAACGCTACGCTCGAACCCCCGAGCGGCCCGCCTGGCGGCGCTGTTTGCCGCCAGCGTCTGCGCGCTGTCGCTCGCAGCGTGCAAAATCGACGATGGGTCCGCGGACCCGATCGCGGCGACGGACTATCACGAGCGCTATCCGATCGTGCTCGCCAAGGCGCCGACGACGCTCGAGATCTTTGGCGCCGACGGCTCGCTCGACGATCAATCGCTGGCGAACCTCCACGCATTCGCCAACCGCTACCGCGAATTCGGCGCCGGCCGCATCGCCATCCTGGCGCCGTCGAACCAGCGCAACGGCGCGACCGTGGCCGCGATCCGCAAGGCGCTCTATGGCGAAGGCCTGCGGGGAGGCGTCGTGGTCGGCTACTATCCCAATTACGATCCGTCGACGGCGGCGCCGGTGCGTGTGATGTTCCGGGGGCTGGTGGCTAAGGTTGCCGCCCGTTGCGGATTATTCCCGACCGATCTCGCTTCGGGCGACGACTTTCACGAATGGAAGAACGTTCCCTACGAGAACTACGGTTGCGCAACGCAGAAGATGCTCGCTGCGCAAGTCGACGACCCCCGCGACTTCGAGCGCGCGCGCGCCATCGGCGAACCCGACGTGGATATGCGGCTGCGCGCGATCGACGACGTGCGAAAGGGTCAGGACCCCGGCACCACTTGGAAAGTCCAGAATACGACCATCGGCCAGGTTGGGGGTAGCTGAAAATGGCGAACGACGTGATAGAGGCCAGCGCGACCTCGATTTCGGCCGGCCCCGGCCCGCAGATCGATCCTGTTCCGCGCGTTTCGATTCAGGTCTTCTGCGAGAGCGCGGATGTCGCCACGATCGTGCAATCCGCCGCGTCCGATCGGCGGATGCGCAAGGCGCACGTCAAACAGAACATGGGCGGCTCCGCTGCGGCGGTCGAGGCCTATCGCAAAGCGCCGACGCCGAACGTCATCATACTCGAGGCGCAGGCGTCGCGTGACACTCTGCTCGACCAGCTCGACGAACTGTCGAAATATTGCGACCCTGGAACCAAGGTGATCGTGCTCGGAAAGGTCAACGACATCTTGCTCTATCGTCAGCTCATAACCCGCGGCGTGAGCGAATATTTGGTCTGGCCGTTCAATGCCGTCGAGTTCGTCTCCGCGATCTCGAATCTGTTTCGCGGACCCAACTCCAAACCGGTCGGCCGCATCGTCTGCGTAGTTGGCGCCAAGGGCGGCGTCGGCGCGTCCACGATCGCCCACAACGTCGCTTGGCATCTCGCGACCGGGCTCGAGATGTCGACCGTCGTCGCCGACTTCGACCTGCCGTTCGGCACGGCCGGCCTCGACTTCAATCAGGACCCGCCGCAGGGCGTGGCCGAGGCGGTGTTCGCGCCCGAGCGTGTGGACACCAACCTCGTCGACCGCCTGCTTTCCAAGTGCGGTGAGAACCTCAGTCTGCTCGCCGCGCCCGCGATGCTCGACCGGCTCTACGACTTCGGCGAGAACTCGTTCGATTCGCTCGTCGATTCGCTGCGCGCTTCGACCCCCTGGGTCGTGCTCGACATTCCCCACGTCTGGAACGCATGGACGCGGCGCATGCTGATCGGCGGCGATGACGTCATCGTGGTCGCGGCGCCCGATCTGGCCAATCTGCGCAACGCCAAGAACATGCTCGACAACATCTCGGGCGCACGACCGCACGACCATCCGCCGCGCCTCATTCTGAACGGCGTCGGCATGCAGAAACGGCCGGAAATCTCGGTTGCGGATTTCGCCAAGACCATCGAGGTCGAGCCGATCGCGGTGATACCGCACGACGCGAAGCTGTTCGGGGCGGCCGCCAACAACGGCCAGATGATAGCGGAAGTCGACCCGAAGAGCCGTGCGGCGGAAGTGTTCACGAGTTTGGCGAACCTGATCGCCGGGCGCGTCGAGACCCGCAGGTCGAAGCGCGGCCTGTTCGATCCGCTGTTGGCTAGGCTGGCGACGGCGAAGCGGGCCTAGCGGCCCTCGCAGGCGCCGCCACGAGTCCCGCGTAGCGTAAAGGCAGGAAAGTCGAGCATGTTCGGTAAGCGCGCCAATTCTGGTCTCAACGTCCGTTCGGCCTCCCCCGCGCCGCAGGCGACGCCGGAGCCGGAACCGATTCGACCCACCATCGACCACGTCGCGCCGGCGCCGGACAAGCAGACCGACCAGCGGTCGGAGAACTACTTCCAAACGAAGTCGATGATTTTCGGCGCGTTGATCGAGGCCATCGATCTCGCCGCGCTTTCCAAGCTCGATCAGGAAAGCGCGCGCGAGGAAATCCGCGACATCGTCCACGAGATCGTCACGATCAAGAATCTCGTGCTGTCGATATCCGAGCAGGAAGATCTGCTCGACGACATTTGCAACGACGTGCTGGGATTCGGTCCGCTCGAGCCGCTGCTCGCGCGCGACGACATCGCCGATATCATGGTCAACGGTCCGAACCGCACCTACATCGAAGTCGGCGGCAAGATTCAGCTCACCAATGTGCGCTTTCGCGACAGCGCGCAGTTGATGAACATCTGCCAGCGTATCGTCAGCCAGGTCGGCCGCCGAGTCGACGAAGCCTCGCCAATTTGCGACGCGCGTCTGTTGGATGGCTCGCGCGTCAACGTCATCGCGCCGCCGCTCGCCATCGACGGCGCGGCCCTGACGATCCGAAAGTTCAAGAAGGACAAGCTCACGCTCGATCAGCTCACCCGGTTCGGCTCGATCGCGCCGTCGGGCGCGGAAATCCTCAAGATCATCGGCCGCGTGCGCTGCAACGTCATCATTTCCGGCGGCACGGGCTCCGGCAAGACGACGCTGCTCAACTGTCTGACCAATTACATCGACGCCGGCGAGCGCGTGATCACCTGCGAGGACGCAGCCGAGCTGCAGTTGCAACAGCCGCATGTCGTCAGGTTGGAGACGCGCCCGCCCAATCTCGAAGGCGCCGGGCAGGTGACGATGCGCGATCTGGTCAAGAACTGCCTGCGCATGCGGCCCGAACGCATCATCGTCGGCGAAGTGCGCGGACCGGAAGCGTTCGATCTCTTACAGGCGATGAACACCGGCCACGACGGGTCGATGGGCACGCTGCACGCGAACTCCCCGCGCGAAGCGCTGAGCCGCATCGAATCGATGATCACGATGGGCGGTTATGCCCTGCCCTCGCGCACCATTCGCGAAATGGTCTGCGCTTCGGTCGACGTGATCGTGCAGGCGGCGCGTCTGCGCGACGGCTCGCGGCGCATCACCCACATCACCGAAGTGATGGGCATGGAAGGCGAAGTGATCATCACCCAGGACCTGATGGTCTACGAAATCCAGGGCGAGGACGCGCAAGGCAAGCTCAAAGGCCGCCACCGTTCGACAGGCGTCGGCCGGCCGCGCTTCTGGGACCGCGCGCGCTATTACGGAGAGGAGCAGCGGCTCGCCGCGGCCCTCGACAATCTCGATGTCAAAGACAATTGACCCCGCAACGGCATAGCGTGGAGCGACCGAGAGCAAGATGAATCACGCAATCCTCATGGCCGGCGCGATCGCGGTGGCGGTCGGCGCCGTAACCGTCGCCCTGATGGGCGGCGAGGGTCGCGCCGACCACAGACGGCAGTCGATCACCAAACCCCTCGAGAACGTACGCGCGCGCACCCCCTCCGTCGATCGCAACGCCAAGAAGAAGCAAATAGCCGAAAGCCTCGCGGAGCTCGAAAAGCGCTCGCGCAGCAAGCGCGCGAATCTTCAGACGCGCATCGAGCAGGCCGGCCTCAACATCAAGAAGCAGCGATTCATGGCGATTTTCGCGCTTGGCGGCGTCGCCGTCGGCGCGCTCGTCTACTTCAAGTCGAACAATCTGCTGTTCTCGGCCCTCGTCGCGGTGATTGTAGCCGTCGGCGGGCCCAATTTCCTGCTGGCGCGCCTCAAGGCGCAGCGATTGAAGAAGTTCATCAACGCATTGCCGGTTGCGCTCGACATCATCGTGCGCGGCGTGCGCGCCGGCCTGCCGCTCGGCGACACGCTGCGCATCATCGCCGCCGAGGCGCCGGAGCCGGCGCGTTCGGAGTTCCGCAAAGTGGTCGAATCTCAGGCGCTGGGAATTTCCGTGCCCGAGGCCTGTCAGAAGCTCGCGCAGCGCGTCCCCGCGACCGAGACCAACTTCTTTTCGATCGTCATCGAAATCCAATCGAAAGCCGGCGGCAATCTCTCCGAGGCGGTCGGCAATCTCTCCAAGACCGTGCGCGAACGCAAGAAAATGAAGGGCAAGATCGGCGCGCTGTCGATGGAGGCGCTGGCGTCCGCGGTGATCATTGGCCTGGTGCCGTTCATCGTCACCGGGGCGCTCTACGTGATCTCCCCGGGCTACATCATGCTCTTGTTCTCGACCGTGCACGGCCGCTACATTCTCATGTTCGCACTGGGCTGGATGAGCATCGGCGCGATGATGATGAAGAAGATGGTCAATTTCGACTTCTGACGGAATCCTGAGATGCTCGATCTCATTCTGCAAAAGCTTGCCGACGGCCATTTCCTGGCCGTTCTACTGGCGTCGATCGGTTGCTCAGTCACCGTCATTCTCGCCCTGATGCCATTGTTGCAGAAGGACGATCTGGAACGCCGGATCAAGGCTGTCAGCGTGGAGCGCGAACGCATCCGCCTGCGCGAGCGCGAGCGGCTGGCGGCGGCGCAAGGCACGGGCAAGACCCAGCTCAGGCTCGCCTCCGGCGGCATGTCGAAGCGGATCGTCGAAACGTTCAACCTCAGCAACTGGCTCAACACGGAGACCGCCAAACAGCAGCTCTCGATGGCGGGCTTCCGCGGCGCCAGACCCGAATACGCGTTCCTCACGTTCCGCCTGGTAGGTCCGATCGTTTTCTTCGTGTTCGCGCTGATCTACGTGTTCTTGATCGCGAAGTTCTCGGTGGGGCCCATATTGAAGATCGCGATGGCGGTCGCGGCGGCCTACGTAGGCATCAAGGCGCCCGAGATCTATCTCGGCAACAAAACCAAGAAGCGCCAGAAGTCGATGAATCGCGCCTACCCGAATATGGTCGACTTGCTCATCATCTGCGCCGAGGCGGGCATGTCGATCGAAAATGCGGTGCGCAAGGTGAGCTTGGAAATCGGCGCCGAGAGCATCGATCTCGCCGAGGAATTGTCGCTGCTCGCCGCCGAGCTGTCCTACCTCGAGCAGCGTCGCCAGGCCTATGAGAACTTCACGCTGCGCACGGGCTTGGAGTCGGTCAAACAGCTGACGACGGTGCTCGTACAGTCGGAAAAATACGGCACGTCGCTCGGCGGCGCCCTGCGCGTGCTCGCTGAAGAGAGCCGCGAGCAGCGAATGACCGCGGCGGAGAAGAAGGCCGCGGCGCTGCCGCCGACGCTCACCGTGCCGATGATCATCTTCTTCCTGCCGGCGCTGTTCTGCGTGATTCTCGGTCCGGCGGCCATCGAAATCAATCATTGGAATTGATCGTTCGGGTCTATATGAGGGGGCTTTGCGTCGAACCGGGCGGCGCCGACCAGTCCCATGCCGAATCACGCACCGAGCGATCCGCCGTCCTTCGAGGAAGTCCCCCTGCCGGGCGCACAGCGGTTTTCGCGGCCAGTCGGGCCGCCCCGCTACCTCGATGGGCTCAATCCCGAGCAGCGTGAGGCCGTGGAGGCGCTCGACGGCCCGGTGCTCGTGCTCGCCGGCGCGGGCGTCGGCAAGACCCGGGTGCTGACGACGCGCATCGCGCATCTGGTCGCGACCGGCCGCGCCCGCGGCCACGATATCCTCGCGGTCACCTTCACCAACAAGGCCGCGCGCGAAATGCGCGAGCGCATCGAGCTGCTCACCGGAATCTACGATGGCTTTCCGTGGATGGGCACGTTCCACTCGATCGGCGCCAAGGTTCTGCGCCGCCACGCCGAGCTCGTCCGGCTGCGGCCGAACTTCACCATTCTCGACACCGACGACCAGTTGCGGCTGTTGAAGCAGATCCTGAAAGCCGAGAACATCGACGACAAACGCTGGCCGGCGCGCGCGTTCGCGCACCAGATCGATTCCTGGAAGAACCGCGGCCTCGATCCCAAGCAGGTTCCGCCGGCGGAAGCGCAATCGTTCGCCAACGGCAAAGGACGCGCGCTCTACGCGGCCTATCAGGAGCGCCTGAAGACCCTCAACGCCGCCGATTTCGGCGATCTGCTGCTCGAGAGCCTCAGACTGTTCCGCGAGTCGCCGGAGCTGCTCGCCCAGTACCAGCGACGGCTGCGCTATATCCTGGTCGACGAATACCAGGACACCAACGTCGTCCAGTATCTGTGGCTGCGGCTGATCGCCCAGGGCCACCGCAACGTTTGCTGCGTCGGCGACGACGACCAGTCGATCTACGGCTGGCGCGGCGCCGAAGTCGACAACATCCTGCGCTTCGACCACGATTTTCCCGGCGCCAAGGTGATCCGGCTGGAGCGCAACTACCGATCGACCGGACACATTCTCGCCGTCGCGTCCGGCCTCATCGCCCACAACCGCAACCGGTTGGGCAAGACGCTGTTCACCGACGCGGAGGCCGGCGAGAAGCCCGTTGTTGCGGGCGTCTGGGACAGCGCCGAAGAGGCGCGCGAGATCGGCGACGAAATCGAAAAAATGCAGCGCAACGGCGTCTCGCTCGCCGACATTGCGATCCTGGTGCGCGCTTCGTTCCAGATGCGCGAGTTCGAGGAGCGTTTTCTCGAGATCGGCCTGCCCTATCGCGTCATCGGCGGCCCGAGGTTCTACGAACGCAGCGAAATCCGCGACGCGCTCGCCTATTTTCGCTGTGCGTTCCAGCCCGACGACGACCTCGCATTCGAACGCATCTACAACCATCCCCGCCGGGGCCTGGGTGAAGCGACGCTGGCGATCCTGCATGCCCACGCGCGCGCACGCGGCGTCTCGCTCGGGCGCGCCGCGCGCGAGCTCATCGAAAGCGAGGAACTGAAGCCGAAACCGCGCCAGACCCTGCGCGCGTTACTCGCCGACTTCGACCGCTGGGCGTCGCGCATCGACGAGCTTGCGCCCGAGGAATTCGCTCGAGCCGTGCTCGAGGAGAGCGGCCTCGTCGCGATGTGGAAGGCGGAACGCACGGAGGAGGCGCAGGGCCGGCTCGAGAACCTCAAGGAACTCGCCCGATCGATGGGCGAATTCCCGACGCTGGCCGCTTTTCTCGAACATGTCTCGCTCGTGGTCGACGCCGAGAGCGCCGAGGCGGGCCCGCGGGTCTCAATCATGACGCTGCATGCGGCCAAGGGCCTGGAATTCGAGGCCGTGTTCCTTCCCGGCTGGGAGGAAGGGCTGTTCCCCCATCAGCGCGCGCTCGACGACAACGGCCCGGCCGGACTCGAAGAGGAGCGCCGGCTCGCCTATGTCGGCATCACGCGCGCCCGCCGCCGAGCCTTACTCTACCACGCCGCCAACCGGCAGGTGCGCGGCATGTGGCAATCCTCGCCGCCCTCGCGCTTCATTGCCGAACTGCCCGAGGATCACGTCGAATTTCGCGGTTCCGAAGCGCACGACCCCTGGGGCCGGACCGCGTCCCGGTTCGACCGTCTGTCGTTCGCAGGCTCGAATTATGGCACGCCCGGGTGGCGGCGCGCGCAGGACCACGAGTCGCGCGCACGATCCGGGCCGGGCGTCATCGCGGGGCGGGCGACGGGCATCGATCCGGCCGCCGCGCCCCCGTTCCAACCCGGAGCGCGGGTGTTCCATCTCAAGTTCGGCCCGGGCAGCGTGCAGTCTGTGGATGACGGCAAGCTCACCGTCGATTTCGACAAGGCTGGGCGCAAGATGGTGATGGCGAGTTTCGTCACCGCGCTCTAGCCGCACAGACGCGGCCGATCGCAGAAACAATCAAGGCGTCGCCGGCGCATCGGCGCGGGCGATGTCGTCGACCGTGTCGCTCGGATTGCCGACCACCGCGAAACCGTAACCGCCGGTCGTCAGCGCGGCCGTCTCGAGGCTCGAACGCTTCTCGATCGAGGCCGGCGTCGAGGGCGGCGCCTCGAGCGGTTCGATGATCAGGCCGATGCGTTCGCCCCGATCGTTTTCCATGAGCGCGAAAGCCGCGCCGCCCTCCAGGCCCGGCGTCAAGCGGGCGCCGCGCAGCTTCCAGCCCAATGCCGGCAGGCGCGACACGAGATCGAAGGCTTCGAAGCGCGGCCCCAACCCTTTGAGCAGCCGCGCTGGATCGCTGGCGGCGACGTCGAGTTTCGGCGTCGCGCCGGAGGCATAGGCGCGATAGGCCGCGACGCCGGCTTCGATCAGCGCCTCACGGTAATCGCGCGGGCCGCCGAGGGGAAACAGCACGAGTCCGCCCGCCAGGCAGAGAGCCGTCAGCGTCAGCCGCCGCGCTGAGCGCATCCCGGGTCCCGGCGAGCGCGGCGGCGTCGGATTCGCCGCGCTCCCAGCGACGTCGGCGATTTCCGGGCGGACGCCGCGCCGGGCGCCCGAATCCGCGGCCATACGATGGGCGTCGTTGGCGTTCGCCGGCCGGCCGAACGACGGCGGGCGCGGCGAGCGAACCGGCGCCCCGAATGCGACGCGAATCGCTTCGCTCTGGGCCTGCCAGAGCTCGACCTTGCGGCGCAGTTCGATGTCCTCGCCGAGCAGCGCTTCGAACTTCTGACGTTCCTCGCGGCTCGAGCAATTGTCGACATAGGCGTGGATGTCGTCCGTAGACGCCTTGTCGCTCACTTGATGACCCGAAGATATGGCGGTCCGCGGCGATTGGTCGGGGCCATCGCGTCCTCCGCCGCGCCGGTCGCCCGAGCCAACCCTTCGCGCGCACGGTCGAGCCGCTCCACCAGCTGGGCGAGCGAGACGTCGAGGGCCTCGGCGGCTTCGCGATGCGTGAGTCCTGCGAGCACCACCAGCAGCAGTGCTTCACGCTGCTCCAGCACGAGGCCGCGGACCCCTTGCGCGATCGGCAGTCCCGCTTTATGCGGCGCCCCGCCCGGTTCGCTCCAGCCTGCGTCGTTGTCGTCGCAAGCCGCGCGCCGGACGTGGCGACGGTGCAGCGCAATGAAACGCGCGAAAGCCTTGACCCGGCCAGAGGTTCCCGCCGCCGAGCCGACATCGACTGGACCGACGCAGGTCTGGCGACTCAGCTTTTCAACCAGTCGAGTCGCCGCCGTCTCATCGGGAACATACCGATCATCGCGCACGAGCGCGCGTCCGAAACGCCGCAACGCGCCCATATCGTCGGACCAATCGCCTACCCGCACGTCCGTAGGACCGCTTCGTTAACCGCCGTTAATACCCTTAATCCGAACGCAGTTCTCATCCAAGCGGATTGTGTCTCGGTCCTCATATTTTGTTAACTGCCGCGGGCCCCACCAGCCTTCCCATGCGGCGGCGGCGACGCTATGGGAGGGCAACGACAATCGATACCGATCCGATGGGACCAGGCATGAACGACGCGAACGCAGCCAGGGCTTTGCTTGGCCTCAAAGGGGTCATCCTGGGCGTCGCCAACAATAGATCGATCGCCTGGGGGATCGCGAAGGCGGCGCACGCCGCCGGCGCCGAGGTGGCGTTGACCTATCAAGGCGAAGCGCTGGAGAAGCGCGTTCGCCCGCTTGCCGCGGAACTCGACGCGCCGGTCCTCGGCCATTGCGACGTGACCGACGCTGCGACGATCGACGCCGTGTTCGCCGAAGCCGAGAAATTGTGGGGCGGTCTCGATTTCGTCGTCCACTGCATCGCCTACGCCGACAAGGACCAGTTGACCGGCCGCTACATCGACACGACCGAGGACAATTTCACCAAGTCGCTCGCCATCTCCTGCTATTCGTTCACCGCGATCGCGCAACGGGCCGAAAAGCTGATGCGCAACGGCGGATCGATGCTGACCCTGACCTACTACGGCGCAGAAAAGTGGATGCCACACTACAACGTGATGGGCGTGGCCAAGGCGGCGCTGGAGGCGAGCGTGCGCTATCTCGCCGCCGACCTCGGACAGAACAACATCCGTGTCAATGCGATCTCGGCGGGTCCCATCAAGACCCTCGCCGCCTCCGGCATCGGCGATTTCCGCTACATCCTGCGTTGGAACGAATACAACTCGCCGCTCAGGCGCACGGTGACCATCGACGAAGTCGGCCAGAGCGCCGTCTATCTGCTCTCGCCGATGGCGCTCGGCGTCACCGGCGAAATTCTCCACGTCGACGCGGGTTACCACGTCGTCGGCATGAAGCACCCCGACGCCCCCGACGTCACGGTCGCCGGAACCTGAAGCTCGGCGCATGGCGGCCGCCGGCGAACGCCCCGGCGGCATAGACCGCGAGCGCGACATGAATGGCGCCGTTCTGCCAAAACAGCGCCGACGGGCCGAGCTCGCGCATCGCCAGCGAGGAGACGGCCGGGGCGATGATCGCGCTCACGCAATAGATGAACAGCAGGCTCGCCGAAATGAGCACCATGTCGTGCGCCGCGGCGCGGTCGTTGGCGATCGACACCGCGAGCGTGTACAGCGTGTAAGTCGTCAGCCCGACGAGAAACCCTAACGAGATCAACGCCGCTCCCCTCGGGGCGAGCAGCGCCAGCGCGAGCTCGAAAGCCGCGCCGAGGCCCATCGCGATCGTCATGACCAGCCGGCGGTCGACGCGGTCCGAGAGCCATCCCGCGGGATAGACGCCGAGCGCCGAGCCGACGACGATCGCAGCGGTGAAAAACGGCACCGCCGCCGGCGTGACGCCGATCTGCAGCGCGTAGACCGGGCCGAGCGAGATCGAAGCCCCGTTGCAGGCGCCGGCGACGAACGACGCCGCGGCCGACAGGCGGGGCAGTTTTCTCAGCGTCGACAGCTTCACCCTGACCGCACGCGGCGCCTCGGGGGCCTCGGCGCGGGTCATGGCGAGCGGCACGATGGCGAGCGCATAGAGCGCCGAGCCGACGGTGAACGGCAGGAACGTGAGAGGATCGAGCCCGCGCATGAGAAGCTGCCCGACCGACGAGGCGGCGAAATTGACGATCTGGTAGACGGCGTAGAGCGCGCCGCGGTTGGAATTGTTCGCCGCGCCGTTGATCCAGGACTCGACGACCGCGTAGATGCCGGCGAGCACGAAGCCGACGAGGGCGCGCGACACGAGCCAGGCGCCCGGCGTCTCCCAGGCGGACATCAAGTCGATGGAAACCGCGCCGAGCGCGACGAAGGCGGCGAAGGCGCGCACATGGCCGGCGCGGCGCACCAGCGCCGGGGTCCTCAGCGTCCCGAGCAGCATGCCGAAGAAATAGGCCGAGCCGAGCAAGCCCACGGTGAGGTCGCCGAAACCGTCGAGGGTGGCGCGCACCGGCGCCGCCACCGCGACGAGCGCATTGCCGCTGATGAGCAGGAACACCGACACGAGGACGGCGGCGATCGGATAGAGGTTCGACACGGGCAGCGAATCGGACGGGTCATGCCGGAGGGAAGCTTAGTTATCGCCTTTGCCGTCAACCTCCTATATAGAGCCGCGCGTTGGCGGCCCTGTAGCCGGGGGCGCCGTACCCCTCGAGGCGTATCGAGATGGCGCAAGCCCGTTGGACCCCGGATAGCTGGAGATTGAGACCGGTCGCGCAGAACCCGGTCTATCCCGACTTTGCCGCCCTCGCCGCGGCGGAGCGCCAGCTCGCCGGCTATCCGCCGCTGGTGTTCGCCGGAGAAGCGCGCAAGCTCAAGCGCGCGCTCGCCAAGGCGGCGGCGGGCGAGGCGTTCCTGCTGCAGGGTGGCGACTGTGCCGAAAGCTTCGGCGAACATTCCGCCGACAACATCCGCGACTTCTTCCGCGTCTTCCTGCAGATGGCGGTGGTGCTGACCTTCGCTGCGGCTTCGCCTGTGGTCAAGGTCGGCCGCGTCGCCGGCCAGTTCGCCAAGCCGCGCTCGTCGGACACCGAGACGGTCGACGGCATGACGCTTCCCGCCTATCGCGGCGACATCGTCAACGACATCGAGTTCACCGCCGAAGCCCGCACCCCCGATCCGCGCCGGCAACTCGACGCCTATCGCCAATCGGCCGCGACGCTCAACCTGCTGCGGGCGTTCGCGACCGGCGGCTACGCCAATCTCGAGAACGCGCATCGCTGGATGCTCGGCTTCGTCAACAACAGCCCGCTCTCCGAGCGCTACCAGGGCCTCGCCGACCGCATCACCGAGACGCTCGGCTTCATGCGCGCGATCGGCCTCGATCCGGAAGCCCATCCCGAGCTGCGCGCCACCGACTTCTACACCTCGCACGAGGCGCTGCTGCTCGGCTACGAGCAGGCGATGACGCGCCTCGATTCGACCTCGGGCGAGTATTACGCCACGTCGGGCCACATGCTGTGGATCGGAGACCGCACGCGGCAGGCGAGCGGCGCACACGTCGAATATGCCCGCGGCATCCGCAATCCGATCGGCCTCAAGTGCGGCCCGACTTTGCAGCCCGACGAGCTCCTCCGGCTCATCGACGCGCTCGATCCCGCTCAGGAGGCCGGGCGGCTGACGCTGATCTGCCGTTTCGGCGCCGACAAGGTCGAGACCTGTCTGCCGCCGCTGATCCGCGCCGTGAAGCGCGAGGGCCTAGGGGTCCTCTGGGTCTGCGACCCGATGCACGGGAATACGATCAGGACCGCGAGCGGCTACAAGACGCGGCCGACCGAGCGTATCGCCGCGGAAATCCGCTCGTCGTTCGCGATCCATCGCGGCGAGGGCGCGCGGCTCGGCGGCGTGCATCTCGAGATGACCGGCCAGAACGTGACCGAATGCACTGGTGGCGCGCGAGCGCTGCAGGAGTCCGATCTACGCAACCGCTACCACACCTATTGCGATCCGCGCCTCAACGCCGAGCAGTCGATCGAAATCGCGTTCCTGATCGCCGGCCTGATGAAAGAGGAGCGCCAGCTAGCGCCCGTGGCCGCGGAACAGGCGGCAGAGTGAGCCGTCCGCCGCGGTCGCGAACCCTCAGGCGACGGTTGCCACACCGCCGGCCGTCGTCACCTTTTGAACCGTGGTGACGCCCGCCAGGTACACGCCGTGATTGAGGCTGGCGCTGGACGACAACCAGTCGCCGCCGCCCACCAAGGTCTGCTCGAGCGTTGCGCCGCCGAGGCTGATCGACAGCAGGTCATGGGCGGCGCTGAAGTCGGCGATCGATTCGACGCCGCCCGACGCGCCGAGCGCATAGTCGATGGTCGTCGCGCCGGAACCCAGTGTGATCGCGTCGTAGCCGCTCGAGCCGAACGTGAGGCCGGTCGCCGTCCCGGTCCCCGTCCCGGTCGACGCGAATCCGGTCACGGCCGCCGAATCCGAATCGCCGCCCATGTTGATCGTCGCCGCGACCTTCAGCCCGAGCAGCGTCAGGGTGTCGGCGCCGCTCGTGCCGTTCACCGCGAGCGAAGCGAGCTTGCTGTCCGAAATGAGGCCGGACAGTCCGGCGTCGACATCGGCCACGCTGTCCGAAACCGAAAATGACGTCACTTGCGACATCGCCTGCAGGCCGGAGGCCGCCACCACCGAGGCGCCGCCGACCGTGGTCGCCGTGCCGGCGTTGTCGGCGGTCAGCGTGTCTCCGTCGGCGAGCAGCGCATTGAGGCCGACTTCGAAGGTCGTATCCCAATACTGACCGCTTTCGACGCCCCAGGGGTTGCGGATTTCGATGAGCCCCGTCGTCGCATCATAGCCGTAGACCGACATCGCGTGGTCGGAGACCAGCGTCTGTCTG
>JBKQKS010000372.1:0-2750 GCA_052147395.1 Roseiarcus sp.
AACAAGGACCCCCGCGCTCAGAATGTCCCCTGGATGACCCCGAAGGGTCGCGGAGGCCCGAGCTACGCTCCGAACGATAGGGATGGGTCGAAACCTGGAATTCGAACTGAGACGCTATCAAGGCTTCGCGATTCAGCTCCGTTCGATCGGCTTCGAGCGCGAGCGAGCGACCGTCTCGCTCTGGGCGCGGCGGCAGGAGAGCGGGGGCAGACCCTGGAGGATCAGCTCGGCGTCGGCGAGCGTCTGCCGGCCAATTTCGAGAAGCGCGTCGGGCGTCGCCCCGGCGCGATGCGGCGATAGCAGCAAGCCTTCGACCCGCCGCGCCGGATCGACGAGCGGCGCCGGCTCGGTCGGGAACACGTCGGTCGCGGCGCGCAGACGGCCGGATTCGACCTGCCGCAGAAACTCGGGGAAGTCGACCGCCGCCGCGCGGCTCATCAACAGAAACACCGAACCCGGCCGGATCAACTCGAACTCGCGCTTGCCCAAAAAACCCTGGTTCTCGCTGGTGACCGCGGCGAACACGACGATGACGCGGTTGTTGGCGAGCGCCTCGTCGAGCGAGGCGCGTTTCACGCCATAGCCGCTCATGAAATGGCTGGATACCCACGGGTCGTAGGCAGAGACGGGGCAGCCGAACGGCGCGAGCAGCGGCACGAACGCGCGCGCGAGATCGCCGAAGCCGATCAATCCGACCGAAGCGCCGAACAGCGAGCTCGACCCCGGCCAGCCGTCGATGAGCCATTGCTCGTCGCCGCGGCGCATCGCACGATCGGCGAACGTGACGCCCCGGCAGAGGTCGATGGCGAGCCCGAGCGTCATCTCGGCGACGGGCTTGGCGAACGCGCCGCTCGGGGCGAGAACGTGCATGCCCCTGGCAAAACAGGTCTCGTAGTCGACATTCTGCAGGAAATTGGTCTCGACGTTGACGATGCCGCGCAGCTTCGGCGCCTTGTCGAGGCGCGAACGCGGCATGTCGCTCTGGCCGATCAGCAGCTCCATGTCGGCAAGCAAGGCCTCGAAACGGGCGGCGTCCATGCGTCCGGGCTCGCGCTGCACCTCCAGCCGGCCCAGCGCTTCGAGCCGCGCCCACATCGCGGCGTCGAAGATTTCGTCGAGCCCGCGCGGCTCGGCGTCTATCACGATCAATGGCTTCGCCATCGTTCCCTCCCGGAGGGCTCGCAGCCAGATGTAGAACGATTTAGGCGACGCCGGCAAGGCATGCCGGCGAGCGGCGCCGTCGCCGCATTATTTTCCGGGCTCGATGAGAACCTTGGCGTAGCCCGGCGCGTTTTCGGCCAGCGCCGCGAACGCGGCAGGCGCCTCGTCGAGCCCGACGCGGTGGGTGACGATCGAGCGCACGTCGACCTTCCCCGCGGCGACGAGCGCGACGGCGAGCGGATAGAGTTCGCCCATCCGCCGTGCGAACTTGATCTTCAGGCCGCGCCGGCGCGCATCGGCGGCCGGCAGCGTGTAGACGTCGCCGTCGGGAATGCCGACGAGCACGATGCGCCCGCCGATGCGCGTGGCGGCGACCGCGTCGCGAAAGCCGAACGGCGAGTTGGTCGCTTCGACGGTCAGCGGCGCGCCGCCGTGGGACCATTCGACGATGTCGGCGAAGCTTTCGCCGACGCGATCGGCGCCCAGGCGGCGGGCGAGTGCGCGCCGGTCGGGGCGCGGATCGCAGGCCAAAACTTCGCCGGCGCCCGCCGCCTTCAGGGCCTGGAGGATCAACAGCCCGATCGGCCCGCAGCCGATGACGCCGGCGCGCTCGAGCAAGCCGGGCTTGGCGAGGCGCACCGCATGGATCGCGACGCCGAGCGGCTCCAGCATCGCCGCATCGAGCGCATCGAAGGTTTCGGGCAGCGCCACGAGCTGCTTTTTCGCAACCCAAATCTTCTGGGTCATCGCCCCGTCGAATGGCGGCGCGCCTGTGAATTCGACGTTCGGGCAGAGATTCGGATGTCCCTCGCGGCACCACTCGCAATGGCCGCAGGCCTTGTTGGGATCGACGGCGACCAGCTGTCCGCGGCGTAAGCCGAGCCCCTCGACGTCCTCTGAGAGCCGGCCGCCGAACTCGTGGCCGGGGACGAACGGATCTCTGATGACCGCCGAGCCGATGCCGCCATCCTTGAAATAGTGCAGGTCGCTGCCGCAGATCCCGACCGCGGCGACCTCCAGCAGGACCTCGCCGTCCCGGCCTTCGCGGAGGTTGAACGGCGCGACCCGTGCGTCATGGGCGCCGTGAATGAATAGAGCTCGGCTCATCGTTCGGGTTGCCCGCCAGGACCTCGCCACGCCGAACAGGCCGGCGGAGCGCCCTTACGTACATCGGCGGCGTCGTCCGCGCCATTGATGCCGCCGCTCGGAAGCGTTTCAGTTCGAGCTTCGGGTTTCGAGCCACAACGGAAGTTGCCGCCATGGCGCGGCCGGCGGGGGTGAGGGGCTTTGCATTCTCGCCGCTGCTCGCCCCCGGGGAATGTTTCGCATTCCCCTCGATCTACCTGCACTCTGCCCTCGACCTGTGGGCCGAGCGCTGGCGACGGCGGGAAGCCCGAGGCAATATGGTCAAAAGTACGCTACGCCAACGACGCTGTCTTCGGCTTCGCGTACGAGGCCGACGCCCTCCGCTTCCTCGAAGCGATCCGCGAAAGACTAGCGGCGTTCGCGTTGACGCTGCATCCGGACAAGACCCGCCTGATCGAGTTCGGCCGCCACGCGCCGGCGAACCGCGAACGGCGCGGGCTCGA
>JBKQKS010000373.1:0-9796 GCA_052147395.1 Roseiarcus sp.
CGACCCGAGCGGCGAGATCGTCGGCTTCGACCCCGCTGTCGCCATGGACGTCTGCGCGCGCGTCAAGGTCGAGCGCCAGATCGTCGCTCAGGATTGAGATGGCATGAGCCCCGGCCTGCAGTCCGACAAGTCCGACGTGATCATGGACGGCAAGTCGATCGCCGACGAGCTCGAGAAGCAGATCGATTTCACCGTTCCCTGTGCCGCCACGCCCGCCGCCTTCGCGACCGCGAAGTCAAGTCCACTCGCCAAGCGGCCCGAGGCAGCGCCGTTCGACGAGCCGACCTCGGCGCTCGACCCGGAACTCGTCGGCGAGGCGCCGCGCGTGATGCGCTCGCTCGCCGAGGAAGACCGCACCATGCTCGCCGTCGCCCACGAAATGGGTTTTGCGCGCGTGGCGCCGGACCGAGTCGTGTTCCTGCATCCGGGCCTGGTCGAAGCCGAAGGGCCGCCGACCAAACTGGTCGGCGGCCCCGAGGTCGGAGCGCTCCGGCGGTTGATAGGTGAAGGAACGCCGCCTGGCGGCGTTCCGCGTTTCGATCAATGCTGCCAATGGCCGGGATGCCAGACCCAGCGGCGGCCTTCGAACACATAGTGCCCGCGGACCCAGAAGAAGCGCGGGCCCGGCGACGGCGGCGGCGTTTCGACGAGCGCCGCAGGCATCGGCGCCACATCGAACGCGACATAGTGGCCCTGCAGCCACAACCAGCGGTTGCCGCGCCAAGCGTAATGCCCGGGAACCCAATGCCAACCGGGATGGGGAACCGGAGGGATCACCTCGACGATCAGGGCCGGCGGCGCCCGCTCGATCAGGACTTGCGCGCTCGCCGCGCTGGCGACTGCGCCGAGGACGGCGGCGGAGAGAACGACCAAGGCGGCGCGACGGGATACCAGAGACATGGTCTTTTCCTTTCAGATCGGGCGTGGGACGAGCCAAACGGCGGCTGCGCGCCGGCCCCCATTTGTGAAACGGGCCTGCAAAGCCTTCCGCCAGCGCGCGGTCTAAGCGCTCCATACGTAGGGTTCGTCCGCCACGGCGCTTTCCGGCTCGGCGAATCACCTTGTCGCCGACCCAATGTAACCATGCTTTCTCAACTCTGAACAGCGCTTGAACTTTGCGTTCATCGAAACGACAGAATGGCGTCGCGCGCCAGACCGACGAGAAAACGCCCTTGTCAGCGCGTCGCCCACGGCGACATCCTGCGGCGCTCTGGGCCCAAGGAAGTCGATCGAGAAGGCCCGCAGGGCGAAGAGACGCGTCGTCTACGCCAAGGGCGTCGTCTACGCCAAGCAGGGCAATCGGGTGAATGGCCGCAATCCACTCCTAGGCCGTCATTGCGAGCGCAGCGGGGCCGGGCAGTGAGGACTCGACTTCGACGACGCGCGCCGCCAGTAGTATGCTACAGCGATTCGGTCGGCGACGAGCCGACGCAGCAGAGGTCGGCAAGCGATTGTCGGGAACTTACGCCGCCATCGAGCGCACGTCGCTGCGGTTCGTCGGGGCGACTCCGTCCGCCTTCGAATATGCCCGAGTGTCGATCTTCTTCGTGCTCGGCTATTTGTTTCTCAATGTCGGAACGTCTTTTCATCGTTACGCGGACACCCCGCTCACCCTCTGGAGCCCGGACAACGCGCTGAGCCTGATGCTGCTCTTGGAGTCGAGCCTCTACGCGCCCGCGGTATTCCTCGCCTCGTTCTTCACGGACGGCGTCTGGCTGTACAACAAAGAGAGTTTCCCGGCATTCTTCGCCAGCGAAACCGTGCTGACGCTGAATTATCTCGGCATGGCGATCCTGCTGCGCGAAGGGTTCGGCTACGATTTCCGCAAGGCGACCTACTCGAACGTCATTCGATCCTTGGCCATCGTGCCGGTGGCCGGCGCGCTCACTGGCGTCATCTACTGCGCTTCGCTCTATCTGACGGGCGTTCTCGGCCACGCCAAGATCATGGGCGCATTCAAGACCCTGTGGATCGGCAACAGCGTCGGCATGATCGTGCTGATGCCGGCGGGGGCTGCGGTCTACGACCTGTTCGGTAGAAACAATTGGGGCGCGACGCGTCCGGCGTCGCTCGCCGCCTCGATCATCTTCGTCACTCTCGGGCTGACGATCCTGATCCTGTTCAGCGTCGGCCTATCGAATAGCCATTATCTGTTCAACCTGTTGTTCCTGCCGACCCTGTGGGTCGCCATCAACTACGGCTTTCGCGCGGTCGCGCTGACCCTGTTGGCGACGCAGGTGATTCTGGTCGTCAGCATGAATCGCTTCGACGTCGGCGATTTCGACTTCAGCGTGTTTCAGATGCAGATGTTCGTGCTCGCCGTGACCGGTCAGCTGCTGGGCGCCGCGATCGGCGAACGCGAGGAAGCGACGAAGTTTCTGCTTCGCCAGCAAAGCGAGCTGGCGCGCGTGTCCTCACAGGCGACGACGGGCGCCCTCGCTGTCGCTTTCGCTCACGAGATCAGTCAGCCACTGTCGTCCCTTTCCGGCTATTTGTATGGCGCGAGACGCATGCTCGCCGGCCGCGACGACGTTCGAGCGGTCGTCGGCGTACTGGAGAAGGCCGAGGCCGAGGTGCGCCGCACCCGCGAGGTCATCACGCGCATTCGCGAATTCGTCGCCAGCGGCGCGCTCGACCTTCGCGATCACGACCTCGTAGACATTGCGAGGAAGATCGTGACGATGAACGTCGACGACGCGCGCGCCGATGGCGTTCGTCTCGTGCTCGAAGCGCCCGAGCGGCCCGTCCACATCCGGGTGGATCGCATTGCCATCGAACAGGCGCTCAACAACCTCGTCGTCAATGCCATCGAGATGGCGCGCGCGGGCGCGCCGAGAACCGAGAACGTCCGGATCCGGGTCTCGAGCCGCGGAGCCATCGCCCTTCTGCAGGTCGACGACGACGGCCCCGGCGTCCCTCCCGAAATTGCCGATCGGCTGTTGCAGCCCTTCGAGACGACCAAGCCGCGCGGCATGGGGCTGGGTCTGACGCTCGTGGCGCAGGTCGCGGAAAAGCACGGCGGCAGGCTCGCCTGGCGCGCAGTCGAACCCCATGGCGCCAGCTTCACCCTCGAGCTGCCCGTCGCTGGACCGGACGAAACCCATGACTGAGCCGCTCGTGCATGTGATCGACGACGATCCCGGAGTTCGCGAGGCGATCGAGCTGATGTTCTCCACGGCGGGAATCGCCACACGCGGCTACGGCTCGGCGGAGGCGTTCCTCTATAGCGAGGCGGCGCTCGAGCCCGCTTGCGTCGTCCTCGACAATCGCCTGCCCGGCATGAGCGGCCTGGAACTGCTCAGGCGCCTCCGGGACGATAACTCCGAAGCGACCGTAGTCATGCTGACCGGGCACGCCGACGTGCCCACGGCGGTGGCGGCGATGAAGCTCGGCGCCTTTCACTTCATCGAGAAGCCGCTCGATGGCGAGACGCTGCTCAACGCGGTCGAGGAGGCGCTTTCGCGCGCCGAGAAGCAGTTCGACGGCGATGTCGAAGTCAGGGCGTTTCACGCCCGCCGCGCCACGCTGAGCCCGCGGGAGGCGGAGGTTTTCGCCCTCCTGATCGAGGGCGCGCCAACCAAGGTCATCGCTACGAGTCTCGACCTTTCGACCCGCACCGCCGAACATCACCGTGCAGCCGTGATGCGCAAGCTGCAGGCGAAATCGATTTCTCATCTCATGAGAATGGCGCTGAACCTTAAGTGATACTTAACGCGTTCGAGCAACTCCGATCTGGCATGGGTAATCTCCACAATTTCCAGCAGGCTCGACGTGGAGTAGCGTTCAGATCGTGGGACGGAGCTGCTTCCACCGGAACGATAGATGGGATCGTCCTCGGGCGAAGCGTCAGGCCCCACGTCGAGAACAAAACAAGGAGCGAAAGATGTCCAACATTCTACGCAACTACTTCGAAGACGAGACCGGCGCAACCGCGATCGAATACGCGCTCATCGCCTCATTGATCGCCGTGGCGCTGGTGGGCGTGCTCGGGACCCTCGGCTCCCGGCTGAGCTCGGAATTCGCCGAAGTCAGCCGCGCGCTCAGCTGAGCCGAGCGAACTCCTCCGGGCGCGGTTCCGCGCCTGCCCGCGATCGAGGCGGCGCCCCGAAGACTAGATCTCGCCGACGGGGCCGTCGATCTCTACCGCATATGTCTCCTGCCCCCGCCCTTGGCCTCGCGGATCCATGCTCGGCTCCAGAACCTCCGAGTTCGCTGCGAGCGCCAAGCGGCGTTGATTTCAGCCGCGTTTGACGGCGCCGGGCGCCGGATACCCCCCACGGATTGCGCAAACAAGACCCGCCGCTCGCGCCGAAGTTTCAACTTCCGATACCGCTTCCGAGCGAAACGGTATGCCATTCGCGCGAAACTCCCCTTTCAAATCAAAGATCTTCGCGCGATTCGGTTCCGCGATCGCGAGCGATCGCCGAGGAAACCGTAAGAGCCAACGCCGCGCGATCGCAATTGTGGAACCATGCCCCGAGACCCGCGGCCGAGGCGTAGATGCAGACGTTTTCCGCGATCAGACCCGCATCTATGAAGAAAGACGACTTCTGCGTCTCCCGATCGTGCAGGCCGGGCTCGGGATCGCCGCGGGTATGGATGAGCCTCTCGACATCGGCGACGAACACCAGATGCGTGGGCGCGCCGTCACTGATGGCGCGCTGTGCCGGCGCCGCTCTCGACCAGCACATAGACCTCGATTTCCTGTCAGTTGCTCGCCGAACTGGCGCTACGCCCGGGCTGCCCGAAGCAGCAGGGGATGCTCGAGCTGCAGGCGAAATCGAAGTCTCACCTGATAAGAATGGCGCTCAACCTTAATTGATACTTAACGCGTCCGAACAACTCTGACCTGACCTAGGTAATGTCCACAATTTGCACCAGGTTCGACTTGGGGTAACGTTCGGTCAGTGGGACGGAGCTGGTTCCGCCGGAACGATAGATGGGATCATCCTCGGGCGAAGCGTCAGGTTCCACGTCGAGAACAAAATAAGGAGCGAAAGATGTCGAAGATTATACGCAGCTACTTCGAAGATGAGACCGGCGCAACCGCGATCGAATACGCGCTCATCGCCTCGTTGATCGCCGTGGCGCTCATCGGCGCCCTCACGGCCCTCGGCACCCGGCTCAGCTCGGAATTCGCCGAAGTCAGCCGCGCGCTCAGTTGAGCCGAGCGAACTCATCCCGGCGCGGTTCCGCGCCTGCCCGCGATCGAGACGGCGCGCCGACGACTAGATCTCGCCGGCGGGAGCGTCGATTTCGACCGCACATGTCTCCTGCCCTCGCCCTTGGCCTCGCAGATCCATGCTCGGCTCCAGAACCTCCGAGTTCGCTGCGAGCGCCAAGGGCGCTAATTTCAGCCGCCTTTGACGGCGCCGGGCGCCGGATACCCCACGGATTGCGCAAACAGCACTCGCTGCTCGGGCCGAAGTTTCAACTTGTCAGTCAACGCCGCGCGATCGCAATTGTGGAACCATGCCGCGAGACCCGCGGCCGAAGCGTAGAGGTAGACGTTTTCCGCGATCAGCCCCGCATCGATGAAGAAATACGACTTCTGCGTCTCGGGATCGCGCAGGCCGGGCTCTGGATAGCCGCGGGTATGGATGAGCTTCTCGACATCGGCGACGAACACCAGATGCGTCGGCGCGCCTTCGCTGGCGGCGCGCTGCCCCGGCGTCAATGCGAACGGACGTATGTCCTCGTCGACGATGCTGTCCAGACGATGGGCGCGCGCGTTGAAGACATAGGCGCCGCTCTCCAGCAGCACATAGACCTCGATTTCCTGCGAGTTGCTCGCCGAGCTGGCCGTACGCCCGGGCTGCCCGAACGGGCCTTGGTCGCGATTGACGCCAAACGCCGCCCAAAGCAGATTCGAAAGGTCGGCCAGCTCCAGGGGTTTCGGCGCGATGTGGCGCCGCGTGCTGCGATGCGCCAGCGCTTCGAGGACAGCAGCGGCGGCCCCGGTCATTTCCGGCCGCGGAAGACCCAAGTTCGCGCCCATTCCGTTTGCTCCTCGCATACACACGAGAACCCTCGCCCGCGCGCAGCGAAGTCGCCATGACTTGGCTCAAAACCACGCCAATGCTGGAAAACGATTGTCGGCGGCGGTCGCGGCGGCTAGCCTGAACCCCTGAGTTTGCAATTGAACGGTCGAGACGAGGCCATGCCGAGCGGCCGCGAGGGAGAGGCTGCGGCCTTCGCGATGCGCCTTCTCGCGAGCTTCGCGCTGAGCGTCGACGCGCGGCGTTTGCTCGACATCGAGGCCGCCCACGTCGACGGCTGCCTCTATCTCGGCCGCGCCAGCCTCGACTTCGTCGAACGCCTGCTCGCAGGCAAAGGCCATGTGCGGGTCCCGACCCCACTCGACGTCGGCTCGCTCGACCTCCTCCACCCCGAAAGATTTCGCGGCGACGACGCAACCCGCGAGAACGCGCGGCGGCTGATGGAAGCCCATGTCGAGCTCGGCTGTGAGGCGTCGCTCACCTGCGCGCCCCATCAGACCCACCATCGCCCCCGCTTCGGCGCCCAGGTCGCCTGGGGCGAGTCGAACGCGATCGTGTTCGCCAATTCGGTGATCGGCGCCCGCACCGAGCGCTATGGCGATTTCATTGACCTCTGTTGCGCGATCACAGGCCGGGCGCCCGAATTCGGCTGGCGCCTCGACGCCCTTCGCCGCGCCGAAACGCTCGTCGAAATCGCCTCGACGCCGTCGAGATGGCCGGCAGAGCTGACGGCCATCGCCGTCGGCCATGTCGTCGGCCGGCTCGGCGGCGGGGTTCCCGCCATCGTCGGGCTTCCGGACGCGACGCTCGAGGACGATCTGAAAGCGCTCGGCGCCGCGGCGGCGTCATCCGGCGCGGTCGGTCTGTTTCATGCCGTCGGACTCACGCCCGAGGCGCCGACGCTCGACGCCGCGTTTCACGGCGACCGTCCGCGGCGTGTCGTGCATTTCGGCGCCGACGACCTCGTCGCCGCCGTACGCTCGCTGTCGACATTGCCGGATGGCGCGCCGCTCGGCGCCGTCACGCTCGGGACCCCGTATTTCTCGCTCGCCGAATTCACGCGCCTGATGCCGCTCATCGCCGGATCGCCGGCGCGCGCAACGGTCTGGATCAACACCAATCGCGCGACGCTTGCGGCCCTCGAAACGCGCGGTTGGGCGCGAGAGCTTTCCGACTTCGGCGCGAGGCTGGTCGTCGACACCTGCACCTACGTCACGCCTCCGATGGGCGCGGACGTTCGGGCGGCGATGACCAATTCGGGCAAATGCGCCTACTACGCGCCCGGCAATCTCGGCGTCGAGATCGCGTTCGGCACGCTCGCCGAATGCATCGCCTCGGCGCGGGCGGGCGTGGTGACGCGGCTGTGAGCGCGCGCGCGACCACTCTGGTTCGCGGCGAAGGCGCGGGCGCGCCGCTGCGGCTCGACGAGCCGCTGAGCTTCTGGGGCGGCCTCGACCCGCTCACCCGCGTCATCCTCGACCGGTGGCATCCGCAGGCCGGCCAATGCGTCGCCGGCCGCGCCCTGCTGATGCCGTCCGGGCGCGGCTCCAGTTCGGGCAGCGCGGCGCTGGCGGAAGCGCTGCGCCTCGGGGTCAGCCCGGCGGCGATCCTCATGTTGAAACGCGATCCGATCGTCGTCGTGGGCGCGTTGGCCGCAGCGGAACTTTATCGATGCGGGCGCCCGGTGGTATTGGCGTCCCCGGACGATTGGCAGCGCCTCGCCGCGGCGCGGCGCATCGCGGTGAAGGCCGCCGAGGAAGCGCGCTTGTCGCTCGAAGACGAAGGCCGGATTTGACGAGCGTTGACAACGACCCGAGGCGCACGATCGACCCCGGGCGGCGACTCGTGCATAATTGTGGCCGCCGCGCGACGCGGACCCGAGGGCGAATCATGCGCTACGAGATTTCCGGCAACATCATGCAGACCGTCGCCATCGACCTCGCTCCCGGCGAATCGGTCTACAGCCAGACCAACACCATGGCGTGGATGAACGATCAGATCCAGATGAACACCCACACGGGGGGCGGCTTGCTGGCGGGCTTGAGGCGCTCGTTCGGCGGCGGCTCGTTCTTCATCACCGATTTCACCGCGTCTGGCCAGGGCCATGTCGCGTTCGCCCCGCGCTTTCCCGGAACCATCGTCCCTGCCCTGCTGCAGCCTGGCCAGTCGCTCATCTGCCGCAAGGAGACGTTCCTGGTCGCCGAGAAGCCGGTGACTTTCGAGGTCGCCTGGCAGAAGCGCATCGGCGCCGGCTTCTTCGGCGGCGACGGCTTCATCCTGCAAAAAGTGACCGGCCCCGGCGTCGTCTGGCTCGACCTCTCCGGCGAGCTCGTGCAACGCGATCTCGCGGCGGGCGAGCGCTTGCTGGTTCACGCCGGGCATGTCGGGCTGTTCGAGCCCAGCGTTTCCTTCGACATCCAGATGGTGAGCGGGTTCCGCAACATCCTGTTCGGCGGCGAGGGGCTGTTCCTCGCCTCCCTCACCGGCCCCGGCCATGTCTGGCTGCAGAGCATGCCGATCCTCAACCTCGCCGAGGAGATCGCGCGCTATCTGCCGCGCTCCGGCAGCGACACTGGCGCCAATTCCACCGCGGGCGGCATCGCCGCCGGCGCCGCGCTCGGCGCGGCGGGCGGATTGCTCGGCAGCCTGTTCGGCGGCAGCGATTCCTAGAGCCTCGGCGTTCCCCAGGAATCGCCTACGGCGCCGGCGGTCACAATCCGACCTTTGGCGCACGGCTCAGCTCGTCGTAGATCACCAGCCGCACGGAATTCGAACCGATGTCGACGACCGCGATCGGCGGCCGATTGCTCCGCTGGGCGCGCTCGAGGACGATGTCGAGCGGCCGCAGGACTTGTTCGCCAGCGTTTCGTTGCATGTCGAGCCGCTCCTCTCGCTGTCGTCTTCGCGCTGCGAGCGCCGATCCAAGTGTCCGCGGCGACGGTGGCGCCCTGCCCTCGCGCGGGCGCCGGCCGGCAGATGTCGATGCCGTATGGATATCACGCCGACCGGAGCGCACGGAATCGCCATAAGTAGGACGCGCTCGCGCCGGGGCGGCGGGCCGCCGAGGGACAACGCCGTCTTCTTGCCCGCCGATTGCCGGCGCGCTGCGGAAACCGAGGGAAGCGACGAGGCATGAACATGGTTTGGATCACGAGACCGCGGATCTGGCCGGAGTCGGCGGCTCGTCTTGTTGGCTCGGCAACCGCCATGTAGGATAGGGATCGCGAGGGTTCGCGAATTGCCCTCTCGCGCCAAAAGCTCTTGGACGTTCCCAGATGTTGGATGTGAAAGAAGCAGTCAAGAAGGCCAAAGCCTATGTCGCCGACATTTTCAGCGACGAGGGCGTTACGAATTTGGGCCTCGAGGGTGTCGAACACGACGACTCTACCGGAATGTGGGAGATTACATTGGGCTTCTCTCGCCCGTGGAATGATAGCACTCAAGACGCAATTGCGAAAATTGTTGGCTACTCAAATTCTCGGCGGACGTATAAAATCGTTCGGATACGCGATACGGACGGAACCGTGTTGTCTGTCCTTCCAAGAGAGACCAACAATTAATGCAACGAACGCTCGTTGTCGATGCCAATTTAGCGGTGCTGTTCTTCGTTGGCCAGACAAACGTGGGATATATTGCAAAACACAAGAGATTGCGCGGCACATTCGATGAGATTGACTTTAATATATTAACGAACATAATAGCCCATTCAGGTCGAATTCTATTCACGCCGAACGTGCTGTCCGAAACCTCGAACCTCATTCGCTACATTGAGGAACCGCTCCGGGGCGAGATCGCTT
>JBKQKS010000374.1:0-3783 GCA_052147395.1 Roseiarcus sp.
ATCTGGCGTTCTTCGGGGGTCATCATGGTCTCCCATGCGGGTCTGAACCGCCCGCGCCCGGGCATATGGACACGGCGCATGACCAATCCAAGACGGGGCCGCCAATTTTCGCGCGCAAGGCTCGGCCAGGGTTCGCCGGCGCCCCTGTGACGACTGCGCAGCTTTACTCCGCTATCCCAATCGTCTACGCCATTTTCGCAATAAGCCCCGGCCCCAGCTTATTGTCTGGCGCCGGGGTTTCATGCTTTTTGAAGGCGCACGGAGGGCAAACGCCGGTGGCCAATGTCGTGGTGGTCGGCGCCCAGTGGGGCGACGAAGGCAAGGGTAAGATCGTCGACTGGCTGTCGGTCGGCGCGGACGTCGTCGTCCGCTTCCAGGGCGGTCATAACGCCGGCCATACGCTGGTGATCGACGGCAAGGTGTTCAAGCTCGCCCTGCTGCCGTCGGGCATCGTCCGTCCCGGCAAGCTGTCGGTGATCGGCAACGGCGTCGTTCTCGATCCTTATCATCTCGTCGACGAGATCGAGAAGATCCGCGGTCAGGGCGTCGAGGTCACGCCCGAAAGCCTGAAGATCGCCGAGAACGTCCCGCTGATCCTCTCGCTGCACCGGGAGCTCGACTCCCACCGGGAGTCCGCATCGTCGCGCGGCGCCAAGATCGGCACGACCAAGCGCGGCATCGGCCCCGCCTACGAGGACAAGGTCGCCCGCCGCGCGATCCGCCTCATGGACCTCGCCGAGCCGGACGCGCTCGACGACAAGATCGAGCGCCTGCTCGCCCACCACGACCCGCTTTGCCGCGGGCTCGGTCTGCCCGCGCCGAGCGCGGGCGCGATCCGCGACGAGCTTCTGGCGGTTGCGCCGAAAGTCCTGCCGTTCATGGCCCCGACCTTCGACCTGCTCGACCGCGCGCGGCGGGCCGGCAGGCGCATCCTGTTCGAGGGCGCCCAGGGCGCGCTGCTCGACGTCGACCACGGCACCTATCCCTTCGTGACGTCCTCCAACACGGTGGCGGCCAACGCGGCGACCGGATCGGGAATGGGACCGGGGGCGATCGGCTATGTGCTCGGCATCGCGAAGGCCTATGTCACGCGCGTCGGCGCCGGGCCGTTCCCGACCGAGCAGGACAACGAGATCGGGCGGCTGATCGGGCGGCGCGGCAATGAATTCGGCACCAATACCGGGCGCCCGCGGCGCTGCGGCTGGTTCGACGCCGTGCTCGCCCGCCAGACCGCGCGCATCTGCGGCATCGACGGCATCGCGCTGACCAAACTCGACATTTTGGACGGGTTTGAAGAGATCAAGGTCGCGATCGGCTATCGGCTGGACGGCAAGGAGATCGATTATCTGCCGGCCTCCCAGTCCGCCCAGGCGCGGATCGAGCCGGTTTACGAGACGATCGAAGGATGGAAGGGCGTCACGAGCAAGGCGCGGTCCTGGGCCGACCTGCCGGCGCAGGCGATCAAATACGTGCGTCGAATCGAAGAGCTGATCGGCGCGCCGGTCGCCTTGCTATCGACGAGCCCGCAGCGAGACGATACGATTCTGGTGCATGATCCCTTTCAGGACTGACCTGTCGTGTTTCGTAAGGCGCGTCGACGGCTCGAGCGGATGGCGTAATGGCTGACTATTATTCGTTGCTTTCGCGCGCGGTCGCCAACCTGCCCCAGCCGCCCACGCCATCGGCGCGACAGGCGATCTACGATCGGGCCCGCAAGGCGCTGAACAATCAGTTGCGTTCACTGAAGCCGGCGCTGCCGGAAAGCGACATCGCGCGCGAAGGGGCCTCCCTCGAAGCCGCAGTGATGCGCCTCGAGGGCGAAATCGCGCCGCCGGGCGCCGAAGGGCCTGCAAGCTGGACCCCGCCGCCCGCGCCGCCGCCGGCGCAGAATTTCCCCAAGCCTCACGCCGATGTGACGCCATCCGTCCGGCCTCCCGCTCCGACCAGGCCGTTGGCGCCGACGCTCGGCGCCGCCCCGCCCGCGGTGCGATCCGCGCCCTCGCCGCTACGGCCTCAGCCGCCGCAACGGCCTCAGCCGCCGCTACGGTCTGCGCCGCCGGTGGCGCCGCCGCAGGTCGAGGAAAGCGCTTCGCAATCGCCCGCTGCGGACCTGGCGCCGAAGCTCGGCGCCGCGGACGCGCCGGTCGGCGGCGTGGTCGCCACCCCGCCGGCAGTGTACGCGCCGTTCGGCGAGGAAGTCGCGCGCGTCGCCGCCGAAAACGGGTCGGCCGGCGCGTCGCCGCCGCGCGCGGAGATGGAACCGACGCGGCCCAGCGCGCCGCGAGCCGAAGAGCCCAGCGGCGGTCGCGCCTGGATGCGGGCGACGGTCGCGATCCTGGTGGGTCTCGTCGGCCTCGTCGCCGTCGCCGCGTTCTTGTTGCGCTCGCAGAAGGCGCAGGACCTCGCGCTGCCCTTGCCGAGCGAGATGCCCGCGCCGGTCGCCAGCGACAGCGGACCGAAGATCGCCAATCGGGCGGGCGCCAACGTCGAGGGTGTCGCGACCGCTACGCCGGCGCCGCCGCAATCCGCTCCGGCTGCCCCGACGCCCGCGGCGGAAGCAACGCCGGGCGCAGCCCCCGCGAGCCTCGCGCCGTCGCCGGCGGCGTCTCAGCCGCCGCCCGCGCTCGCCGAAATTCAGTCCGCCGGCGCCCGTGCGGCGATGCTCGTCGCGTTGCCTCAGGATGTGCAGAAACCCGCAGTCAGCGTCGGCGCCGCCGTCTGGTCGATGTTGCCGCCGGCCCCTGGCCAGACGGGAGGCCCGGCGGTGAAGGCCGAAGTCGAAATCCCCGATCTGAAGATGCGGGCGACGATGATTCTGCGCAAGAACGTCGACTCCATGTTGCCGGCCTCGCACACCATCGACCTACACTTCTCGTTCGACGACGACTCGCCGATCAAAGCGATAAAGGATGTCGGCGTGCCGCAGATGCGTCGCGACGATCCTCCCGAGGTGACTCCGCTGGCCGGCGTTCGGGTGATGATCAACGAAACCTATTTTCTCATTGGCCTCAATCGCACCGACGCCGACGAGAAGCACAATCTCGACGCCATCGCCGCCGGCAGCTGGTTCGATTTCCCGATGCTTCTCGCCGATGGGCGCATTGCCAAGCTCACGTTCGAAAAATCCGCCGACGGCGACAAGATCGTCAACGCGGCGCTCGCGGCCTGGAAGTGATCGTCTCAGCAAGCGGATTGCCTGCGTTGGCGGCTCGGCTCACCGCGCGCTCAATACCGTTTCCGAGGGAGACGGCATCCCCTTCGCGCGCAACTCCCCATTCGATTCGAAGAGCTTCGCGCGAGTTTTGTAACCGGGCGCAACTGGCAAACCGGGGTCGTTGGCGCGGACTGAATCGCGCCAATGCCGCCATGGCCGCCCCCGGGCTCGACCCGGGGGTCGTCACGGCCATCCACGTCGATCCGCAACACAGCGCTTTCCGATTGGCGCGAAACTGAAGCTCGCGCGAACGATGAACCTTCGTGCAGCCGAACCACGTGGATGGCCGTGACGAGCACGGCGATGACGGAAAAGCCGCCGCCCCTGGCCGCTGGCTTGGGAGCTACAACCGGGGCAAATTCCCGGGCGGCGTCATTCTGTAGCTTAAGGGCAATACCGTTCACTTACCAATATGTTAACCCTTTGTTAACCATCTTCTCCAAGCCTGGGGCCTTTCGAATCAGGTGGCAGGGATCGATGGCGCGGACGGCGGCGGCGCTCAACTCGGGGAGGCGGACCTCGGATTTCATCAGCCTTGGCGTTATCGCCAAGACGTTCCCGATCGCGAA
>JBKQKS010000375.1:0-8573 GCA_052147395.1 Roseiarcus sp.
AGATTCCCGGGCGCCCTTGTAGGCGAGGTCGTCGACCTCGCCCCTTCCGCTTGGAAAAGTCGTCTGAGAATGAGGCGCTTACGCGCCGACCGAGCTCGTCCTTCGACAAGCTCAGGATGAGGGACCTCGGCTACAGAATGGCGCCGCCTGGGAATCTGCCCCGGTTACTCAAATCGCGCGACACTGCTTTATTCGAAACGCGGAGTTTTGCGCCAGGGGAATAAGTTCCCTCGGAAACGGCGTCATTCGTCGCGATAGACCCTCTCGCGCCGCTCGTGGCGCTCCTGCGCTTCGACCGACAGCGTCGCAATCGGGCGCGCGTCGAGACGTCTCAGTCCGATCGGCTCGCCGGTTTCTTCGCAGTAGCCGTAGGTTCCGTCGTCGATCCGCGCCATTGCGGCTTCGATCTTGGAGATCAGCTTGCGCTGACGGTCGCGCGCGCGCAGCTCGATTGCGCGATCGGTCTCCGAGGATGCGCGGTCCGCGATATCCGCGTGATTCTCGCTCTCGTTCTGCAGCGCGGCGAGCGTCTCCTTGCTTTCGGCGAGAATGGACTCGCGCCACGCCTGCAACTTGCGCCGGAAGTACTCTTTCTGGCGATCGTTCATGAACGGTTCCTCGTCGCTGGGCTTGTAGCCTTCCGAGATCATGCCGATCGCGCCCATGAAACCCATCCCTGGGGAGAAATCGGCGCCCTTATAGCCACGTCGACGTTTCGGAACAATGACCGCCGCGCCGCGCAGCGCCTTGCGCCGACTCGGAAATTGACGTTGAGCAATGCCTTTTCAGCCTGTCTCGCGCCAAATTGTTCGAACTCGCCCGTCGGGAAGGCGCCAACGCGAAGAGGGAGGTCAAGATGTTCCGCCGAATCATTCTCGCCGTCGATCTCGCCGAGAGCTCGCCGACGCCCAGGGGGCTCGACCGCGCGCTCGAGCTCGCGACCATGAGTCAGGGCGAACTGCGGCTCGTCAACGTCCAGCCGTTGTTGCCGGCGACCTTCATGGAATACGTGCCCGCTGACTTCGACGCCGAGCAGGAAACTCAAGCCCGCAACTCGCTCGCCGCCATAGCGGCGAAGATCGACGCGCCGAACGTGAAGGTGAGCACCGCGGTCACCAGCGGCGGCGTCTATCACGAGCTGCTGCGCGAGGCCAAGGAATGGAACGCCGACCTCGTCGTCGTCGGTTCGCATCGCCCCGTCATGTCCGACTATCTGCTCGGCTCCAACGCCAAGACCATCGTGCGCCACGCCCAATGCTCGGTGCTGGTCGTGCGCGAATAATACTGTTTGCGAGGGAAACCGTATTACCCCGGCCTGTAGACCCGCGTCGCCTCCGGATCGTCGGTGGCGTAGGGCAGGGCGGCGAGCTCGTCCCACACCGCCTGCGGAACCGGGAATCGAGCCCAGGCGAGGGTCTCGGCGACGCGCTCGGGCTTGCTGACCCCGCACACCGTCGCAACGATTCGCCGGTCGCGCATCGAGAATTGCAGCGCGACCGCTCCCGGAGGGCAGCCATGGCGGACGCATATCGCCTCGATGCGGCGGATCGGGTCGAGCACGGCGTCGGTCGCCTCCTGGTAGACATAGCGGCGGAAGGCGGTCGCGCCCTTGGCGAGCACGCCGCCGGCATAGGGCGCGGCGTTGATGACCGCGACGCCGCGCGCCACCGCGAGGTCGATCATCTTCTCGGCGTTGCGGTTGGCGAGCGTGAAGCGGTTGTGGGTGATGAGCGCGTCGAAATTCCAATCCTGCAGCAGCGGGATCATGATCTCGACGTCGCCGGCGGCGAGGCCGACGGCCTTGGCGAGCCCTTCCTGCTTGATGCGGAACAGCTCGCCCAGCGCCCCGTCGTGACGCGTCGTCTCGGCGAGCGAGGCGGCGTGCTCGGGATCGTGCAAATGCAGCAGGTCGATCCTGTCGAGGCCGAGCGCCTTCAGGCTCGCCTCGAGCGAGCGCCGCGCCGCGTCGGCGTCGAAGCGGCCGGTCACGAAGTCGCGGTCGAGCTTGGTCGCGATGACGAAGCCCTTGGGCAGGCCGCGCTCGCGGATGACGGCGCCGATTCGCTCCTCGCTGCGGCCGAAACCGTAAATGCGCGAGGTGTCGAGGAAATTCACCGGCCCGTCGAAGATCGCCCCGAGGGTCGCTTCGGCGCGCGCCTGGTCGACGCTGTAGCCATAGGTGTCGGGCATGTCGCCGAGGCCGGAGCTCCCGAAGCAGATCGGCGTCACCTCGAGGTCCGTGCGCCCGAGACGGACTTTTGCCAGCGGGTCGAAGGTCATGGCAGCCTCGTTCAGGCGAGCTCGAAGCGGATCGGCTGCGCGCCTTCGAGCAGGGTTTTGCGGCCCAGCACATAGAGATTGTCGAGGCCCGACGTCAGGGTGAGGAAGTGGTTGCCGGCGAGCTGGCCGGCCTTGGAGGCGAATCGCACCGCGCCATAGGCGATGAGAATCTCGGTCTCGCTGACCCCGCCGGGATAGAGGATGATCTCACCGGGCGCGGGATAGCTGGTCGCGTTCTCGTAGCCGACGTCGAACTTGGCGTCGCCGAGCGGGATCCACACGCCCTCGCCGCTCCAGCGCACGTGGATGATCTTGGAAACGAACGGCAGGCGCTCGAGGAACGATTTGCAGGTCGCCGGCGCGTTGTCGGTCTCGAACCGCGCGTCGAACTCGAACGGACCCGCGATCACTTTCAGTTTGCTCATACCGCGGCCTCGAACGACGGCGCCATGCCAGCGTTAGCGCGCCGCGGCCTCGGCGGCTAGGGCGCGGCGGTAAAAAAGTGGCTACGAAAAAGGGACGGCGGGCGCTCTTTCGTCCTCCGTCCGGCTCGGGTAGTTAGGCGACGCAGCAAAATAAGCGCGTCAACTTTCTCCGCCGTCAAGAGCGAGTGAAGCGAAGCAATCCAGAGCGGCTCGACTGCGGCCCCTGGATTGCTTCGCTTCACTCGCAATGACGGCAAGGGTCGTGGGCGCACTTATTTTGCGCTGCTGTTGGGATCGTGAGATGAAGATTTTTGGCCTCGTCGGCCGTAGCGGCTCGGGCAAGACGACGCTGATGACGGCGCTGATCCCGACTCTCGTCGCGAGGGGCGTGACGGTCTCGACGGTGAAGCACGCCCATCACGGCTTCGACATCGACCGGCCGGGCAAGGATTCGTTCCGCCACCGCGAGGCCGGCGCGAGCGAGGTGATGCTGGTCTCCGATTCGCGCTGGGCCTTGATGCACGAGATGCGCGGCGAGCCCGAGGCGCCGCTGACGAGCCTCATCGCGCGCATGGCGCCCGTCGATCTGCTGCTGATCGAAGGTTTCCACAGCCATCGCCATCCCGCGATCGAAGTTTTTCGCCCCAGCGAAGGCCGGGAACTGATGTGGCGGCCGGGCTCCGACATCGTCGCCGTCGCCAGCGACGCGCAACTGCCCGAAGTCTCAGTCCCCGTGCTCGACCTCGACGCTGTCGGCGCAATCGTCGATTTCGTGCTCGCCCACGCGGTCGACATCGGCCGCTGAATTTTTGCAAACATGGAAAACGAAATGTTAATCTGATTCGCGGATTCGTGACTTCGCGGAAGAGCCCGCGTCGCGCGGGCTCGCATCGCGAAGGCGGGGCCCGTGATCGACATCTGGCTGAAGACGCTGCCCTTCTTGTATGCGGCGTTGTGGGGCGGGGAAAATCTCGTAGACCCGAGCATCAGCACGATCGGCCCGACCGACAGCGCCATCTACGCCGGCCTCGGGCCGTTCCGCGGAGGAGGCCCCGCGACCAGATACGGCGTCGAGGGCGCGTTCAACTACGTCTATGGTTGGAGCTTCCTCAACCTGCGCCCGCAAGCGACCGTCTTTGCCGATCAGCGCGGCGATTTTCTCGCCGGCGTAGGCGTCAACGACGAATACGTGTTCAAGAACGTGAACCTGGCCGCGGACGGCTCGATGCCGGTGTTCCTGTCGTGGAGCGCCGGCCCGAGTTATTATGCGCCCGGACCGCGGCCGCAAGGGTTCGCGGGCGCAGCGTTTCAGTTTCACCTCGTCAACGAGATCGGCTTCTACGTGAACAGATCGGTGCGCGTCTCGATCGCCTTCGACCATTACTCGAGCGGCGGCTTGACGCAGCCCAACCCCAACAGCGACGCGATCACACTGAATATCGGGATGCGGTTCTGAGGCGGCGGCGTCTGCGCTTCAGGCCTATCCGGTCTTGCCGCCGTCTCGACTTCACAGCCTGTCAACCCTTGCGCCCCAACCGTTCTCGGACGATCCGAGGAAGCGAGGCTTCCCAGGCATGACGCCGGCGGATCTCGTCGGCGCCACGGGCGGGGAGCGAGGGGAAGCCAATCCCGCAAAGCACGTTCCGGACTCGAGCGCCCGGTCGACGGGTCACAGGCGCGGGAGGGCGGGCGTACATCGGACGAACGCACTGCCGGCCGGTCGTTGACACCCGAGGTGGGAGCCGTATGCGGGAATCCCGCCCGTACGGTTCTGTGCGGGGGGCGCTCGGCAATGAGCGTCCCGACCGCGATCCGACCGACGCGACGAGACGTCCTATGTCGCGCGCCCGATCTTCGACATATTCCTCCGGCCACCTCGAGGCGGCGCTATAGCGAGCCGGAGCCGACGCGACGATGCCGTTTACGTTTTTCTATCCCGAGCAACGATCTCGGACCGGAGTGCATGGGCGCCGCGCGCCTTTTGTCCCCCACCTTCTGGCGATCGTTCTCGCCACTGCGGTGCTGGCAGGCTGCTGCGACGCGGCAAAAGCGTGGCCCCCCAATACGGCGCCGCCGCCGCTGGACTTAGGCCCCGCCAGTCTGCCTGCGGACGCCGACCCCTATTATTCGACCCCTGGAGACTTCGACCGCTACGTCGACATGAAGGTGACGACACGAAAGATCGTCGCCGATCCGACGAGGGAAGAGAGCGGAACCCTCACCATCGACACGCGGTCGCGAAAACTGTTTCTCTCGCTCGGGGGTGGGCAAGCGATCGAATATCGGATTGCCGTCGGTCGGCAGGGTTTTGCCTGGAAAGGGGTCGCCGAGATCGGCCGCAAGGCCTATTGGCCGGGATGGACGCCGCCGCCGGAAATGCTCGAACGTCAGCCTGAACTGCCGGCCCATGTCGATGGCGGCATGGACAATCCGCTCGGCGCCCGTGCGCTCTATCTGTTCGCGGCCAACAAGGATACGCTGTTCCGCATTCACGGCACCAACGACCCGAAGAGCATCGGCAAGGCGGTTTCGTCCGGCTGCATCCGCATGCTCAACGCCGACGTGATCGACCTCTATCAGCGGGTCGCAAAGGGGACGCGGGTCGTAGTGCTATGAGGCATTACGGCGGTACGCCCGTCTTTACTTATTTACGGCTCCGCGAAGGCCCGCGAGCGGTCGCGAACGGCGCTCCAGTGGGACCGGACGCCGCCGCGAGGCGCCGGGGTCAGCGGAGCCGCCGGCGCCCTCTGGAGTCGTCCTTCGACGGCCCTGCGGGCCACCTCGGGACGAGGTCTGTCGTGGGTCGAGGGCGGGCGTCGCGCTGATTTCGAACGCGCGCATCGTCTCCCCAGTCGGGCGGCGAGCAACAGCGCCGCTCGGGGATGCAAAGCCGCTCGGCGACGACGAGCGCGGCGCGGAAGGCGGGAAAGGCGGGAATGAGAGTTTCGATCGAGAGGCGGGGCACGGGGCTTCTTGCGTGGAGCGCGGCGATGGGGTCTCATATGCCCAGGAGGCGCCCCATGATGCAACTCGTCGGCATGCTCGATTCCCCGTACGTCAGGCGCGTCGCGGTGGCGCTCATGATGGCGAAGATCCCGTTCCGCCATCGGCCGGTCTCGCTGTTTCGCCACATCGCCGAGTTCACCAAGCTGAGCCCGCTGTTGAAGGCGCCGAGCCTGGTGCTCGGCAACGGGGCTGCGCTCGTCGATTCGAGCGTCATCCTGGAATATCTCGGCGCGCTGCATCCGGCGCTCGCCGCTCTCTCGGTCGCCCGTTCGCCGACGCCACTGAAGGCCGCGCACGCCTGCGGCGTGGCGCTGACCGTGATGGAGAAGTCGGTGCAGGTCCATTACGAGCGCGCCTTGCGCGGCCCCGGCGAACGCAGCGAGAGCTGGCGCAAGCGCATTGGCGGCCAGCTCGAGAGGGGCCTCGCCGCGCTCGACGCCGAGCTGCCGGGAAGCGGCTGGATCGGCGGCGAGGCGATCGGCATCGCCGACGTCACCGTCACCTGCGCCTGGGGTTTCGCCCAGACGACGCTCGGCGACCTCGTCGAGCTCATCGACCCGCGCCGCTATCCCCGCATCTCCGATTATTGCGCCCGCGCGGAAGAACTGCCGGCGTTCCGCGCCGCGCCGCCGATCGACGGCGTCACCGCGCCGGTCGGCTGATAACCGAGACGAGACCCGAGATGAGCGGCAAAGCGATGATGCGCGCCGTGGTCGCGCCCGTTCCCGGCGGGCCGGAGGCGCTGACCCTGGTCGAGCGCCCGATCCCTCGGCCGAAAGCCGGCGAAGTGCTGATCCGCGTCGCCGCGGCCGGAATCAACCGGCCGGACGCGATGCAGCGCCAGGGCGAATATGCGCCGCCGCCGGGAACGACCGACGTGCTCGGGCTCGAGGTCGCCGGAGCCGTGGCCGCGCTCGGCGAGGGGGCGAGCCGGCACGCCCTCGGCGCCAGGGTGACGGCGCTGGTCGCGGGCGGCGGCTACGCCGATTATTGCGTCGCCCACGAAAGCTGCGCGCTGCCGATTCCCGCGGGGCTCGGGCCCGAGGCGGCGGCGGCGATCCCGGAGACCTATTTCACCGTCTGGACCAATGTGTTCGAGCGCGGTGCGCTTCGCGCCGGCGAGACGCTGCTGGTCCACGGCGGCGGGTCGGGCATCGGCGTCACCGCGATCCTGCTCGCCAAGGCGTTCGGCGCCAAAGTGATCGTCACCGTCGGCTCCGACGCCAAGGCCAAGGCCTGCGTAAGGCTCGGCGCCGATCTCGCGATCAACTATCGCGACGAGGACTTCGTCCTCGCCACCCAGTCCGCAACCGACGGCCATGGGGCGCATCTGATCCTCGACATGGTGGGAGGCGACTACACGCCGCGCAATTATGCCGCCGCCCGCGTGGACGGCCGCATCGTGCAGATCGCCTTCCTGCACGGCGCCGAGGTCGCGCTCGATCTCAGGCCCTTGATGATGAAACGGCTCACCCATACCGGCTCGACGCTGCGGCCGCGCAGCATCGCGGAAAAGGCTGCGATCGCCGAAGCGTTGCGCGCCAGGGTCTGGCCTTTGATCGAAGCCGGCCTCTGCAAGCCCGTCATCGACTCGGTGTTCGACTTCGCCGATGTCGCGAGGGCCCACGCGCGCATGGAGCGCTCCGAGCACATCGGCAAGATCGTGCTGAGGATGTGACGCCCTTCTCGGGCGAGGAAAGGGGATTTTGAGAACGGCGCCGCGGCGAAGCGTCTTCCCCCGGCGTCGAGGAGGGCATAGACGGGCGGCGCCGAGGTCTGCCGCACGCCATGTTCCCTTCCTATCCCACTATCGTCGCCACGGGCTTCCTGCTCGGCTGGTCGGTCGCTTGGCCGCCGGGGCCGATCAATGCGGAGATCGCGCGCCGCGCGTCGTCGGGGCGATTCCTCTCCGCGATCACGCTGCTCGCCGGGGCGTCGTCGGGCGATGCGCTGTGGGCGCTCGGGGTCTCGCTCGGCGTCGGTCTCATGTTCCAGGGTTCTCGGGCGCGCTGGCTGATGGGCGCTGCCAGCGTCGCGCTGCTGCTGGCGCTGAGCTTCGTGTTCCTGCGCGGCGCGTGGCGGGCCTTTCGCGCGGCGGCCGAGCCGCCGCCGCGCGCCGCGCCCGAGCGTTCCGGTCCGGCCTATCTGCTCGGGGCGGCGATGGCGCTGACGAGCCCGTGGAACGTCGCCTTCTGGCTCGCCGCGATCGGCCGACCGGAACTCGCCGGCGCCGACGCCACGCATATCCTCGCCATGGCGGCGGCCGTCATCGCCGGCGCGCTGACCTGGGGCGTGCTCTGGGCTTCCGCGACGGCAGCGCTGCATCGCGGGCTCGACGGCGCCCAGCGCCGCGCCTGGACGATCTTCGTCGAGGCGGCGACGGCGGCGCTGATGCTCTATTTCGCCTATGGCTCGGCGATGCGGCTCATCGGCCTGTAGCCGCGCGCGGTGAGCGCGGCTGCCGGGGTCGCCGTCCTACTGCATGCACACATCTCTCCTAGCGAGAGAAAACCAAGGAAAACAACGGTGACGCAATCAACCCCCCTCGTCCTGAGGCGCCGCGAAGCGGCCTCGAAGGACGCTCCAGCCGGCACGACCGGTTCCGCCAGACTGGAAAACGGTGACACTTCCTTCATTTCCCAGCGCACGGCGTCTGCGGGTCGAGAGAGCAGGTAATGAAGCAAGTGACCGTATTCCTTGTGCTCGGGCCTTCCATGAGGGAGAGTCCTAACCAGAGATAGACAGGAAAACCGCGGCTTTCCACGGAAAGCCCGTCCAACCTGCTGTCCAGGTCAAACTAGAGGGTCCTGTGACGGATCGTTCGGTTGCTTGAAATGGAGGGCATCGCTGCTCTGGACATCA
>JBKQKS010000376.1:0-8904 GCA_052147395.1 Roseiarcus sp.
GTCAACGCCCGCGGCTACAATTGGCGGTCTTTCTTGCATCAACGTGCGCGAAGCCGACGTGAACTCATCCCGCGACCCTCATCCTGAGGCGCCCCGAAGGGGCCTCGAAGGATGATCCAGTGAACAATGCCAGTGGCGGCAAACTGCAGGCTTCACCATTCTCCGGCTGACTCATCGGGGGAAACAGCGCTTTGCACATGCCGGCGTATCCATTGGAGCGTCCTTCGAGGCCCCTTCGGGGCGCCTCAGGACGAGAGGGTTGGGCTGCACGAAAAGTTCCCCCCGGCCGCAACGCGCTGAACCCGCTCACGGCGGCGCCGCGCCCGCGGAGCCGTCCCGCGCGGCGAGCAGCGCGGCGAGGTTCTTGCGCACGATCGCGGTGTTTGGATGCTCCGGCCCAAGACTCGCCTCGAAAATCGCCAGCGCGCGGCGCATCAGCGGCTCGGCCTCGGCGAGGCGGTTCGTGGCTTGCAGCAATTGCGCGAGATTGTTGAGGTCGATGGCGACGTCGGGATGCTGCGGCCCGAAACTCGCCTCGTCGATTTCGAGCGCGCGGCGCATCAGCGGCTCGGCCTCGGCCCATCGCGCTTTCGCATAGAAAAGCGACCCGATGACGCTGAACAGCCGCGCGGTCGGCTCTACGCCGCCGCCTGCGTCCGCCCGTCTGGCGAGCGCGAGCGCGTGCGGCGCCAGCGGGTCGAGCGTCCGCCAGCTTCGCACGTCCTGGGGATCGCCGACGAACGCCGCGTTCACCCAAGCCAGCGCCTCGCCGAGCGCCGCTTTTGCGCGCTCGGCGGCCATCTCGCGCCGCGCAAAATCCTGCACCAGACGATGCATGGCGAAGCCCGGCGCCCCGTCCCTGTCGGCGCGCGAGAGCAGCGAATAGGCGAACAGCCCGGCGCGGGCCTCGTGCGCGTCGTCCTCCTCGCCTGCTATCGCGATCTCGAGCAGAGAATCGGGAATCGGATCGGGCGCAAACAACGCCAGCCGCTGCATCAGCCGCCGGCTCGCCGGCGTCAGTTTTTCCACCGACGTCGCAAAAGTCGCGGCGAGGCCGACGTCGTGGTTGTAGCTCATCAGCGTCCTGTCGAACCACGCCAGCGCCTTCTCGCGCGCCTCGCGCCAAATTTTCAGGTAGCGCGCGAAGCCGATACGCTGATGCTCGATATAGGCGCCGGCCTGTTCGAGCCCGAGCGCGAGGCCGCCGAGCTCGCCGGCGAGGTCGCGGGCCCGGGCCTCGTCGTCCGCCGCTCGGGCGCGCGCGGGCGTGCGCTCGAGCAGGAATCTCGTCGCCGCATCGGCAGCGAGCGCGCCGACCTCGAGCTTGTGGATTTCCGGCGGAAAATTCTGCGCCCGCGCGGTGACGAGCGCGTGGCCGCCGGAAAGTTTTGGCAGAAGCGCGGCGACCGCCGCGACCGCCTTCTCGTCGTCGACGTTGTCGAAAATCATCAGCCACGTCGGATGGCGCGCGAGCCAGGCGCGCACCGCAGCAATCTTTTCGTCGTCGCGCGTAGAATCCTCGAGGCCGAGAACGTCTGCGAGCGCGGCGAGGCTGGCGTTCAGCCGCTCCGGCGTTTCGGCGGCAACGAACAACAGCGCCGAATATTTGGCTGCCTGCGCCCACGCATATTCGATCGCGAGCCGCGTCTTGCCGACTCCCCCGAGCCCATGCAGCGCCTTCCCCGCCACCGCCGCCGCCCCCTTGCCGAGCGCGCCCTCGAGCTCCTCGAGCGCCCGCTCGCGCCCGACGAACAGCGCGCCAAGGCTCGGGTAGGGGAGGTTCATTGGCTTCAGGCGGCCCAGCATGGGCCAGTCCGATTTCAGCGCCAGACGGCAGAGTTGATCAGGCGTCGAAAAGTAGTCGCGATCGAGCTTTTCCAAACATCTGATGTGGTCGATCTGTGAGGCTGGATCTTCGTCCGCCGAAGTCGGCGCCGGCTCGTCGGCAACGTAGTCGGGCTTGGCGATGTAGATGTAGAACGTCCGCCGGTGATGCCGCGCCAGATGAAACTCGAACTGCGTGAGCGAGGCGCGGGGGACGCCGGGCGGCAATACGTGCAGGTAAGGCTTCGCTTCGTCTTCGCCGGGGAACGAGCCGCTGCGCTTGCCGGCGACGTGCACCACCGCGTCGCAGCCGCGAATGTATTTGTCGAGCTTGGCGAGCGTGGTTTCGGTGTCCGCTTCCTGCCGGAAGTCGCGCTGCACCCTCACGGTCAGGCCGCGCGCGGCGAGGTCGCTGGCGATCTCGTTGCGCGCCTTGCCGAACTCGCTGGTGACGGCGGAGAGAAAGACGCGGTAGCCAGCCTCGCTCATCGAAAAGACTCGCCTGCATATGCAGCGAGTGTTGCACGGCGAGCGCGGTGAAGCAAAGGGGCCTCAGCCTCTCTTTGGGCAACCAACCTCCTCATCCTGAGGCGCCCCAAAGGGGCCTCGAAGGATGCTCCAGCGTGCACGACAGGTCGTGCAAGGACGCGGCCCCGCGGCGCCCTCAGCCGTGTCCAGCTCGCTCCCGACCCATTGCGAGGGGTGGCGCTGGGGCCGTTGGCGGCACGACCGGCGGCGCCTCCTGGAGCGTCCTTCGAGGGCCCTTCGGGCCACCTCAGGACGAGGGGGTTGGGCTGCCTGAATCGCTTCTCGCCCGTTTCGTTGCGGACCGCCTCACTCCGCCGCCGCCCGCCGCTTCTTCGGCGCCCGCCGCGCCAGAGTTTTCTCGAGGAACGCGGCGGTATAACTGCGCGGATTTTTCACGATGTCCTCGGGTGTTCCCTCGGCGACGATCTCGCCGCCGCCGTCGCCGCCTTCGGGACCCAAGTCGATGATCCAGTCGGCGGTTTTGACCACCTCGAGATTGTGCTCGATCACCACCATGGTGTTGCCCTGGTCAACCAACTCGTGCAGCACCCGCAGCAGCTGCGCGACGTCGTGGAAATGCAGGCCGGTGGTCGGCTCGTCGAGGATGTAGAGCGTGCGCCCGGTCGAGCGGCGCGACAATTCTTTCGCCAGTTTCACCCGCTGCGCTTCGCCGCCGGACAGGGTGGTCGCCTGCTGGCCGACTTTGATGTAACCCAGTCCCACCCGCGCGAGAGTCTCCATTTTCTCGCGGATCGACGGCACGGCCTTGAACAGCTCCGCCGCCTCTTCGACCGTCATGTCGAGCACGTCGGCGATCGACTTGTCGCGGAAGCGCACTTCCAGCGTCTCGCGGTCGTAGCGCTTGCCCTTGCAGACGTCGCAGGTGACGTAGACGTCCGGCAGGAAGTGCATCTCGATCTTGATCACGCCGTCGCCCTGGCAGGCCTCGCAGCGTCCGCCCTTGACGTTGAACGAGAACCGCCCGGCCTGATAGCCGCGCTGCTTGGCGTCGGGCAGGCCGGCAAACCATTCGCGGATCGGCGTGAAGGCGCCGGTATAGGTGGCAGGGTTGGAGCGCGGCGTGCGGCCGATCGGCGACTGGTCGATGTCGATGACCTGGTCGAGATATTCGAGGCCTTCGATGTGATCGTGCGGCGCCGGCGGGTCGCTGGCGCCGTTGAGATGGCGCGCCACCGCCTTGTAGAGCGTGTCGATGGTGAGCGTCGACTTGCCGCCGCCGGAAACGCCGGTGACGCAAGTGAACAGGCCCAGCGGAATGCGCGCCGTGATGTTTTTGAGATTGTTTCCTCGCGCCCCGACGATCCGCAAGTCCAGGCCGGGCCTGGCCTTGCGGCGCTGGGCGGGCAGCGGCACGAAGCGCTCGCCGGAGAGATAGAGCCCGGTCAGCGAATTCGGGTCGGCCTTGATCTCCTCCGGCGTGCCCTTGGCGATGATCTCGCCGCCGTGGACGCCGGCGCCGGGGCCGATGTCGACGACATAATCGGCGGCGAGAATCGCGTCCTCGTCGTGCTCGACGACGATGACGGTGTTGCCGAGCTCGCGCAGCCGCTCGAGGGTTTTCAGCAGCCGCGCATTGTCGCGCTGGTGCAGGCCGATGGAAGGCTCGTCGAGCACATAGAGCACGCCGGTGAGGCCGGAGCCGATCTGCGAAGCCAGGCGAATGCGCTGGCTCTCGCCGCCCGACAGCGTGCCCGAGGCGCGCGACAGCGTCAGATAATCGAGCCCGACGTCGGAGAGGAACGTCAACCGGTCGATGATTTCCTTGAGCACCCGATGCGCGATCTCGTTGCGCTTGGCGTCGAGCGCGTTCGGCAGCTCGCGCGCCCAAACAATCGCCGCGCGCACCGAGAGCAGACTGACCTCGCCGATGTGTTTGCCGTCGATCTTGACCGCGAGCGCCTCGGGCTTGAGGCGGAAGCCGTTGCAGGCCTCGCACGGCGTCGCCGTCATGTAGCGCTGGATTTCTTCGCGCGACCACTCGCTCTCGGTTTCCTTGTAGCGGCGCTCGAGATTGGTGATGACGCCCTCGAACGGTTTCCTCACCTCATAAGATCGCATGCCGTCGTTGTAAGCGAGCCGCACCTCCTCGGCGCCCGAGCCGTAGAGGATGATTCCGCGCGCCTTCTCGGGCAGTTCGCTCCAGGGCTTGTCGAGGCGGAATTTGAACTGCAGTCCGAGGCCCTCGAGCGTCTGCAGGTAGTAGGGCGAGGAGGATTTTGCCCAGGGCGCGATCGCGCCCCGGCGCAGGCTGAGCCGTGCGTCGGGCACGACGAGCGCCGGATCGACCTTCAGATGCGAGCCGAGACCGCCGCAGACCGGGCAGGCGCCGAACGGGTTGTTGAACGAGAACAGTCTCGGCTCGATCTCGGCGATGGTGAAGCCGGACACCGGGCAGGCGAACTTGGAGGAGAACAGAATGCGTTGCGACGTGTCGGCGAGCTCCAGGATCGCGAGCCCGTCGGCGAGGTCGAGCGCGGTCTCGAAACTCTCGGCGAGCCGGCTCGCCATGTCGGGGCGCGCGACGATGCGGTCGACGACGACGTCGATGTCGTGCTTGAGCTTCTTGTCGAGCGCCGGCGCGTCGGCGATCTCGTAGAATTTTCCATCGATCTTCAGCCGCTGGAAGCCCCGCTTCATGAACTCGGCGATCTCCTTGCGGTATTCGCCCTTGCGGCCGCGGATGACCGGCGCCAGCAGATACGCGCGGGCGCCCTCCGGCAATGACAGAACCCGGTCGACCATCTGGCTCACCGTCTGGCTCTCGATCGGCAGGCCGGTGGCGGGAGAGTAAGGAATTCCCACGCGCGCCCATAAGA
Source organism: Roseiarcus sp. (assembly GCA_052147395.1). Taxonomy (GTDB): domain Bacteria; phylum Pseudomonadota; class Alphaproteobacteria; order Rhizobiales; family Beijerinckiaceae; genus Roseiarcus. The sequence continues at coordinate 5,190 of JBKQKS010000376.1, forward strand.
GGCGCATGTAGTCGTAGATTTCGGTCACCGTGCCGACGGTCGAGCGCGGGTTCTTCGACGTCGTCTTCTGCTCGATGGCGATCGCCGGCGACAGGCCGTCGATCTGATCGACCTCCGGCTTCTGCATCATCTCCAGGAATTGGCGGGCATAGGCCGACAGCGACTCGACATAGCGGCGCTGGCCCTCGGCGTAGATGGTGTCGAAAGCGAGCGACGATTTTCCCGAGCCGGAGACGCCTGTGAACACCACCAGCTTGTCGCGGGGTATGGTGAGGTCGACGTTCTTCAGGTTGTGCTCGCGCGCGCCGCGCACAACTATCGCGCGGCCGTCGAACAACGCATCGAGGGCGCTCGTCGAGGATGCGAACTTGCTGGACTTCGAATTCGCCATGACCGCCTTCGCGACGTTTTTGTTACGCGCGACTCGCTCGCGGGGCTTGCGCCGCGCGCCGCGCTAGGCTAGAACAAAATGGGAACGATGGAAAGTCCCCGGTTTATTTAGTGCAGGAACGGTCCGAGCCCAACCGCACGCTGTGGACAACTGGCGGCGCCCAGCGCATGCGGAGGGCGGCGCGGGTAGGTTGGGGGGCAGTCGAGCGCGCGGCCGGCGGGGCGGTCGCGTCACCAGCGTCGAGGAGTGAGCATCATGGCGGGCAGCGTCAACAAAGTCATCCTGGTCGGCAACCTCGGCAAGGATCCGAAAGTCTCCAACCTCACTTCCGGCGACAAGGCAGTGAGCTTCCCGCTCGCGACCTCGGAGACCTGGAAGGACAAGAACACCGGCGAGCGCCGCGAGAAGACCGAGTGGCACAACGTCGTGATCTACAACGACAATCTCGGCCGAGTGGTCGAGCAATACTGCAAGAAGGGCTCCAAGGTCTATCTCGAGGGGCAGTTGCAGTCGCGCAAATACAACGACCAGAGCGGCGCCGAGCGCTACATTACCGAGGTCGTGCTGCAAAAATTCCGCGGCGAACTGACGCTGCTCGACTCCCGCGCCGCCGGCGAGGGGCGCGACAGTTTCCCGGCCCCCGAGGAACGCAGCTCGAGCTTCGGGCGCGCGTCGCCCGGCGAGCGCCGTCCGGCGGCGGTCAGCGGCGGCGCCCCCGCCGGCGACATCGACGACGACATCCCGTTCTGAGCTCGGGGCTCTGCGGCGGGGCGCCCTCGTCCCGCGGCTCGGCTTGCGGCCCATAGCGGCGGCGGCGGTGTTTCCGGGCCGGCGTCGGACGGCGTAGCTTCGTCGGCGCCGGCGAGAGCAAATTGTGTTTCGTTGGAATCGCAATTTGCTCTAGAGCGCTTCCCGATTTGGCGTAACCCCCCGTCATTGCGAGGAGCGTAGCGACGAAGCAATCCAGGGGGCGTAGGGCGCTGCCCCATGGCCATGGATCGCTTCGCTTCGCTCGCTTTTGACGGTTCCAGCATTTTGGGAAGCGCTCTACGGCGGCGCGCTCCCAGCGTTGGACGTCGGCGGCGTGCGGTCGCGGGCGGTGGCCGCGAGGCGGCGCCGCGCGCTGGCTCGCACCGTGTCGGTGGGAAGCGGTATTCCGCTCGCGCGGAACTCGCCCTCCGATTTGAAGAGTTTCGCGCGATTTGTCGTAACCGGGGCAGAATGCCGGGCGCCCTTGTAGGCGAGGTCGCTGACCTCGCTGCTTCCGCTTGAAAGACTCGTGTGAGAATTATGCGCTTGACAAGCCGACCGAGGCCGTCCTTCGACAAGCTCGGGATGAGTTTTCATGCGCACTCGCACCTTGATGCATGAAAGACCTCCAATTGTAGCCGCGGTCGTTGGCCGCGGCTGCCGGGGTCAGCGACCGCGGCTACAAGGTTGCCTTTGCGGCTGCCGGGGTCAGCGACCCCGGCTACAAGGTTGCCTTTCAGGAGATGGACCTTGAGCTACAGAATGGCGCCGCCCGGGAAAATGCCCCGGTTACGATTTGTTTCTCAGGATCGCGAAGCGAAGAGCCCGGAAACCGTCTCAATAGGCGTTACGGCCGTCGATGAGCGCGAACGGGGTTTTCGCCAGGATGTAGATGTCGAACTTTAGCGACCAGTTCTCGATGTAGTGCAGGTCGTGATCGACGCGCTGGCGCAGTTTCTCCTCGGTGTCGGTTTCGCCGCGCCAGCCGTTGATCTGCGCCCAGCCGGTGATGCCGGGTTTTACGCGATGGCGGGCGAAATAACTCTCGACGACCTGCTCGTAAGGATAGTTGGCGGCCGTGGCGTGCAGGGCGTGCGGCCGCGGTCCGACCAGCGACAGGTCGCCGGTGAACACGACGTTGAACAGCTGCGGCAACTCGTCGATCGAGGTGCGGCGCAGGAAGCGGCCGACGCGAGTTACGCGCGGATCGTCGCGAGTGACCAGCTTCATCGCCGTCGGGTCGAGCCGATCGACATACATCGAGCGGAACTTGAAGATCTCGATGCGCTCGTTGTTGAAGCCGTAGCGCTGCTGGCGGAACAGCACGGGGCCTTTCGAGTCGAGCTTGACCGCGATCGCCGCCGCGATCATCAGCGGCGACAGCACGACGAGCGCAATCGCTCCGACGACGCGGTCGAAGATGGCCTTCTCGACCACCTCCCAATCGTCGAGCGGCTTGTCCAGCACATCGAGCATCGGCTCCGAGCCGACGTAGGAATAGGCTTGCGGACGCAGCGCGATACGGCTCGTATGGGCGGCGAGGCGCACGTCGACGGGCAGCACCGACAGCTTGCGCAGCATCTCGGCGATGCGGCTCTCCGCTGTGATCGGCAGCGTGAAGATGATGAGATCGATGCGCGCCTCGCGCGCGAGTTCGACGAGATCGTCGATCGTGCCGAGAACAGGAACGCCCGCGACGACGTCGGGAACCCGGTCGCCGAAGCGATCGTCGAAAACGCCGAGCAATTTGGCCTCGGTCGGATCGACCTTGGCGAGCGAGCCGATCAGCGTTGCGGCGAGCTCTCCGCTTCCGACCACCACGGTGCGGCGGTCGAGCCGGCCCGCGCGCGCGAACCTGCCGACGATGACGCCGAGCGCGAACCGCTCGAGCGCCAGCACGGCGACGGCGAGGAGGCCCCAAGCCCCGAACATGCGCGGCGTAACGGCGAAATCGAAGGCAACGAAGCCGAGCATCGCGGCCAGGCCGACGACCACCACGGCCCAGGAAATGGCCATGCGCCGGAGCGCGGCGAGCGGCGCGAGGAAGGCGGAGATCGCATAGACGCCGAGCGTCTGGAACGCCGCTACGGCGGCGAAGGCGGCGCCGGGGAGCAGCGCGTAGCGAAGGGCTTCGCCGCTTCGCCCATCATCGGCGAGCAGCACCGCGAGGCCTGCGAGCGTGAGGATCAGCCACTCCACGGCGCGGGCGAGGCCGACGAGCACGGCGCGCGAGACCGCGGGCGCCGGGATGTCGCGCCTGAGCTCGGCGAGCTGTTCGAGGCGCCTGAGCGTCGCCGGGTTGGCCGGTCCGGACGCGCCGCGCTCCGTGGCTGGCGAGGTTCTCAGACGGATGAAACTCATGGTCGCGCTCACGACTTATTCGTGGCCGAGAATAACCATGATTGATTAACACATGAGAAAGCACCGCGGTAACCGGGGCTAATTCCCGGGCGCCATTGTAGGCGAGGGCCCTCGTCCTTCGACAAGCTCAGGATGAGTTTCCATGCGATTTTGCGCACCTTGATGAATGAAAGACCGCCAACTGTCGCCGCGGTCGTTGACCGCGGCTGCCGG
>JBKQKS010000377.1:0-17004 GCA_052147395.1 Roseiarcus sp.
CGGCGCAATTGTAGCCGGCCGCGCCGAGGCCGGCCCCGCCGCGCTTGTCAGCTGGGCCAGCCGGCCTCGGCGCGGCCGGCTACGAACATCGCGGCGCCTTACCGCCATTCGGGCAACAAGACTCGCAATAAGAGCGATAAAATAAGTGTCATCGTATTCCCCATATTCCCGCCTCCGCGCCATCCTGAAGTAGCGAGCAAGATCATCGGTCGGGGCGACCGAGCGTCCTACTCGGGAATCGGCGCGCCCGCTGGCGCTTTGGCCTCGACGCGCTCATACTGACGCGCGGGAAGGGGAGGCGGCAAAATGCAATTGCGCAACCTTTCGCGCTCGGCAGTCGTGGCCGTGTCGACGCTCGCCGCGGCAGCGGCTTTCGCGGCGGATTGGCCGCCGGCGAAGAAGGCTTTGGTGGTCGACGCCATCGCCAACATGCTGACGTTGGATCGCGCCGGGGAGATCGGTCTCGCGACGGTGTTCGACGGCAACAAGTTCGTCCAGTGTCGGCGCCTGGACGACCGGTCGATCCGCTGCGAAGCGGCGGGAACTCTGCTGCAGCCGTCGATGAGCCATACGCTCACCCCGGCGAAGCTCGAGGCGTTGGAGGCTTTCGGCTGGACGCTCGATCCGAGCTTCGGCAATTGGGTTCAGAACTTTCCCGCCGACACGACGCCGCAGAAACTTCAGATCGAAGTCGAGTCAGCCCTCACGGAAGTCTACGGGGTCGACCCGGCCACGCTGGAGACGCGCACCGACTGGGTCGCCAAAGAGGAATGCCCGCCGCGCCGCGGCTTCAAGCAGGACCTCGCCGGCAGCATCGGCGAAATCCGCTCGGTGAAATTTCCCGCGATCCGTGCCTGCGCTTGGCGCCCGATCGCGGATCCCGCTGCGCAGATCAAGACCGGCGACATCGACGATCTGATGTCGGTGTTCAGCGCGCGCATGACCGGGGAATTGCAGCGTATCCGCGTCAACAGCGACCGGCGCGTGTTCGTCATTTTCGACGCGGGAATTGGCTATGTCCAATGCTCGCCCGAGCCGGACTCGTTTTATTGCGAAGCGCAATCGGCCGATGCCTGGGCGCCCTTGGCGAGCGTGTTGACGCCCGACCGGATCGAGCGCCTGCACGCGGCGGGCTTTGCCGATCCCGGCCGTTCCCCCAACTACTGGCGCAACTATCCGATTCCCGCGACCGCCGACGCCGCGCTCGCGCAGCAACTCATCGCCGTCTTGCATGACGTCTACGGCTATCGCGGCAAACCGGCGCTGAAGATTTCCACCGATCAGGACCGCTGAGCGGGCTGACGCGGCGATGGCGGCGCCCAAGGCGCAGGCCGCCGGCGACGCGGCGCCCGACGTGCGGATTTTTCGCGCCGCCGCAATCGGACTGACCGCAATGTTGGAGCGAGCCCTTCGCATGAAAGTATATATGTATAGACATTACTTATTTTATAGACTAACGCCGATCGCGCTGACTTACACGCTCTCGCAAAGACGCGCGCGGGGACAATATTGTGCGTTCAACGCATTGAAATCCGCCAATCCGTGGACAGAAATGTACAGCTCTGGCGGTTCCATCCGTCCGGCGCCGAGGCCGGGTTCGCCCTCCCTTCCCCTCGCCCCGATTCTGGTCTAGAGAGCGCCTCCGACTTCCGAACCGCGCGGGGCGGGGTCGCGCCCGAGAAGGACGCTGGGCTCGTGGCCCTAGCGGCCTTTTTTTGTGCGCTCAGTTTTCCACCCGCCGGGCCAAAAACCCGGCGAAGAGGGATGTATGCCAAAACGGACCGATATCTCGACCATTCTGATCATCGGCGCCGGGCCGATCATCATCGGCCAGGCCTGCGAGTTCGATTATTCGGGAACCCAGGCCTGCAAGGCGCTGCGCGCCGAAGGCTATCGCATCGTCCTGGTCAATTCCAATCCGGCGACGATCATGACCGATCCCGACTTGGCCGATCGCACCTATATCGAGCCGATCACGCCGGAGATCGTGGCGAAAATCATCGCCAAGGAGCGCTATGCGCTTCCCGGCGGCTTCGCGCTGCTGCCGACCATGGGCGGCCAGACCGCGCTCAATTGCGCGCTTTCGCTGCGCAAAATGGGTGTGCTCGACCGCTACGAGGTCGAGATGATCGGCGCGACGGCGGACGCGATCGACAAGGCCGAGGACCGCGAGCTGTTCCGCGAGGCGATGACGCGCATCGGTCTCGCGACGCCGCGTTCGCATCTCATCAAGACGCTCCCCCAGGCGCTCGCCGCGCTCGACGACATCGGCCTGCCGGCGATCATCCGCCCCTCGTTCACGTTGGGGGGCACCGGCGGCGGCATCGCCTACAACAAGACCGAGTTCCTCGACATCGTCGAGCGCGGCATCGACGCCTCGCCGACCAACGAGGCGCTGATCGAAGAGAGCGTGCTCGGCTGGAAGGAATTCGAGATGGAGGTGGTCCGCGACAAAAAGGACAACTGCATCATCGTCTGCTCGATCGAGAACCTCGATCCGATGGGCGTGCACACCGGCGATTCGATCACCATCGCGCCGGCGCTGACCTTGACGGACAAGGAATATCAGATCCTGCGCGACGCCTCGATCGCAGTCTTGCGGGAGATCGGCGTCGAGACCGGCGGCTCCAACGTGCAGTTCGCCATCGACCCCGCGAACGGCCGCATGGTCGTCATCGAGATGAACCCGCGCGTGTCGCGCTCGTCGGCGCTCGCCTCCAAGGCGACGGGCTTCCCGATCGCCAAGGTGGCGGCGAAGCTCGCCGTCGGCTACACCCTGGATGAGATCGCCAACGACATCACCGGCGGCGCGACTCCGGCCTCGTTCGAGCCGACGATCGATTACATCGTCACCAAGATACCGCGCTTCGCGTTCGAGAAATTCCCCGGCGCCGACCCGGTGCTGACGACCCAGATGAAGTCGGTCGGCGAGGCCATGGCGATCGGCCGCACCTTCGCCGAATCGCTGCAGAAAGCCTTGCGCTCGCTGGAGACGGGCTTGACCGGGCTCGACGAGATCGAGATCGAAGGTTTCGGGCTCGGCGACGACCGCAATGCGATGCGCAAGGCGATCGCCCAACCGACGCCGGACCGGCTGCTCAAAGTGGCGCAGGTGATGCGCTACGGGCTGGGAATCGACGAGATCCACGAGGTCACCCGCATCGATCGCTGGTTCCTCTTCGAGATAGCCGACATTCTCGCATTCGAAGCGCGGGTACGCGCCCATGGCCTGCCGACGGACGCGGCGAATCTGCGCCGGCTCAAGGCGGCGGGCTTTTCTGACGCCCGGCTCGGCGCGCTGAGCGGCCTCAGCGAAGCGCAAGTGACCACGGCGCGCGCAAAACTGGGGGTCCAGCCGGTCTACAAGCGCATCGACACTTGCGCGGCGGAGTTCGCCTCGCCGACCGCCTACATGTACTCGACCTACGAGTCGCCATTCGGCGCCGCGCCGGTCTGCGAAGCCGAGCCGACGGCAAAAGAAAAAATCGTCATTCTCGGCGGCGGGCCGAACCGCATAGGGCAGGGCATCGAATTCGACTATTGCTGCTGCCACGCCGCGTTCGCGCTGCGCGAAGCGGGCTTCGAAACCATCATGGTCAATTGCAATCCGGAGACCGTATCGACGGATTACGACACTTCCGATCGCCTCTATTTCGAACCGCTGACGGCCGAGGACGTACTCGCGATCCTCGCCAAAGAGCAAGAGGCGGGGACGCTGAAAGGGGTCATCGTGCAGTTCGGCGGCCAGACGCCGCTCAAACTCGCTCGCGCGATAGAGCTCTCGGGCGCGCCGATCCTCGGCACCTCGGTCGATTCGATCGATCTCGCCGAGGACCGCGACCGCTTCAAACGCCTGCTCGACAAGCTGGGCCTCAAGCAGCCGAAGAACGGCATCGCCTATTCGGTCGAGCAGTCGCGCCTCGTCGCCGCCGATCTCGGCCTGCCGCTGGTGGTCAGGCCTTCCTATGTGCTCGGCGGCCGGGCGATGGCGATCATCCACGACCAGACGGCGTTCGACGATTATCTGCTCGGCGTGCTGCCGAGCCTGGTGCCGGCCGACGTCAAGGCGCGCTATCCCAACGACAAGACCGGGCAGATCAACACCGTGCTGGGCAAGAACGCGCTGCTGTTCGACCGCTATCTCTCTGACGCGATCGAGATCGACGTCGACGCGCTCTCGGACGGCAAGGACGTGTTCGTCGCCGGGGTGATGGAGCACATCGAGGAGGCCGGCATCCATTCCGGCGACAGCGCCTGCTCGCTGCCGGCGCGTTCGCTCAGCCCCGAGACGGTCGCCAAGCTCGAGGACGAGACGAAGAAGCTCGCGCGGGCGCTCGACGTCGGCGGGCTGATGAACGTGCAGTATGCGTTGAAGGACGGCGAGATCTACGTGCTCGAGGTCAATCCGCGCGCCTCGCGCACCGTGCCCTTCGTCGCCAAGGTGATCGGCGAGCCGATCGCCAAGATCGCGAGCCGCATCATGGCGGGCGAAAAGCTCGCGAGCTTCGGCCTGAAGCCGAAAAAGCTCGGCCACATCGGCGTCAAGGAGGCGGTGTTCCCGTTCGCGCGCTTCCCCGGCGTCGACACCGTGCTCGGGCCCGAGATGCGCTCGACCGGCGAGGTGATGGGCATCGACGCCAGCTTCGCGAAAGCCTTCGCCAAGAGCCAGCTCGGCGCCGGCGTCAATCTGCCGCGCTCGGGCACGGTGTTCGTGTCGCTACGCGACGCCGACAAGCCGGGCGTGGTGACGCCGCTGCGCGCGCTCCTCGCGCTGGGCTTCAAGATCATCGCCACCGGCGGCACGCAGCGCTATCTCGTCGCCAAGGGTCTGCCGGCCGTCAAGGTCAACAAGATTTCCGAAGCCCGCCCCCACGCCGCCGACTTGGTGCGCAATGGCGCCGTGCAATTGATGTTCAACACCACCGAAGGCGCGACGTCGCTCACCGATTCCAAACCGCTCAGGCGCGCTGCGCTCTTGCAAAGAACGCCATATTACACCACGCTGGCGGGAGCGGTCGCGGCGGTGGAGGGCATCGAAGCCTTCTCAGCCGGCGAACTCGCAGTTCGCGCCCTGCAGGACTATTTCGCGTGAATTCCGGATCCCGGCGGCGTTCGATGCCGTCGGGCGCCCGAGGAAAGGACAGGATTCGCAATGGTGAGGATTCCGCTCACGGTCGCTGGGCACCGCGCCTTGGAGGCTGAATTCCAGCGCCGGCAACAGGTCGAGCGCCCGCGCATCATCCAGGCGATCGCCGAGGCCCGCGCCCATGGCGATCTATCCGAGAATGCCGAATACCACTCGGCCAAGGAAGCCCAGTCGCACAACGAGGGCCGCATCGTCGAAATCGAGCACGTGTTGCAGCGCGCCGAGGTGATCGACACCTCGAAGCTTTCCGGCTCGACCGTCAAGTTCGGCGCGACCGTCACGCTGATCGACGTGGACACCGAGCAGACGAAGGCGCTGCAAATCGTCGGCGAGGCGGAGGCCGACATCAAGAAGGGCAAGGTCTCGGTGGCGTCGCCGACCGCGCGCGCGCTGATCGGCAAAAAAGTGGGCGATAGCGTCGAAGTGAACACGCCGGGCGGCGGCAAGTCCTACGAAATCCTCGCGATCGACTATAAATGAGAGGCTCCGAGACGCTTCGGAGGTTGCCATGGTTTCCATTCCGTTCACACGCCGCGACGCCGCGGCGCTCGTTTTCGCCGTACTCGCCGCGCCGGCGGCCTGGGCCCAGGCGCCGACGCGGTTCCGCGACATCCGGCTCGATCTCGCGCCGCTGAGGGCGACCGGCGACACCGTCACCGCCGACGCCTTCCAGCGCGAGGCGCCGGCGCTGCTCGCCACGGCGTTCGCCGCCCATCTGGCGCCGGGAGACCGCAGCGCGCCCACGCTCGTCGTGCGCGTGGACACCGCGACCTACGGGCCGAGGATGGACAATTCGCCGTTCGGCTCCGAAGCGACCGACTGGGTGGCGGGCGTCGCGATCGTGACCGCAGGCGGACGCCAGGTCGCGCGTTATCCGTTTTCGATCTCGCGCAAGGTCAGTCCGGACACCGACGTGACGGGCAACGAAGGCAAACTGCGCATCGACGGTCTCGCGCAAGTGCTCGCCTATTGGCTGCCGAGCGAGATGGGCCTCTAAAGCCGATGGTCGAGGGCGCGTTGCTGGGACCGGACGTGCGCGTCCTCGTGCTCGACATCGGCCGGGCCGGCAATGTGGTCAACATGCAGGGCGTCATCGACGCGCTCGGCGTCGAGGCGGAATGGCGTCCGATCGCGCCGCGCTGGCTCTATTGGCGGCTCGCGCCCTGGGGGCCGGTCGACCCCAAAGACCGTGGCGCGCTCGCGGGGCCGAGGCCGGACATCGTGATCTCCAGCGGCCGCTGCGCCGTGCCCTACATCCGCGCCCTCAAGCGCGCCTGGGGAAGAACAGTGTTCGCCGTCTTCCTCCAGGACCCGCGCCATTCCCGCCGCGATTTCGATCTGATCTGGCTGCCGGACCACGATTCCCATCGCGGCGACAACGTGCTCGCGACGCTCACCTCGCCGCATCCGTTCTCGCCCGCAAAACTCCGGGCGGCGCGGGCGGCGCCGGACCCGCGCCTCGCGCCGCTGCCGGCCCCGCGCTGCGCGATCGTGCTCGGCGGCCCGAGCGGCGCCCAGCATTTCACCGCCGCCGACGTCGCCCGCATGCGCGAGGCGACGCGCGCCATCGTCGCCCAAGGCTTCAGCGTGATGGCGACGCCGTCGCGGCGTACGCCGCCCGAACTGCTCCAGGCGGTCCGCGACGGGCTGGCTGAAGGCCCGGGCTACGTCTGGGACGGGTCGGGAGAAAACCCATATCTCGCGATGCTCGCGCTCGCCGATGCGATCCTGGTGACGAGCGACAGCGCCAACATGGTGGGGGAATCGGTCGCGACCGGGGCGGCGGTCCACGTCTTCGACCCTTCGGGCGGCAAATCGCTGAAGCTCGCTTGCGCGATCGACGAGCTGATCCGGCGCGGCGCCGCGCGCCGTTTCGACGGCCGCCTCGAGCGTTTCGGTTATGAGCCGATCGATTCCAGCGCCGTCATCGCCGCCGAGATCGCGCGCCGTTTTTGCGCGCGCCGCACGGCCCTGTAGCGGGCCGCGTTGACGACCGTCATGGCGGACTCGGACCGGCGACCCTAGGCTCGAGGACATTCGCTTCCGAGAGGAGGGGTGAAATGAGTGACGCAGACCCGCGGCGCGAGGCCGCCATCAAAAGGCTGGAAGCCAAACGAGCCTTCAATCTCCATGTCGCTTTGTATGTCCTCGTGAACGGGCTGCTCATCGTGATCTGGGCGTTCTCCGGTCGCGGCTATTTCTGGCCGATCTGGCCCATCGCCGGCTGGGGCATCGCGATCGCGATCCATTACTGGTCGGCTTTCAAGCAGAAGCCGATCACCGAGGACGACATCCACCGCGAGATACAACGCGGCGGTTGAGGGGCTTTCAGCTGACCGCCGCCGCCTCCAGCAGGGCGAGCGCTTCGCTCAACGCCGCGAGGCGGACGTTCGCGCGTCCGAGATCGCCGAAGCGGCGCTCGATCGCTACGAACCGTTCGCCAGGCCCGGCGCAGGCGAAATGCACGAGGCCGACGGGCTTTTGCGGCCCGCCGCCGGCGGGGCCGGCGATGCCGGTCACCGCGAGGGCGATATCTGCGCGCGAGCGCTGCAGAGCGCCCAGCGCCATTTCGCGCGCCGTCGGCTCGCTCACCGCGCCACGAGCCGCGAGCGTCGCCTCGGCGACGCCGAGGAGCTCCTGCTTGGCCTCGTTGGAATAGGTGACGAAGCCGCGCTCGAAAACGTCGGAGGCGCCGGGGATTTCGGTGATGAGCGCGGCGACGAGCCCGCCGGTGCACGATTCCGCCGTGGCCAGCTTCAGCCCCCGGCGGCGATAGGCGTCGATGAGCGCCGTCGCGCGCGAAAGGAGGTCGGGAGAGAACATCGGCGCGAGCTTAGCACGCGGGCCGAGCCGCGGCGATACGCAGTCGCGGCCTGCATCTACGGCTGCGCGCTCGCCTTGCTGCGCGGCCGCCCTCCTTTTCGGCCGTTCTCACGGGCGGCGGCGACCTTCGCGTCCGAACGCGCCCGGCCTCCCGCCGCGCCGAGTTGGCGAGCCATCCAAGTCTTGGACCCGAATACGCCTTGGAGCAGCGCCGGAACATACACATCCGCGTCGATCGCCGGCCAGTACAGGCCGTCGCCGAGGGGGCTGATCTCGATCGTGCCGAGCTCGGCCGGCGTGGCGTGCTCCAGTCCTTGCACTAGGCGCGGCGGCAAAGCCAATTCGAGGCCGCTGTCCAGGGTAATCAGCACTCGCGATATCCGGCGGTCATAGCGGGCGCGGACCGCCTTCGGCTGGCTCTGCAATTCGGTCTGCAAGTTGGCTTCGGCGGCGAGGCGGTCGCTATCGGTGATCATGATGGATGCGCTCCCATTCAGCACACAGGGCTCGGATTGTCGGCGAGAGCCGACGCCATCCGATTGAGTTCGGCCGTTGTGAACCCGAAGCTGCCCCGCAGGGTCGAGGGACCGCCAGGGCAATTGAGCATGAACACCGCCTCGATCCCGGCCCCACGCACGTGGACGTGCGGCGGCCGGTGGTCGTTCGGGTAAATTACGACCCGCAGGCCGTCGATTCGCAGGGCCGTTGGCATATTGCAAGATAACATGAACCCAAGCGCTTGGGAAGATGCGGCTCTGCGAAGGCATTTGCGCTGAAAACGGTCCCTCGGAGTGGGGCCGCTCGAGGCCTTGCGCTCCCCACCTGTGTTACGCAAGGACATAAAGAGTGGTTCCAAAGGTGTTGAAGGCCGAGGATTTTCGTTGATATTTCAGGGAGATGAGCCGGATGTTCAATCGTGAGCTCTTTGTTGTCGCCGTATTGAAGAACCAAACACTCGAATTGTTAGCCAAGCCCCGGCGTCGCGCCAACCGCTTTGGGATGAAACCGTGCACTCTCCGTCATGGCGAGCGCAGCGAAGCCATCCAGCGGCGCCGAGACGCTTGGCCTGGGCGCTGCGCAGACATCTCGAGCGCACTTTCGCTCGAAGCGCGGCTCGCTACCGGGGTGGGTGGCTTCGCTGCGCTCGCCATGACGGAATGAGGTGTGCGCCGACTCGCTGGCGACTTCCCCCCGCAGGCTTTTTCCGCTACGCAACCGCGCCAAAGCTCCACGAAATCGGGATTGGCCGTTGACCCTGCACCGCTACCGCTCGCACACCTGCGGCGCTCTCACGCTCGCGGAGGACGGTTCGCCCGTCCGCCTTTCCGGCTGGTGCCATCGCATCCGCGACCATGGCGGCGTGCTGTTCATCGACCTGCGCGACCATTACGGCGTGACGCAATGCGTGGTCGATCCGGATTCGCCCGCCTTCGGGCTCGCGGAAAAGCTGCGCTCGGAATGGGTGATCCGCGTCGACGGCGCGGTGCGCAAGCGTCCCGAGGGCACCGACAACCCCGACATGGCGACCGGCCAGATCGAAGTTTACGTACGCGAGATCGAGGTTTTGGGCGCGGCGGACGAATTGCCGCTGCCCGTTTTCGGCGACCAGCCGTACCCCGAAGACACGCGTCTAAAATACCGGTTCATCGATCTGAGGCGCGAAAAGCTGCACAACAACATTGTTTTGCGCGGCCGGATCGTGGACTCCATGCGCCAGCGCATGAAGTCCCAGGGGTTCTTCGAGTTCCAGACCCCGATTCTCACCGCGTCGTCGCCCGAGGGCGCGCGCGACTTCCTGGTGCCCTCGCGCATCCATCCCGGCAAGTTCTACGCGTTGCCGCAGGCGCCGCAGCAGTACAAGCAGCTCCTGATGATGGCGGGCTTCGACCGCTATTTCCAAATCGCGCCTTGCTTCCGCGATGAAGACCCCCGCGCGGATCGGCTGCCCGGAGAATTCTACCAGCTCGACGTCGAGATGAGCTTCGTCGAGCAGGACGACGTGTTCGCGGCGATGGAGCCGGTGATTCGCGGTGTGTTCGAGCAATTTTCCAACGGCAAGCCGGTCACGCCCTCGCCCTGGCCGCGCATTCCTTACGCCGAGTCGATGCGCAAATACGGCACCGACAAGCCGGACCTGCGCAACAGAATCGTGATGCAGAACGTCTCCGAGCATTTTAGGGGTTCTGGCTTCAAGGTGTTCGCACGGCTCTTGGAATCGCCGAACAACGAGGTGTGGGCGATCCCCGCGCCGGGCGGCGGCCAGCGCACCTTCGCCGACCGCATGAATTCCTGGGCGCAGGGCGAGGGCCAGCCGGGCCTCGGCTATATTCTGTTCTTCGACCGTTCGAAGGACGAGACGACCCTGAAAGAGGACCCCAACGCCACCGGCGTCGGCGGCCGCGGCCCGCTCGCCAACAACATCGGCCCGGCCCGGGTCGAAGCGATCCGCCAGCAGCTCGGCTCGAAGGCCGGGGACGCCGCGTTTTTCGTCGCCGGCGATCCGGACAAGTTCGTAAAGTTTTCAGGCCTTGCGCGGACAAAGCTCGGGCAGGACCTGAAGCTGATCGACGAGCAAAAGTTCGCGTTCGCCTGGATCGTCGACTTCCCGATGTTCGAGTGGAACGAGGACGACAAGAAGATTGATTTCTCTCACAATCCGTTCTCGATGCCGCAGGGCGGGCTCATCGCGCTGCAGGAGCAGGACCCGCTGACGATCCACGCCTTCCAGTACGACGTCGCCTGCAACGGCTACGAGCTCGCCTCCGGCGGCATCCGCAACCACAAGCCGGAAGCGATGGTGAAGGCGTTCGAGATCGCCGGCTACAGCGAGGATACGGTCATCGAGCGCTTCGGCGGCATGTATCGGGCCTTCCATTATGGCGCGCCGCCGCACGGCGGCATGGCGGCGGGCGTCGACCGCATCGTGATGCTGCTCGCGGGCGAGCAGAATCTGCGCGAAGTGGCGCTGTTTCCGATGAACCAGCGCGCCGAGGATCTGCTGATGGGCGCCCCGGCGCCGGCGACGGCGAAGCAGCTGCGCGAGCTCAACATCCGCGTCCACGCTCCGGAGACGTGAGGGCGTTTCCTTCGCCGGTGGCGCGACGATGGCCATGCTGGGCCATGGCCTCGAGTCTGCGCAGACTTTCCCGGGCGCCCCTGTAGGCGAGGTCGCTGACCTCGCCTCTTCCGCTTGGAAGGGTCGTGCAGATAGGGGTAGGGAAGGCGAAAGCCTCCCCTCCCAATCAAAAGGCCGCGGTCAGCGACCGCAGCTACAGAAGGCCGCGGTCAGCGCCCGCGGCTACAGAAGGCCGCGGTCAACGCCCGCAGATACAGAAGGCCGCGGTCGGCGACCGCGGCTACAAGGGGCGCCTCACAGCCGCGCCCGCGTGCTGCGCGGCGTGGCGATGAGCAGGTTCGTTTCGGAGCCGGTGATGCCTGCGACCATGCGCAGGCGGCGCAGCACGGCGTCGAGATCGGCGAGGCTTTGCGCCGACAGCTCGACGATGAGATCCCAGCGGCCGTTGGTGGTGTGGATCGCGGCGATCTCGGGAAAGCCGACGAGCGCGTCGACGACCTTGTCGAGCATGCGTCCCTCGACTTCCACCATGGTCAGGCCGCGCACCGGCATCGACACCGCGTCGGCGCGCAGCACCACCGTGTAGCCGATGATGACGCCGTCGGCCTCGAGCCGCGCGAGCCGGGCGCGAACCGTGCCGCGGCTCACCCTGAGCTCGACGGCGAGATCGGAGATGCTGCGCCGGCCGTCGTGGCGCAGGATCGAGATCAGGCGCTGGTCGATATCGTCCACCGAGACTCCAATTCGAAAGGTCGTTTCGACCAATCTGATAGCACAGATCAGCTAATCTGCCGATATGCCTGGTTCGAACTGCCATCCGACTGCGCTACAATCCGACGTGACGAGAGAGGCGCGCGCGATGGCGAACTCCAGGACCTGCATGCTCATCGGCGCGCCGGTCGAAGCGGGCGCCGGCCGGCGCGGCGCCGACATGGGCGCCCGCGCGTTGCGCGCCGCCCGTCTGCCGGAGACGCTGCAGAGCCTCGGACTGACCGTCGTCGAACGGCCGCCGCTCGCTATCGGAGCGGTGGCGCCGAGGCGGCATCCGAATCCGGCGATCCGCGACCTCGCCGAGATCGCCGCCTGGACCGAGGCGATCGAGGCCGCCGCTCACGAGGCCGCCGGCGACGCCTTCCCGATCTTTCTCGGCGGCGACCATTCGCTCGCCGCTGGCTCGATCGCCGGCGTCTCGCGCCGCGCGCGCGAAAAGGGCGAGGACCTGTTCGTGCTCTGGCTCGACGCCCATTCCGACTATCACACCCTCGACAGCACCGAGAGCGGCAACCTCCACGGCGTGCCGGCGGCCTATGTGACGGGGCGCCCGGGTTTCGCCGGCTATTTCCCGCCGCTCGCCGCTCCGGTGAAGCCGGAGAATTTTTGCATGGTGGGCCTGCGCAGCGTCGATCCGGCCGAGCGCGCGGCGCTGGCCGATAGCCGCATCACGGTCCACGACATGCGCGCCATCGACGAGCGCGGCATCGGCCCGCTGGTCGCCGAGTTCCTGGAGCGGGTCCGCGCCGCGAACGGCCGTCTCCACGTCAGCTTCGATGTCGACTTTCTCGATCCGGTCCTCGCGCCCGGAGTCGGCACCACGGTTCCCGGCGGCGCGACGTTCCGCGAGGCCCATCTCGTCATGGAGATGCTCAACGACACGGGCCGGGTCCTGAGCCTCGACGTGGTCGAATTGAACCCGTTTCTCGACGATCGGGGACGCACCGCCGTTCTCATCGTCGACCTCGTCGCCAGCCTGATGGGCCGGCGCATCCTCGACCGTCCGACAAGGAGCTGGCCATGAAAGCGACGCCCCTCAACATCGTGCCGTTCGTCAGCGTTCACAACATGATGCGCCTCGTCAACGCCGTCGGCGTCGAGCGCTTTCTCTCCGAACTCGCAGACTATGTCGAAGCGGACTTCCGCCGCTGGCCGCAATTCGACAAGAGGCCGCGCATCGCCTCGCATTCGCGCGACGGCGTCATCGAGCTGATGCCGACGAGCGACGGCGTCGCCTACGGCTTCAAATACGTGATCGGCCATCCCAAGAACGCTCGGCAAGGCCGGCAGACGGTCGCCGCCTTCGGGCTGCTCTCGGACGTCGGCAACGGCTATCCGCAGCTCCTGAGCGAGATGACGATCCTCACCGCGCTGCGCACCGCGGCGACCTCCGCAGTCGCCGCCAGGCATCTCGCGCGCAAGATTCCGCGCACGATGGCGATCATCGGCAACGGCGCCCAGTCCGGGTTCCAGGCGCTCGCGTTCAAGGCGCTAACCGGCGTCGACCGGCTGCGGCTCTACGATATCGACAGATGGGCGAGCGAGAATTGCGCCGCCCATCTCGCCCGCTACGGCTTCGATCTCACGATTTGCGGCAGCGTCGCCGAGGCGGTCGAGGGCGCCGACATCGTCACGACCGTCACCGCCGACAAGCAATATGCGCAAATCCTCACCGACAATCTCGTCGGCCCCGGGCTGCACATCAACGCCGTCGGCGGCGACAGCCCGGGCAAGACCGAGCTGCACCGCGACATTTTGCTGCGCGCCGACATTTTCGTCGAATACGCCCCGCAGACCCGCATCGAGGGCGAAATCCAGCAGCTCGACCCCGACCATCCGGTGACCGAGCTGTGGCGGGTGATCGCCGGCGAGGCGCCGGGCCGGCGGTCGGCCGATCAGATCACGCTGTTCGATTCGGTCGGCTTCGCCACCGAGGATTTTTCGGCGCTGCGTTACGTGCGCTCGAAGCTCGAGGGCGGCGACTTCCACGAGGACCTCGACCTCGTCGCCGATCCCGACGAGCCGCGCGACCTGCTCGGCATGCTGCACCGCGCCGCGGCGGCCTGAGGCGGAGGCTTCGGCGTCGGCTGAGCTTCGCCAGCGGCGGTCAGACTTTGGCTTCTTCGAGCGACGCGACGATCGCCGCCATCGAGCGGAACAGGACGAGGGGATCGTCCCTCGAAGGGATGAAGCCGCGCCGCCGCCAGAATGCCGCCGCCTCGTCGTCGAGGGCATTGACCAACAGCGCGCGACCGCCGACGAGGCGAGCGGCGATTACACAGCGCTCCAGCGCATGCTTGACCAAACCCGTTGCGACGCCGCGTCCGGCCCAGGCCACATCGGTCGCGAGCTGGCCGAGCAGCAGACACGGGACCGGATCGGGCGGCTGGCCTGTGCGGATCGAGCGCGGCAACGCGTTGGGCACGACCGCCGTCGGCGCCAGACCATAATAGCCGACGACCCGACGGGCCTCATGGACGACCAAGAC
This sequence comes from Roseiarcus sp., assembly GCA_052147395.1. GTDB lineage: Bacteria > Pseudomonadota > Alphaproteobacteria > Rhizobiales > Beijerinckiaceae > Roseiarcus. The sequence continues at coordinate 14,305 of JBKQKS010000377.1, forward strand.
GGCGGTGAAGCCCTTCTCCTGATTGGAAAGCGCCCGGGTTTTCAGCCAGTTGTCGAGCACGGCGTTTCCGCAGGCGAACTCGGAAACGTCGTGTGTCGCGTTCAGCGGCTCGGGCGCCGAAACTGTCATTTCCGAGCGGGAGCGCCGCTCTTCGCGACGTAGCCCGGCTCCCAGGGGGCCGGACGCTGGGCGAGTTCGACCATTTCGGGCGCCGAGGCCGCGGGTCCCGACAAGATGGCCATGAACTCGGCAAAACCCTCAGGGCTCATGCGAACCAAGCCGTTCTCCATGAGCGCCTCCTCGGCGGCGCGGACGGCGGCGTCACGCACGAAGTCCGTGCGCGACCTACCGCGCAGGCTGGCGGCGCGATCGATCATCGCAAGGTCCGCCTCTGGAAGGCGCATCGAGATCGGGTGTTCCTTCCGTTCTGCTCTGATCGCCACGTGCGTTCTCCTGCCGCCGGGATAACCCAACGTAGTGCAAACTGCAATACAAGTGGGGATCGGCAGTGGGGATTACAGGGGATCGCCCGGTCACTTGTCCAGCGTTAGCAGCCGACGCCGATTGCAGAATTTGTCGGCCGAGCGGTCCTTCATTGCGGTCGGATTCGTGGCTCGGCGTCATGTCGCCGAGCCCGACGCAGTCGGAGCCGATCGAATGATCAGAACTTCGCCAGAAGGCCCACGACGGCGCAGGCAAGGGCGGCAACCACGAACGCGACGGTAATCCATGACGCCTCGAGCGCGTCGCGGGTCGAGTGCGGCGACGGCGCGTCGGACACGGGCCCTGCGAACCCATCGAGCCCGACGAACAGCGCGATGACGCCGCACATGGCGGCGAGCTTGAACCAGATCCAGACGGGCATCATGCGCCCTCCTTCGCCAGCCACACGTCCATTTCCGGAGCCGCCGCGACGCGACGCGCGACCGCATCCGCCGCGCCTGCGCGCTCGAACCCGGCGGCGAAGATTTGCGTCGCCTCGACGGCGGTGTTCGCGACGTCGAGCGCGGCGAGCGTCGCGGCATAGGGGGGCGTCTCGATGAGCCACAGCAGCGCGGCGACGTGCCTGTCGAGCGACGGCTCGGTGCGAATGTCGATGCCGAGCTCGCTCAGGATTTCGTGGCCGCCGTACTTCCATTGGATTTGCCAAGGGCCGAAGGATTCGTCGTGGTCGCCGGAAATGATCGCGGTCCACGCGCTCTCGGCGTAACCGTCGACCAGCGCGGCGACGATGAACGGGTTCGACTTGGCGCGCGCGCGCAGCGCGGCGACGATCGTCCGAGCGCGTGTCCACAGAGGATTGCTCTCGGCAGGCAGCAGGATGGGAGTCATGGCCTCGTCCCCACGAGTTTTAGAGCGGTGATCGTCTGCGGGCCGATGAGCCCGTCGACGAAAAGCCCGTGCCTGGATTGAAAGCGCGCGATGGCCGCGCGCAACGGGGCGCTGTCGCGGCCGTCGACATCGAACGGCAGCATCGTCGTGTGCAGCGCGTTGAGTTGGGTCTGCGCCCATCGAATAGAGCCGACCGGGAAATCGGCGCGCTCGTCGGCCTGTGGCAAGGTGATCGGGGTCATGACAGCAGCGCTCCCTTGATGGCGGCGATGGTCTGCGGGCCGACCCAGCCGTCGACGGCGCAGCCGTGAGAGGCCTGGAACGCGTTCACCGCGGCCTTGGTCGCCGGGCCGTAGTCGCCGTCGACGGGCAGCGGCGGCCGGGCGCCGAGGCGGTTCAGGGCGCCCTGGATATCTTCGACGCTCGCGAGCGCGATGACGCTCGCGAGCGCGATCGGCGCCACGTGAGCAACCGGGACCGGGGCGCTGGGGCGCGCGACCGGTTGTGGGCGCGGCGGCAGCGGGCCAAAGCCCTTCATCACGTCATCGATGCGCTGGATCATGTCGGGCTTCGACACTTTCGAGCCGGGGCAGGGATGGCCGTCGCGCGTGCATTCGCGATGGAAGTGCAGCCCCGACCGACCCTCGACATAGTGGCCTGGGTCCCAACCGAACTTCTCGCAGATAACCGCCAGCGCGAAGGCCGCGTTGTCGCGCACCTTGGCGCCGTCGCCGGTCGAAAAATCGTCGCCGCCGACCTCGTAGTTGCCGACCATCTCGACGCCGACCGTCGCGTGATTCCAGCAACTCACGCTGATGCCGTCGGCGGTGAGGTCGCAGAGATCCCAGATGTAATCGGGGCAACAGACGAAATGCGGCCCCGAATGCCAACCCTTGCTCTTGTAATAGGCGTCCAGGCTCGCCCCCCAGCGCTCCTGTGGTGTCGCCCCCATAGCGAGCCACTGCGAGAGCGAGGGGACGCCGGTGTTGTGCAGCGTCGGGAAGGCTGGGTGCCACGCGCCCACACGGACGCCAGCGATCATCGCGCGGAACTCGGCGCGCGCGTAATGGGTTGGATGGGCGAGAAAGGCCATGCGAACTCCGGGGTCACCACATATGTTCATGTTTTGTTCTTGCATTCGGGCACGCCTACGCCTCAGGCGCCATCGAGTGCGACAGATGCGGTCTATTGTAACCGGAAACGCGCGTCCGCCCGAGAAAAAATCGAAAAATCTTTGTGATTAGCAGGTGCACGTTTCGGCATTCTGGCTTAGGCGACGCCGAACAATAAGTGCTGCGAGAGAGGGTCGCTCAGCCCGGAGTGTCAATCAGCCAGGGAAGTGGCGGCGCCCTTTCCGTCATGGCCGTG
>JBKQKS010000378.1:0-41756 GCA_052147395.1 Roseiarcus sp.
CTGCTCCACTTCCGCGCCGCCGCGGCGCTCGCCGCCGCGCCCGCGCTCGCCTGCCTGTTCGCCACGCTCGCCGCGCCGGGGGCGTGGCGCGCCGAGCGCGAGGCCCAAAGCTGATGTCTCGGAGTGAATTTCGGGTTCGGGCGGATGGCGGCCGTTCCGATCGCGGATTCGACATGGCGCCGCCGGGTCGAGGCCGGCGGTCATTTCTGTCCACGGTTTCCGCGATTTCAAAGCATTAGCCGGTCGTTGGACTGAACGGCTTCGCCGTAGGGCGTGGAAAGCGGCGCGGCGTTGGAGTTGAGGGTATCTTCCGTGGGGTCGGCGCGGTGGCGCCGGCTTGCTCGAACCAAGTGAGACCTCCATGACGCCGTTGCGATTGCGGATGATCGAAGACATGAAGTCGGCTGGACTGGCGGCTGGAACCCAAACCGTCTACGTCGACGCGGTGCGGCGACTGGCAGGCCACTATCGCCTTTCGCCGGATCAACTGAGCGAGGGAGACGTGCGTTGCTACCTGCTGGGCCTGCGCGAGCGTGGCCTGGCGCTCGGCACGTTCAAGGCCTATCACGGCGGGGTGCAATTTCTCTACCGCCACACGCTCGACCGTGAGTGGGCGTTATTTGAAAAAAAAGAATTCGCCCGCCCAAGCAATGGCGTCTTCCCGAGGTTCTCTGCGACGCTCAGGTCCGCGCGCTGCTCAGCTGCGTGAGGAGCCCGGTTCACAAGGCCTGTCTCGCGCTCATGTATTCCTGCGGCTTGCGCATAAGCGAAGCCGCGACTTTGGACATCAGCGCTATTGATAGCGCCAACCTGCAGCTGCGCATCATCGGCAAGGGCGACCGGGAGCGGCTCGTGCCGTTGCCGCAGCCGGTCCTCACCGATCTTCGCTTGTTGTGGAAGACCCATCGCCATCCGCGCTGGCTGTTCCCCAATCATTCCGGCGCCAACCCGGCCAACCAGCAAGTGCTGCGCCGCACCTTCCAGGACGCCGCTCGCGCGGCAGGGATCACGCGGCGGGTCACGCCGCACGCCCTGCGCCACAGCTACGCGACGCGTCTGCTCGAAAACGGCGTCGACACCCGGGTCGTGCAAATCCTGCTCGGCCACGTCCACATCGCCACCACCGCCATCTACACCCATCTCACCGAACCGACCCGCGTCTCGCTCAGAGGCATCCTCGACGGATTGATGACCGGCCTCTGACGCGGCCGATCCGTCGTGATCGAGGTCGCGGACGTCTTTCGCCGCTTCGCCGGCGACTACCTGTCGGCTCATGGCGCGTCGATGCCGCCCTCGCATCGGCGCGCCATCGCCGACATCCTGGCCTGCCGCACCGAGGCGCTCGGAGGCGGCCTCTGGCGTTGCGACCAATGCGCCGCCGAGGTCTTCTCCTATCGCTCCTGCAAGAATAGGAGTTGTCCCAAATGCCATACCGACCAGACCGAGCGCTGGCTCGCGGCCCGCAAGGCCGAGATGCTGCCGACGCGCTATTTTCACGTCACCGTGACCGTGCCCGAGGAACTGCGCGACACGCTGCGCGTCAACCAGCGTGACGGCTATGCCCTGCTGATGAAGGCCGCCGCCGAGGCCATCATCGAACTCGCCCGCGATCCACGCCATGTCGGAGCGACGGTCGGCGTGCTCGCCGTCTTGCACACCTGGACCCAGCAACTCATCTACCACCCTCACGTCCACTGCCTGATCACCGGCGGCGGCGTTTCCGACGACGGCGCCAATTGGAGGTCGGCGCGGAAAGCCTTCCTGGTTCCCGTCAAGGCCTTGGCCAACCCCCGGACTTGATCCGGGGGTCAGGGCCGCGTTGCAAAAGAAGCGTCCCGATCTGGTCGTGCCCGACGCCGCCTGGTCCAAGCCCTGGGTCGTCCATTGCGCGCCCTGGGGCGAAGGCGAGCAGGCGGTGCTCGATTACCTCGCCCGCTACGTCTTCCGTGTCGCCATCACCAATACCCGTATCGTCGGCCTCGATGACGAGGCCGTCACCATCCGCCACAAACATCGCAAATCCAACCGCTGGCGGACCAGCCGCATCCACGGCCAGGAGTTCATGCGCCGCTTCCTCCAGCACGTACTGCCCAAGGGCCTGCACAAGGTCCGCTACTTCGGCTTGTGGCATCCCGCCAAGCGCGAGGATGCCGCCCGCGCCCGTCTGCTGCTTCTGTTCGACCGTCAGGCGACGCCGCTTCGAGCCCAAATGAGCGCCGACCCCGCCGATCCGGAAAAGCCGGACGGACCTCGGGTCTGTCCCTGCTGCCGCAAAGGCCTTCTCCTGTTCGTCCGCCAGCTTTCCCCGAAGCGGGCCCAAGGACCATGACCCCCGAACCCCATGTCCCGAGACAAACATCAGCTCGTCCTTGCATGCCTCGGGCACGCCACGAACACATTTTGTCCCGACCATTCAATCTCCCGGTTCGCGAGCGCGAAACGAAACCTCTCGGCCGCGCGCCCACCCTCTCCAAGGCCGCAATGGCGACGACGAAGACGTCCGGAGCCCTCGACTTGCTCCCCGACGCCGCTCCCAAGGCGCCAATCCCGACTGAAAATTCCATAGGCCGAAGCTGAACCCTCGGCTCCAACCGCGTTCAGTCCAACGGAGTTTTTGCATCGGCTTCGCGACGCAAAAACTCTTAAGTCGTTTTGGGAAGTCATGACTTTCGCATAAACCATGGTTGTACTTGAATTTATGCACGGTTCGCATAAGCTACCGTGACCGGCGTTAACCTAGAGAATATTTCGAAATGAAGCACGTACTTCGGAAGGCAAGGCGTATGCTTCGGTCCTTGATAGGGCGTGATTTTTTTGTCGATCCAGATTATAATTGCGTGAATGAGCACTTTGGCTCTCGCTATGGCGGCTGGGATGTCGTCGTCACATCCCTCAGTAAAAACTCCGTCGTCTATTCCTTTGGCATTGGGGAGGATGCGTCGTTCGATATTGCGCTCATTGAACGCTTTGGCATGGATGTATACGCATTTGACCCAACACCAAGGTCGATTGCTTGGGTCAGTAGCCAAGTTCTTCCCTCTCAATTCATATTATTTGAATACGGTATAGCTGATTTCGACGGAAATATATATTTTAACCCGCCCGAAGATCCCGCGCATGTATCATACACAATCCTGACTCGCCCGAAGACTGAATCCAAAAGAATCTCAGCGCCAGTAAAACGACTTACAACTATTATGAAAGAACTTAAACATACAGAAATTGACTTACTGAAGATGGATATCGAAGGAGCAGAATACCGTGTAGTCGATGATATTGACACGTCTGGGATTCGTCCCAAGCAATTGCTTGTAGAATTTCACCATCGGTTTCAAGGCGTTGGAGTACAAAAAAGCCGTAACGCTATTGCCAAATTGAAAGCCATGGGATACGGTCTTTTTTCGGTCTCGGACACGGGCGAGGAATACAGCTTTCTCTATAGAGACGCGTGAGAGCATTGCGCTTGCAAAAGACTTTACTTCACTGCAACAACGCAAGGGGAGCGTTATGGGTATACGGTGACACTTGGTATACGGTGTTGGTATACGGTGACACTTGCTTAATTCCCCTATTCATGTTCTTTCTGCGTTATGGTGGCGCCGGAGTGACACAATTGGGGAATGAAGTAAGTGTCACCGTATACCCCGTATACCCGTGGCGAGGGCATGTTACTTTGTTGCAGTCGGGGTGTTTCTCGTCAACGATTTGCACGATTTTGGCGGCGTTATCGCAAATGGGACATTGCCCCGACGCTGCACGAGTCATTGGAAGCCTCGACGGATGTCTAGCAGGGTATTGTCATTAAGGGTTGAGTCTCAAAATCGTCTGCGGGCTGACATTGTAACTCCGCGCAATCGAGCGCAACGTTTCGCCGTTCTTGTCGCGCCGCTCGATCGCCTCGGCGTTCACGGCTTCAGTCCGGCAATCAAGCTGCGGATCGCGGCGACAAACGCGCCAGCCTTTTCGACCGCCTCTTGCGCCTTGTCGAGAGACGGCGGCTCGGCGCTGTAATCGGAAACAAGCCGTATTTCCTGCACCTTGTTGAAAGCGCGGCCATGCGCTGCGTCGATCTGGCCGCCGAGCACGAACCTTTTGCCAAACTCGGCAATCAGTGTGTGATGTGTCTCGAGGATCGCGTCCGGCGTCTCGAGGCCGGTCGCGAGCAACGCGGCATGCGCCGCATCGTGCATAGCGTAATAGGCGCGGTTGCAAGCTCCTTCGGTCTTTCCGGCCTGCAAAAGCAAAAGCGCCTCACTCAACGCCCGCCCGGCCTTCCCCATGTAACCGGCGACGAGGGCGGCGTGAGTCGTCATACCCGCAATCCCTCGCGCTTGATGTTCGCAATCAAGGCAGGATTGCTGAATCGTTCGGGCTGCCGAAACTCCTCTTCCCATAGGGGCAGAGGCGAAACCAAAACGCCTGTTTCCATCATCACGTCGAACGCGATGCCCGCCATGTCGCCGGAGACTTCATAGCGGTCGCCGCGCTCGCCCTCGAGGATCACGGCAAGGTCGGTGTCACTGTCCGGCTTGTGGTCGCCACGGGCGCGGCTGCCATACACAAGCCCCTCAATCGCAGGGTACTTGCCTTCGATACGCTGCATGAAGACACGCGCCGCGCGTTCCGTCTCGGCGTCGAGCGCCGGTCGAGCGGTCAAGGGGAGAGGCGCGGCCTTCTCCGCCAGACGTGAAATCGTGCTCTTGCTGACGTTGAACCGGCGCACGAGGTCGGCCTGCGTCACCGCGCCCGACGCGAGCGCCTGCAAGCCTTCGCGGCGCTGCGCGGGCGTCAATTTCGGCCGGCGTCCCATATGGACGCCGCGCGCCTTGGCGCGCGCGCGGCCTTCGCCGGTGCGCGCGCGCATCAGCTCGCGCTCGAACTCGGCAAGCCCGCCGAGAACCGTCAGCATCGAGCGCCCGGTCGGCGTCGTGGTGTCCGCCCATGCGTCGCCGAGCGAGCGGAATCCGGCTCCGGCGTTCGCTACCGTATCGAGAATGTTCAACAGGTCGCGCGTGGATCGCGCCAGCCGGTCGAGGCGCGTCACAAGCAAGGTGTCGCCCGCCTCGAGGGCGCGGATCGCCTTGGCCAACTCGCGCCGGTCGGTCTTGGCTCCGCTCGCCGTCTCGCGAAACACGGGGGCGGCTCCCGCTGCCGTCAACGTCGCAACTTGAGCGTCGAGCGTCTGCCCGTCCGTGCTGACCCGCGCATATCCGTAAATCGCCATGTGTAATCATAGCAAAAACCCCGCCACTTATGCAACTATCTTCTGCAACCTCTAAAGCCCTGATCTCATGGGGTTATAATTTCGTCCCGAAAGTGTTGATTTCTGACACGGGCGACCGTCCGCTTCGGGTCGAACCCGGTAATTCGACCTGGGCCCCCACCGCCGCGACACCGCTCTCGCTTTCGCCGCGCTAGCGTGATAACGGCCTCCGGGCGAGGGCGTTTCGGGCGGTGGAATGAGCGATATCTTTGGGGAAGTGGACGAGGAGGTCCGCCGCGACAAGGCCGCGGAACTCTGGAAAAAATATCAGAGCTTGGTCTACGCCGGCGCGGCGCTCATCGTGCTCGCGACCGCGGGCTATCGCCTCTACGACTATCATGAAACTGAGGTGCGCGAGGCCGCCGGCGCCGCGTTCCAGGACGCGCTGAAGATCGCGCAAGACGGCAAGCCGGCGGATGCCGAGACGGCGATGGCGAAAGTCGCCGCCGAGGCGCCGGCCGGCTATCGCATGCTCGCGCGTTTCGCTTCGGCCGGCGAGATCGGGAAGGGCGACGCCAAGGCGGGCGCCGCGGCGTTCGACGCGCTCGCCAACGACTCGTCGATCGATCCGCTCTATCGCGAGGCGGCGCGGCTGCGCGCCGCTCTGGCGCGGCTCGACGCCGGCGACGTCGACGCCGCCAAGGGCGCGCTGGAGACGCTCTCGGGGCCGAACGCCGTCTTTCACGTCACCGCGCGGCTGACGCTGGGCGCCATCGCGCTCGACGAACACGACTGGACGAGCGCCGGCAAATGGCTCGACGAAGTGGTCGCCGATCCGACGGCGCCGGACCCCGAGAAGCGTACGGCGGATACGCTGCTCGGCATCGTCGCCTCCGAGGCGCCGGCGAAATAGCGCAGGAGTTTTCGTGAGCGGCAAGGTCGCCATCATCGGGCGTCCCAATGTCGGCAAGTCGACGCTGTTCAACCGGCTGGTGGGTCGGAAGGTCGCGCTCGTCGACGATACGCCGGGCGTGACGCGGGACCGGCGCGAGGGCGAGGCTGAGCTCGGCGATCTCGCCTTCACCGTCGTCGACACTGCCGGTCTCGAGGAGGGCGACCCCGCGACGCTCGCCGGCCGCATGCGCGCGCAGACCGAAGCCGCGCTCGCCGATTGCGACGCGATCCTGTTCGTCGTCGACGCCCGCGCTGGAATCACCCCGGCGGACCGGCATTTCGCGCATGCCGTGCGCCGCGCCGGCCGGCCGATCGTGCTCATCGCCAACAAAGCCGAATCCCGGGCCGCGAGCGACGGCGTGCGCGAGGCCTTCGGGCTGGGCCTGGGGGAGCCGATCGCGTTTTCCGCCGAGCATGGCGACGGCACGTCCGAGCTCTATCAGGTCTTGCGCGAGGTGCTGCCGGCCGCGTCGCGGCTCGACGCCGACGAGGAGGACGCGCCGCCGCTCGCGCTCGGCGACGAAGAGGACGGCTCCGAGGCCGATCCCTCGAAGCCGCTGCGCATCGCGGTGCTCGGCCGTCCGAACGCCGGCAAATCGACGCTCATCAACCAGATTCTCGGTCAGAACCGGCTCATCACCGGGCCGGAGCCCGGCCTCACCCGCGATTCGATCGGCATCGAGTGCGAATGGAAAGGGCGAAAGCTGAAACTGTTCGATACCGCGGGCTTGCGGCGGAAGGCGCGGGTGACGGAGAAGCTCGAGAAGCTCGCGGTCGCCGACGCGCTGCGCGCCGTAAAATTCGCGGAGGTGGTGATCCTGCTCATCGATGCGACGATCCCGTTCGAGAAGCAGGATCTGACGCTGGCCGATCTCGCCGAGCGCGAGGGGCGCGCGGTGGTGATCGCCCTCGACAAATGGGACCTCATCGGCGACAAGAGTCTCACGGCGCAACAGCTTCGCGCCGAGGCCGACCGGCTGCTGCCGCAGCTGAGCGGCGTACGCGTGATCCCGGTCTCCGGCCTCACCGGCGCGCACCTCGATAAATTGATGGAAGCCGTGTTCCAGACCCACGAGATCTGGAACAAGCGCATCTCGACGGGGCGGCTCAACCGCTGGCTGGCGCCGGTGGTCGATGCGACACCGCCCCCGGCCGTCGCCGGGCGGCGGGTCAAAATCCGCTACATCACGCAGCCCAAGGCGCGGCCGCCCTTTTTCGTGCTGTTCGGCAATCACGTCGACGCCATTCCCGAGAGTTACAAACGCTATCTCGTCAACGGCTTGCGCGATACGTTCGGTCTCATCGGGGCGCCGATCCGCATTTCGCTGCGCGGCGGCGGCCCCAACCCTTACGCACCCAAAGACAAGCGCGGCTGAAAACGTTTGCGACCGCGTAACCTAACGTCAGCCACCGCACTCGATTAGCGGCTGGGCTCGGCGTTTCTCGGCTTCCCTTGGGGTGTTGTTAACTCGCATTCCAGCAAACTGCCGCTCATCGCCTCCACCCGCTCGAGCATTGGGCCGCCTGAATGCGCTTCGTCGACGTCATCGAGACCTCCCACGAGGCGCGCGCCCGCCGACGAACCTACCTGATCGCGTTGATGCTGGTGTTCGCCGCCGTGGCGGCGGCGACGGCCGCCCGCCTTTCCGGCTGGCTCGGCGTCATCGGGCCGATGAAGCTCATCGACTACCACGATTTCCATCTGGTCGGCGCCATGATCGCGCGCTCCGATCTCGACCGCGCCTACGCTTTCGCCGACCTCGCCGAACGGCAGAGGGCGCTTTTCGGCCTCACCAGTTTCATGCCCTGGACCTATCCGCCCCAGTTCGATCTCATCGTCGCGCCGCTCGCGCATCTGCCGATCGGCCTCGGCTACGCGCTGTTCACGCCCGGGACGTTCGCGCTCTATCTCCTCACGCTGCGCCGCCTCGCGCCCGAGGCCTATCTGTCGGTCGTGATCCTGCTCGCGCCAGCCTTCGTCGTCGTGCTGATCTGTGGGCAGAACGGCTTCCTCACCGGCGCGCTGATCGGCGCGGCGGCGCAAGGTTTCGCGAACCGGCGACATTCTGCCGGCGCGCCGCTCGGCCTGATGGCGATCAAGCCGCATCTCGCCATCGCTTTCGCGCTCTATGCGCTGATGTCGCGGCGCTGGGGCGCGGCGGCGCAGGCGCTCGCCGTCGTCGCCGGCACTTCGGCGCTCGCCACTGCGGCCTTCGGCCTCGGCGTCTGGCCCGCGTTCCTGCATGCGGTGCGTGAGGCCAGCGCCTTCCTGGTTCAGGGCGACTACCCGCTCGCCCGCATGGTTTCGGCCTACGCCTTCGTTCGCTCGCTGGGCCTGCCGGCGGCCGTCGCCACGGCGGCGCAGCTCGTCTACGCCGGCGCCGCAATCGCCGCGATGGCGATCGCGACACAGCGCTTTTCCGAGCGGCAGGCGATCGGCGTCGCCGCCATCGCCTCGCTGATGCTCAGCCCCTACGCCTATGATTACGATCTGCCGGTGCTCGGCGTCGGCGTCGCCATGCTGCTGCCCGATCTGCTGCGCTACGGATCGCGCGCCGAACGCGCGACGCTCTACGCCTCGGCGCTCGGCGTCCAGCTCTCCGCCTTCCTGTTGGCGGCGTTCGGCGGACTCGTGGAGTCGCACGGCCGCACGCTGTCGCTCGGCTGCTTTTGCGCCGCCGCGACGCTCGCCGTCTTCTGGCGCGTTCTCGAGCGCTCGCGTGGGGCCGCGCCGGCCGCGCGCGCGACATCGCGGTCGAGGCTTGCGCGGCTTGATCTCTGGACAGCGCGGCCTTCGGCGTGGCACGCTTCCCGCCCGTTCGCTATGACGTGGAGGGAGCCTTGGACCATCCGATTACCATCGGCCCGGCGCCGGGGCGCGTGGTAGTGCGCTGGCGCGGCCGCGTCATCGTCGACACCCGCGACGCGCTGGAGCTCAGAGAAGCCGACTATCCGCCGGTGCTCTATTTTCCCCGCGCGGACGCGGACATGACGGTGATCCTGCGCAGCATCCACGAGAGCACGTGCCGTTTCAAGGGCAAAGCCAACTACTTCTCGCTGGTCGACGGCGCCGCCCTCGCCGCCAATGCGGTCTGGACCTACGAGACGCCGCTGGAGGGCCTCGAGGCGATCAAGGACCGGCTCGCGTTCCATCCCGACAAGGTGGAGATCGAGCGCGTCGAGGCCGGCGCCTGACACGGTTTCCGGGTGACCGATTCGCGATCCCGAGCCACGGATCGCGCGAGCGCGATAGCGTTTCGCTCGCGAACGGCATCGGGCGTATAGGAATTCGACGACAATTTCGGGAGGCCGCTGATGGCGTGCGAAGAGTTCGAATCGGCGCGCGATTTCCTCATCGCATTGCGCGACAATTACGATTTTGCGCGCTCCGGCTTCCACTGGCCGCGGCCCAAATTTTTCAACTGGGCGGTAGACTGGTTCGACGACCGGCTGGCGAAAGGCGAGAGCGCCGATCAGCCGGCGCTGCTGATCCTCGGCGCGACGCCTGAGACCTACAGTTTCGCGGAGCTCTCGCAGGCTTCGAGCCGCGTCGCCAACGGGCTCGGCGCCATCGGGGCCAAGCGCGGCGACCGCCTGCTGCTGATGCTCGGCAATGTCGTCGAACTCTGGATCGCCATGCTCGCCGCGATCAAGCTCGGCGTCGTGGTGATCCCGGCGACGACACAGCTGACCGGCGCCGACATCGCCGACCGCATCCGGCGCGGGCGAGCCAAGTTCGTCATCGCCGACGCCGCGGACGCGCCGAAATTCGAGGGCCACGCCGAAGCGGCGACCAAGATCGCGCTCGGAACCCCGCCGCGCGGCTGGCTCGCTTGGGACGACCTGCGCATGGGCGCGGCTGAATTCGCGCCGTACGCGCCGACGCCCGCGGGCGATCCCATGCTGCTCTATTTCACCTCCGGCACCACCGCGCGGCCAAAACTGGTGCTGCACAGCCATGCGAGCTATCCGATCGGCCATCTGTCGACGATGTTCGGCCTCGGGCTATTGCCGGGCGACCGGCATTTCAACCTCTCGTCGCCGGGCTGGGCGAAGCACGCCTGGTCGAACGTGTTCGCGCCCTGGAACGCAGGCGCCTCGGCGGTTGCGCTGCAGCGCCGCTTCGAGCCGAAGGCCGTGCTCGACGATCTCGTGACCCACGCCGTGACTTCGTTCTGCGCGCCGCCAACGGTGTGGCGCCAGCTCATTCAGCTCGATCTCGAATCCTGGCCGGTGAAGCTGCGCGAGGCCTCTTCGGCGGGCGAGCCGCTCAACCCGGAAGTGATCGATCGCGTCTCGCGCGCCTGGGGGCTCACGCTACGCGACGCCTATGGCCAGACCGAGACCACGATGATGATCGGCAATTCCGTCGGCCAGCCGGTGATCCCGGGCGCCATGGGCCGGCCGCTGCCCGGCTATCGCGTCGTGCTCGTCGACCCCGAGGGTCTCGAGGCCGACCAAGGCGAGATCGCGATCCCGATGAATTCCCACCCCGCGGGGCTGATGCTCGGCTACCAGAGCGACAACGGCGAGCTCATCCCGCTCGAGGGCGACTATTACCGCACCGGCGACGTCGCGACCCGCGACGCCCAAGGCTACATCACCTATGTCGGCCGCACCGACGACGTGTTCAAATCGAACGACTATCGCTTGAGCCCATTCGAGCTCGAGAGCGCGCTCATCGAGCATCCCGCGGTGGCGGAGGCCGCGGTGGTGCCGGCGCCGGATCCGGCCCGGCACGCGGCGGCCAAGGCCTATCTCACGCTCGCCGCCGGCCACGCGCCGACCCGCGAGACGGCGCTGTCGATCTTCCGCTTTCTCGACGGCCGGCTCGCGCCCTACAAGCGCGTGCGCCGCATCGAGTTCAGCGAGCTGCCGAAGACGATCTCGGGAAAAATCCGCCGCGTGCAACTGCGCCATCGCGAGACCGATCTCGCCGCCCGCGGCGAGCGCGCGCCGGGCGAATTCCGGCTGGAGGATTTTACGGAGATTTAGGCGACGGCGCTGCCGCCGATTCCCTCCCCCTGGATGGGGGAGGGCTGGGGTGGGGGTGAAAATCACCACAGTTTCAGGATGTGGCGCCCCCCACCCTGACCCTCCCCCACGAAGGGGGGAGGGAGTCCCCAGCGGCGCAGGCAGTTCTTCCTAGCGCCCATGGGTCGGCCCTCGGCTACGCCCTGCCGGCCCGCGCCAGGTTCAGCTCCAACAGCCGCCGTAGCGCCTCGTCGGTGGAAATGTCTTCCGGCCAGCCGTAGGCGGCGGCGACGGCGCGGTCGAGGGCGTCGTGGGCGTCGGCGAGCCAGCGCGGGCGCTCGTTGTAGAGGTTGGTCAGCGTGCGCTCTCTGAGCTTCGCCGCGGCCTCGACGGTCTTGGGCAGGATGCGGTCGGGATAGCGGCGCGGCGCCTCGCCCGGCGCCGCCGTCGGCGTCACTTCGGGCATGATGTCGACGAGATCGGGCGGCTCGAGCCACGCCCGGCGCAAGTCGTCGAGCCTTTTCGCCGCCGCCGCGATTCTTTTCGCCCGCGGGTCGGCGGCGTAATCGGCGGCCGGAATGTTGGGCGTCAGGCCTTCGGGGAAGGGGAAGGTTTCGAAGGTCGTGGTAGGGGTGTAGCGCGGATCGTTGCCGACGCCGAGCCAGGTGCCGAGCCGCAGCGACCACGCCTCGTGGAAGCGGGAGTGAAGGATGCCGAAGGTGGTGTCGTCGTCGCGGGCGATGACGTCGGCCAAATTGGCCACGAAGCACTCACGATCGATCCATACGAATACGCGATGCTTCGCGACGACTGGCGTGGCGATGAAGCGTTGCAACTCGTGTAGTTTCTTGCGCAGGTGCGGGCGGTCGCGCTCGAAGGCCCACCAGCGCTCGCGGGTTCGCTTGGCGCGGTCGCGCTGCCGCGCCGGGTATACGTGCTCGAATGCCCACTGGAAGGGGGCCTCGTAAAGCGCGGCTTCTTCCTGTGTGCAGCCGTTGAAATCGATAACCCAAGTGTCCGAAGGCGTTCTGACGAGGTCCATGGCGTTCAACCATGGACGAATGACGTCGGAGTTCGGCCGCTTGTCGACATTGAGCGGCTGCGTCAGCCAATCGCGTGCGGTGGCCCCGGCGACGTCGAAGGCCCCGTACTTCTTTAGCCCTTCAAAGCAGACATCGGCGTTTTGCCGGAGGCTCTCGGCGAGAATGAGCTTCAGGCTCGCTGTGAGGTCGGCGTGAATTTGCGAGACGGTCTGACCGTCGAGCCTCGCTTTCTCCGCTGTTGCCGCCTCGAAGCACACCAGACTCACGCGAACAGCGGCCCCCTCGATCAGCCACGGCTCGTCGCTCCAGGCTTCGAATATGCCTTCTGCCTCGGCGATCGGTTCGAGCACTTTTCGGTTCGCGCCGCCGCGTATGGAATTCGTCGCGACCAAACCGCAGCGCTTAGCCTCGTTCTCTCCGACTGCGCGCCACGCCTTGTAAAACCAGTAGCAGACGAGATCGGCCTCCGCGGGAACCTTGCCTTCGTAAGCGCGAAACAGCGTTTCGACGTAATCGTCGCCGAGCCCGCGGCGCACGAGCTTGCCGCCGAGGAACGGCGGATTGCCGATGATGTAATCCGCCTCCGGCCAATCCGCCTCCTTGCCGTCCGCCGTCAGCAGCGCGTCGCGGCATTCGATCGTGTCGAGTTTTCTCAGGATCGGGCGGGGATGCTGGCTGATGGCGTTGCGCACCCGCCACTGGATGTCGCCGATCCAGATGGTGGTGCGGGCGAGCTCGGCGGCGAACGGGTTGATCTCGATGCCGTGCAGGATTTCCGGGCCGACGCGCGGCATCACGCGGCCGAGGCCCAAAACCTCGCTGTCGAGGATCGCCTGATATTCGATGTCCTTCACCGTCTGCAGCGCGAGATAGAGGAAATTGCCCGAGCCGCACGCAGGATCGAGGATTCTTAGCGCCGCGAGCCGGTCGATGAAGGCGTCGCGGCGCGCTTCCGCCTTGGCCTGAGCGCCGCGAAATTTCTTTTCCGCTGCGGCGCCCTTGCGCGTCCCGATCACCGGCGCCATCAGCGCGTCGATTTCGGCTTTTGCCGCAAGCCACTCCCGCCTGAGCGGCCGGGCGACGACGGGCTCGACGATCTTCGTGATCTTGTCGACGCCGGTGTAATGGGCGCCGATCTCAGCCCGCTTGTCGGGATCGAGGAAGCGCTCGAACAGCGTGCCGAAGATGGTGGGGTCGATGAGGCTCCAGTCGAGATTGGCGATGGTGAACAGCAGGCCGATCTCGGTGGCCTTCAAATCCAGCGGCTCGCGGCCATCGAACAGACCGCCGTCGAATTCGAGAATCGCCTCGAAACCGAGAAAGCCGCCGTTCGCCATGTCGTCGAACAATTGTTTCAGGAACTTTTTCGACTCGTAGGGCCGGCTTTCCGCGGCCCGCAAAAGCTTCTTCCACAGCCCGTCCGGCAGCAGGCCGACGCTGTTGGCGAAGAAGCAGAACACGAGTTGGTTGACGAAATGGGCGACCGCCTCGCGGTCGGGGTTGCGGTGCTGCAACGAGTCGGAAATGGTCTGGAACTTGTCCGCCGCTTCCTTGGTCAGCACTTCGCGGGTGCGGCCCGAGCGCAGTTTCTCGGGATCGTGGAAGACGCAGCGCAGGGTTTCGAAGTTGTGCGGTTCGGCGAGGTCCTCGAGCTCGAACTGGTAGACTTTTGGAACTTCGTTGGTCCAGCGGGTCTCGATACGGAAGATATGGGTGTCGCAGGCGACGTGCAGCGGCGGGTTCTCGAGCCCCGCGGCGTAGCGCGTCAACTGTTCCAGCGCCTTGTCGAGGTCACGCTTCTTCTTCTTGTATTCCCAGGCGAAGAAGCCCTTTTTCCAGACGTCGGCGAAGCCGTCGCCGCCGCCGGTCTTGGAGACGCCTTTCTCGAAAGTGAAGGTTTCGCCGGTCGGGTCGGCTTCGGCCGGCGTCGGATGGTCGAACAAGCGGCAGAGGTTGAGGAAGTGCTCCTGCGCGGTCGCGCGCTCGGTGAGCGCGACCGGCTTCCATTTGCGGATGAAATCTTGGGGCGTCATGGGGTCGCGCCCGCCTAGCACGATTCGCGCTCGAGGTCTGCAAGCCGGCATCGCTTGCACAGGGCAATCGGTCGAATGGTCGCAATGCGCTCCTAGGCCGTCAAAAGCGAGCGTCAGCGAAGCAATCCAGCCCCTCCGCCGCTTCGAAGCCGCGGAAGCTCACCAGCTATCCGCTGCGCGATATCTCGTGTTCGCGGCCCACTAGGCATCATACGACGGCTGGATTGCTTCGCTGAAGCTCGCAATGACGGTGGAAAGGTCAAGACAATTTCTTTCAATCAATTGGCCTGGGCCGCTTACAGCCTTCCTTAACGTCCGCGCGCGAGGCTGTGCGGCGGACGGCAGGGGGCGGGGATGAGCCTGAGCGTGGCGGGCGGAGCGGCGGCTTCGCTTCGGAGCAGAACGGCGGCGGGGACGATCCCGATCGCGTTCGTCGCGCTCCTCGCGGCGATGACGTTGCTGGTCGTCGTCTTTCCGGTGCCGCGCACGTCCGATCTCATCAACCACTGGGCGCGGCTGACGCTGCTGACGATGCCGTCCGGAGATCCCTTGAACGCGCTCTACAGCGTGGAATGGGGGGTGATCCCCAATCTCGGCATCGACGGCCTCTACATGGCGTTGTCACCATGGCTGGCGCCTGCGACCGTGGCGCGGCTCGCTTTCGCGCTGTCGTTCGTCCTGCCGGCGCTCGGCGCTTATGCGCTGCATCGCGCGCTGACGACGACGCCGTCGCCGACGATCCTGCTCGCGCCCGTCCTGAGCTACAACGCGGTGACGACGGTCGGTCTCACCAGCTACGGGATCGGCGTCGGCGTCGCGCTCTTCGCGCTCGCTTGGCGCGCGGGCCATCCCGGGTTGCGCGCGCGCGAGTTGCTCGTGCTCAACCTTGCCGCCGTCGCGCTGTTCTTCTGCCACCTCATCGCCTTCGCGGCCTTTTGCGCCGTGTTCGGGCTGATGGAGGCGAGCGCGGGGGAGAGCGAACCGTGGTTAGCGGGGCTGAAGCGCGCGCTGATTTCGCCGCTCTATGTCGCCGCCGGGCTGGCGCTGATGGCGTTCATGCGGCCGATGCCGAGCGGGTTCGAGCTCGCCTCCTACAAGGCGCAGATGATTGCGGCGCCGTTCGATTCGCGGCTCGCCGCCGATCTGCCGTTTGCGCTCGGCGTCGTCGCGCTGGTCGCGGTGCTCATCGTCGAGCGGGCGCTCGGCGTGGCGCGGCCGGCGCGGCTCGCAGTCCTCGGCTTCGGCGCGCTCGCCGTGCTGGCGCCGTCGTCGCACGGCGCCACCGTGCTCATCGACGCCCGGCTCATGGTGTTCTGGGTCTATCTCGCGCTCGCGGCGATTCACCTGCGCGAGGATTTGGCGATCGTCGCCCCGGCCGCGACGGCGCTCGCGCTCATCAGGCTCGCGATCCTCTGGCCGGCCTGGAGCGACTACGACGCCAAGGTCGCAGACTTGCGCGAGGCCTTCAAAGCCATTCCCCTCGGCTCGCGCGTGCTCACGGTGACGCCGTCGGGCTGCGGCGACTACCAATTGCCGCTCTATTACAACCTCTCGACCTTCGCGACGATCGACCGCCGCTCTTCAGTCAACACGCTGTTCTCGGGGCGCGGCATGCAGCCGATCCGCGCCCGCGACGAGAAGCTCGACATCGCGCCGCAGATGGCGATGAGCGAAAGCTGGCTGACCGCGAGCTTCGATGGGCGCCCGTGGACCGAGGCTTTCGCCCGCTGGCGCGATCATTTCGACGTCGTCGTCGACATCCACGGCGCCTGCGCGAGCGATTTGCAGGTTCCCGGGCTCGAGCGCGTGGCGAGGTCGGCGATCGGGGATGTGTATTTGAAGAAGTGAGGCCGAGGCCCTCGTCCCGAACTCGTCGAGGGGGCCTCGGCCTGTTCGCGATCCGCCGGCTAGATCACATCTGCGTCAGCGAGCCATGGCCGTTCGGAGTCATGATGCCCTCGCAGGTGCCCTTGGCGACGTATTTCCAGTGGTGCGCATCGTAGTCGACGGTCGAGGTGCCGGCGCAGGAGGTGCCGGCGCCGGCGGCGCAGTCGTTCTTGCCGGCGAGCGCTATGCCGTAGCACTTGTCGGCGCCGGGCTGCGCCGGGGCGGGGCCGGCCTTGGCGGCGCTGGCGAGGGCGAGCGCGGCGGCGAACGAGCCGGCGAGCGCGGCGGCAGAGATAACGGTTCTCACGGTCATGAGAGTTTCCATTAATTGTCAAAGTTTCAGGGTTGAGCGGCGGCTCCTCGCCGCGCCCGCCGGCCGACGCGCTCGGCCTTGCACAGGGGTGTTCGTGGCGGCGCGGGTTCGGTTACGCGGACGTGTGATCACGAAATCGTGATCGAGCGATTTTTCAGCCCATGCCGAGCGCCGACCTGAGCCCGCTAAAGACTTCGCTCGTCAGCAATGGCGCCGCGACCGCCGCGACCGCCGTCGCCGCGTCGGAGAATTCGAGCGCGAGGCCGTGCCGCTTCTTCCAGGCCTCGACCTGTTCATAGCCGGCGACGAAGTTGGCGGCCCCGGCGCGCTTTGCCGCAAGTCCGCCGCTGACGACCGCGCCGAGAGCCAGTTTGGCTTCGACGGCGACGAACTCGTAGCGCGGCGGGTCGCGTGCGGGCGCTTCGGCGGCGGCGTAGCACTTGCCCGCGAGTTCGATGTCGGAGGTGAGGCCGATGAAAGCGGGCAGAAACATCGCGACGATCGTCGCCGAAGAGAGTGCGCCGACGACGCGGAGCAGCGCCTTACGGTACTCGGCCGCGGGGTCGGCGGCGGCGGACTTGTCCGCCGCGTTTTCGGTCGCGCCCGCCGCGGGATCGGGAGCCTTGGTGGCGCCTCGAACCTCAGCGAGCGTGACCGCGCCGAGATCGACATAGGCCGACAGCGCGATGTTGCTCGCGATCAGTAGAACCGAGGCGAACACGAACAGCGTCATCAGCGCCTTCAGCTTGTGGCGCAGCACGTAGGTGTCGGCCCAGCGTCCGCTGAGCTCCTTGCGTTCGAAGCGCCAGGCGAGCGTCGCGGCGGCGAGTCCGAGCGCGACGGCCGCAAGCGCAACGCCGAATACGCCGACGTCGGCTGCAGCATCGAAGCGATCGGCGAACGCACGCGCCGCGTCGAGGCAATTGGCGCCCGCGTAATCGCCGCTGAGGCCCGACAGCGTCTCCAGCCCGCGGAAGAAAGGCGTCGCGAACGGCGCGAGCACTCCGCGGCCGCACACATAGGCGCCGATGCCAACGAGCGCCATCAGGTAAGAGACGAGGGCGAGCCAAATCATCCATTGCCAGCCGGGAGCGCGCAGATGGATCATCAGCACATTGGTCGCGGCGCGCGCGGCGAACCAGAAGGCGAGAACCGCGGCGATGACGAGGCCGTAATGGCTGATCGCAAAATGCAGGGCCGCCCCGTCGAGGGCCGTCCGTAACGCTTGGGCGTGGGCAGAGACCGCGCACGCGTCGGCGAACTGCGGTTTCGCGTCGCCGGCGGGCGCGCCGAAAATCTCGGCGGCCGTCGAAGCGGCGAGCGACAGCGCGGCGAGCGGCGTCGCGACGCTGAAGAGCGAATAGTAGAAGGGCCAACACTTGCTGCGGGTATCGCCGTAGAAATCCTGGACCGTGGTCGGCGGCCACGATTCGCCGGGTTTGGGTATGTCGCCGGAATCGCCCCTACGGTAGCTCGCGAGCTGAATCGGTTCGGGACCGATGTCCAGAAACTTCATCGACGCCCCCCGAGAACGTGCGGCGAAGCTTGTCAAGCCGGGTCTTTGCCGTCAATAGCAGGGGCGCCTAATGCCGCTGCGGCGAATCGAGCCGCCCGTCGATCCCGAGAGTACCTCGATGCGCCTCTCCCGCTATTTCCTGCCCATTGTCAAGGAAACGCCGAAGGAAGCGGAGATCGTCTCGCATCGCCTGATGCTGCGCGCCGGCCTGATCCGGCAGGAGGCGGCGGGCATCTACGCCTGGCTGCCGCTGGGCTATCGCGTGCTGCAGAAGATCTCGGCGGTGGTGCGCGAGGAGCAGAACCGCGCCGGCGCAATCGAGCTCTTGATGCCGACCATCCAATCGGCGGATCTCTGGCGCGAGTCCGGGCGCTACGACGATTACGGCAAGGAGATGCTGCGTATCGAGGACCGCCACGAACGCCAAATGCTGTTCGGGCCGACCAACGAGGAAATGATCACCGAAATTTTTCGCGCCAGTGTCCGCTCCTACAAGGACCTGCCGCTCAACCTCTATCACATCCAGTGGAAGTTCCGCGACGAGGTGCGGCCACGCTTCGGCGTCATGCGCTCGCGCGAGTTCCTGATGAAGGACGCCTATTCCTTCGACCTCGATTACGCCGGCGCGCGCCACGCCTACCACAAGATGTTCACCGCGTACTTGCGCACTTTTGCGCGCCTCGGCCTAACTGCCATTCCGATGGCTGCCGAATCCGGGCCGATCGGCGGCGATCTCTCGCACGAGTTCATCATCCTCGCCGCCACCGGCGAGAGCGAAGTTTACTGCCACGAGGACTATCTGAGCTTCGCGCCGCCGCCGCAGACGATCGATTTCGACAGCGTCGAGGCGATGCAGGGCGTGTTCGACAAATGGACGTCGCTCTACGCGGCGACCAGCGAGAAGCACGACGCGGCGAAATTCGCGGACGTTCCGGAATCCTCGCGTATATCCGCGCGGGGTATCGAGGTCGGGCACATTTTCTATTTCGGGACCAAGTATTCGGCGCCGATGAAGGCGGTGGTCAACGGCCCCGACGGCAAGGAGGCGCCCGTCCACATGGGCTCCTACGGCATCGGCCCGAGCCGGCTCGCGGCGGCGCTGATCGAGGCCAACCACGACGACGCGGGCATGATCTGGCCCACGGCGGTCGCGCCGTTCGACGTCGGCGTCGTCAATCTCAAGGTCGGCGACGCGGCGACCGACGGCGCTTGCGAGCAGGCGATCGCCGCGCTCGAAGCCGCGGGCGTGGAAACGCTCTACGACGACCGCGACGAGCGTCCGGGGGCGAAATTCGCGACCATGGACCTCATCGGTCTGCCGCATCAGCTCATCGTCGGGCCGAAGAGCCTCGCCGAGGGCAAGGTCGAGATCAAGGCGCGGCGCAGCGGCGCGCGCGAATTGACGAGCCTCGAAGCGGCGATTTGCCGGCTCGGCGGCAAGCCGTGAGCCTGCTCGGCTGGGGCGCCGGCGCCCGGGGCAGGCTGCGCCGCATTTTCACCCTCATGTCGGGCGCTGCTCCGGCCGATGGCAAGAGCGGCGCGGCGATGACGGACCTGAGCACGAGGCCGTTCGCCGCGTTCGAATGGATGGTGGCGCTGCGCTATTTGCGCGCGCGCCGGGCGCATGGCTCGGTCTCCGTCATCGCCGGCTTCTCGTTCGCCGGCATCGTGCTCGGCGTCGCCGCGCTGATCGTGGTGATGTCGGTGATGAACGGCTTCCGCCACGACCTCATGGACAAGATGATCGGCCTCAACGGCCACATGTTCCTGCAGGGCGTCGACCAGCCGCTCACCGATTACGACGCCGTGACCGAGCGGGTCGCCAAAGTTCCCGGAGTGAAGCTCGCGCTGCCTCTGGTCGAGGGTCAGGCCTTTGCGTCCACCCCGTTCGGCTCCAGCGGCGTGCTGGTGCGTGGCGCGCGCGGCGCCGACCTCGCGCGGCTGCCCGGGATCGCCGGACACATCGAACAGGGCGCGCTGGAAAATTTCGACGACGCCGGCAAAGTCGCCATCGGCGGCAAGCTCGCCGAGCATTTGGGCCTGCGCGTCGGCGACAAGCTCACCCTCATCACGCCGCGCGGCGCCGATACGCCGTTCGGCGTCGCCCCACGCATGAAGAGCTACGAGGTCGGCGCGATCTTCGAGATCGGCATGGCGACCTTCGACGGCACGTTCGTGTTCATGCCGCTGACGGAAGCGCAGGCGTTCTTCAACATGGACGGCGTGGCGAGCGTGATCGAAGTCTATGTCGACGATCCCGACCACATCGACAAGATGCGCGACGCCATCGCCAGGGTCGAACAGCGGCCGATGATCGACACCGACTGGCGCCAGCTCAACAAGAGCTTCTTCGACGTGCTCAACGTCGAGGCCAACGTGATGTTCGCGATCCTGACCCTGATCGTGCTGGTCGCCGCGCTCAACATCATCTCCGGCCTCATCATGCTGGTGCAGGACAAGGCGAGCGCGATCGCCGTGCTGCGCACCATGGGGGCGACGCGCGGCGCAATCCAGCGCATCTTCCTCATCACCGGGGCGACGATCGGCATCGCCGGCACGTTCTGCGGGCTCGCACTGGGGCTCATCGTCGCCCACAACGTGGAGCCGATCCGCAAGGGCCTCTCCTGGCTGCTCGGCGTCAATCTGTTCCCCGCGGAATTCTATTTCCTGTCCGCGCTGCCGTCGCGAGTGGAGCCGCGCGACGTCGCGGCGGTGGCGGCGCTGGCGCTCATCCTCTCGGTCGCGGCGACGATCTATCCGTCGTGGCGGGCGGCGCGGCTCGATCCGGTCGAGGCGCTGCGCTATGAGTGACCCGCGGCCGGCGCTGTGGCTCAGCGGCATCGAGCGCCGCTACGGCAAGGGCGAGACCGAAGTCGACGTGCTCACCGGCGCCGATCTGGCGCTGTGGCCCGGGCAGTCGGTCGCGCTCATCGCGCCCTCGGGGGCGGGAAAATCGACGCTGCTGCATCTGGCGGGGCTGCTCGAGACGCCCAACGCCGGCGAAGTCTATGTCAACGGCGCGCCAACGAGCGCCATGACCGACGCCGAGCGCACCCGGCTGCGCCGCTCGGAGATCGGCTTCGTCTACCAGTTCCATCACCTGCTGCCGGAATTCACGGCGCTCGAGAACATCGTGCTGCCGCAGCTGATCTACGGCTATCCCCGAGCCGAGGCGGCCGCGCGCGCGAAGGAGTTGCTGAGCTTTCTGGGCCTCGCCGCCCGCGCGGCGCACCGCCCCACAGAGCTTTCGGGCGGCGAGCAGCAGCGCGTCGCCATCGCTCGCGCGCTCGCCAACGCGCCGCGGGTGCTGCTCGCCGACGAGCCGACCGGCAATCTCGACCCGAAGACCGCCAACCACGTGTTCGAGACGCTGACCGCGCTGGTGAAAGCAAGCCATGTCGCCGCCCTCATCGCCACCCACAATATGGACCTCGCGGCGCGGATGGACCGCCGGGTGACGATCCGGGAGGGGAAGGTCGAGGAGGTGGCGTGAGCCCTGTAGCCGAGGTCGTCGACCTCGGCAGCCGCGCTCGCCGCGCGCGTTTGTAGCCGAGGTCGTTGACCTCGGCGGCCGCGCTCGCCGCGCGCCTTTGTAGCCGAGGTCGTTGACCTCGGCGGCCGCGGTCAGCGACCGCGGCTACAGAGGCCGCGGTCAGCGACCGCGGCTACAGAGGCCGCGCTCAGCGACCGCAGCTAGTGCGTCCGCGAGGACGCTTTGTCAGTGGGGTGAGAATCCCCATCATGGTGTGTCGTGATCGTGTAGCGGAAGGCGCCTGCGTCGCCGTGAGGCGGGGTGGGGAGTAGCCGGAGGCGAACCGCTGGTCCGTACCGGACAAGACGCGGCTCGGCGACGCGCGTGAACCAGGGCAGGGGTTCGATTTCCTCGGCTGCCGGTTCGAGAGCGGACGACGATACGTGCGCAAAAAGAGCCTGCAAGCGCTCGAGGACAAGGTCCGCGCCAAGACGGGACGCACGCGGGGCGATCGCCTGGAGAAGATTATCCGGGATCTCGATCGCACGCTGTGGGGTTGGTTCGAGTCCTTCAAATCCGCCGCCCCGATCACCTTCCGCAATCTGGACGGCTTGATCCGAAGGCGATTACGCTCTCTGCTGCGCAAGCGGGAAAAGAGACCCGGCTTCGGCCGCTGTCAGGCCGATCATAAACGCTGGCCAAATGCCTACTTCGCGGATCGTGGACTGATCGCCCTACAAGCCGCCCACGAAATCGCGAGACAACCCCGATGAGGAAACCAACGACTGGAGAGCCGTGCGCGGGAGATCCGCAAGCACGGTTCAGAATCGCGCCGGCGGAGCTCGACGCTCAGACGCGCTCCCCTGGCTTGACCACTGTCCACGGCACGAAGGCGCAGGGTTGCGTCGGATCGCGGTGGCGCGAGGCCAGCCGCACGCGCTCGCCCGGCTTCGGCAGCGGGCCGTCGAGCACGGCGGCGATGGTCATGTGGGTGACGCCGCCGATCTGGTAAGCGGCGTCGATGCGCGGCAGCTTGGCATAGGCCGGGCTCTCCGGCGCCCGCGTCCTCAGGATCGCGATGCGGGTCTGCGACATCACGTCGGCGTCGGGCGCCGGCCCGATCACGGTCGCCTCGACGTAGAAAATCCGGTCGGGGGCGGCGCGCGGATCGAGCTGACAGAGCGGCGCGGCCTGCTGCGCTTCGGCCGCCACGGCTGCGGGCAGGGCGGCGAGGCCGAGAGCGACCAAGGGCCCGATTCGAAAAGAAGCTGTCATGGATGCCTCCGCATGTGGCGCGAAACCCTTGTTCCGACAATTTTCCCATGTTAGCCACGCGGCGGCAAGTCGGGGTATAGCGCAGCCCGGTAGCGCGGAAGTTTTGGGTACTTCAGGTCGCAGGTTCGAATCCTGCTGCCCCGACCAAGTGAACCGGCTTCGAGGGGACGGACATGACCGCACGCATTTATCAGCCGGCCCGCAATGCGATGCAATCGGGCCAGGCCAAGGACAAGTGGGTCCTGGAATTCGAGCCCGAGTCGCCGCGCCAGATCGAGCCGCTGATGGGCTGGACGTCGTCTAGCGACATGAAGTCGCAGATCAAGCTCAAGTTCGACAGCAAGGAAGAAGCGAGCGCCTATGCCCAGCGCAACGGCGTCGCCTATCGCCTGGAGGAGCCGAAGGTCGCGACGCGCAAGACGGTCTCCTACAGCGACAATTTCCGCTATAACCGTCAGGGCTCCTGGACGCACTGAACCGCCTTTGGCTCCGTAGCTCAGCTGGATAGAGCAGCCGCCTTCTAAGCGGCAGGTCGTAGGTTCGAACCCTACCGGAGTCGCCAGCGCCTTCATTGTTTTCGGTCTCGCCGGAGGGCCGCGCGCCGGCGTCCAGCATGCGGCGGCGAGCGGGGCAACGTCCGAAACCGAGCGATTGATCGGCGTCGACACGGTTCGGCGCCGCTTATGACTAAAAGCCGATGCGCGAAAGCCATGGTTTTGCCGAGGTTTTTCCCCAGGGTCGGACGCGGGATGGGCCGTCGGCTCCGCGACCGAGGAGGGAACCATTAGGACATTGGCAACGATGCCGGGCGATCATGCGATCGCAGGGGGCCCGGGGCGCGGCGCGCGGTCTTCCGAGCTCTACGGACTCGAGAGCGGTTCGTCAGTCGGCGGTGGGTTCGAGTTGATGCGTTTCTTTCGTCGGTCCGAGGCCTCGGCGACTCCAGCCGCGCTATGGCGCGCCGGGTTGTTGTCGTGCCTCGCCGCGCTGACCCTGGCCGGCTGCGCCACGACCCCGCAGAGGGTCGCCTACCACGGCAAGGAATACTTCCCGTCGTCGATCTATGGCCGTGCCAGCCCGCGCGTCGTCGCCGACGGCGAACCCATTCCGCGCGGCGGCGGGCAATATCTCGTCGGCCGCCCTTACAGCATCGCCGGGCGCACCTACGTCCCAACCGAGAATCAGCAGTACAGCGCCGTCGGCATGGCGTCCTGGTATGGCGACGCCTTTCGCGGCCGGCGCACCGCCAATGGCGAGGTCTACGACGTGGACGGGCTCACCGCGGCGCATCCGACCATGCCGCTGCCGAGTTACGCCCGCGTCACCAATCTCCGCAACGGCTACTCCGTCATCGTGCGCGTCAACGACCGCGGGCCGTACCACGGCGGGAGGGTGATGGACGTCTCGGCGCGCGTCGCCGACGTGCTCGGTTTCAAGGACATCGGCACTGCGCAGATCAAGGTCGACTACGTCGGCCGGGCGCCGCTGGCGGGCTCCGACGACAACATGCTGCTCGCGAGCCTGCGCACCGACGGCGCGCCCGCGCGCCTCGACGGCACGGACGAGGCGCCGACGACCATGGTGGCCGAAGGCGAGACGCCGCGCGCGACGACGGAGCTGACGCGGTTGTTCGCTCCCCATCCGCCGCGTCCGAAACCGGTCGAAGTCGCGAACGCGGACGCGGGCGACGTGGCCCCGGCGCGCCCGCCGCCGCGCCCGCGCTTCGTTCGCGCGCCGCTGCCGCCGGAGCGGCCGTTCGATTTCGGCGTCGCCAAGCCGGCGAAAGTCGCGGCCCTCGCGGCGACCGGCAAACCGGCGCTCACGCTCACATCCAGCAATCGCGCGCTCTATTTCGCGCCTGTTCCCCGGCGCCCGGCGAACGACCCGTTCGCCAAACTGATCGAACGCGACGATGCGCGCCCGCCGAGCGGCGGGGACTAATGAGCCGGCCTGCGATCTGACGATCCTCTTGCGGGGCGTTGCGGAACTCCCGCCGCAGCGCCTAAAGAAACGGCGCGGCGCGCCGGCCGCGCCGTCCCGGGTTCATGCAGTCGCCGATGGTTCGCCGTTTCCTCTCCTGCATGCCGGCTTTGCTGGCGAGCGTCGCCGTCGCGGCGCCTGCGCTCGCCCAGGGATTCGCCACCGCCGCGCCGATCGCGATCGTGGAGGACTACGACAGCGGCGCGGTGCTCTACGAGAAGAACGCCGACCAGGCGATGGGCCTCGGGCAGATGGTCCAACTGATGACGGCGGAGGTGGTGTTCGACGAACTCGCCGCCGGCCGCATTCATCTCGACGATCGCTACGAGGTCTCCCAATACGCCTGGCGCACCGGCGGCGGGCATGGCCATTCGACCTCGATGTTCCTCGACATCCACAGTCAGGTCAGTATCGAGAACCTGATACGCGGCCTCGCGATCCAGAACGGCAACGACGCCGCGATCGTGCTCGCCGAAGGCATCGCGGGCTCGGAGGGCGGCCTCGTCACGATAATGAACAAGCGCGCCGCCGAGCTCGGGCTGAAGGACACCTTGTTCGCCAATTCCTATGGCAAGGACGACCCCGATCAGAAGTCGACCGCGCGCGATCTCGCTCGGCTCGCGATCCGCCTCATCCACGATCACCCCGATTATTACCGCTATTTCAGCGAGAAGGACTTCACCTGGGACAGGATCCATCAGCTCAACCGCAACCCGCTGCTGGCGATGGGCGTTGGCGCGGACGGGCTGAAGGCGGGCGAGTCGGCGCAGAGCCGCTTTGGCCTGGTCGGCTCGGCGGTAGAGGACGGCCAGCGGCTCATCGTCGTCGTCAACGGTCTGAAGACCGCGACCGAGCGCGCCGAAGAGGCGCGCCGGCTGTTCGATTTCGGTTTCCACGCCTTCGATCCGCGCCTGTTGTTCGAGGCCGGAGAGACGGTCGGAACCGCTTCGGTCTATGGCGGAGCGCAGGGCCGGGTGGAGCTCGAATGCGTGGAGCCCGCCAAGGTCTTCCTTCCCCACGGCTCGACCGACCGCCTGCTCGCCAAGGTCGTCTATACCGGGCCGCTGATGGCGCCGGTCGCCGCCGGGGTCGAGGTCGGGCGTCTGGAGGTGTGGCGCGGAAAGACGCTCGCGCTCGAGGTTCCCCTGAAGACCAAGGGCGCGGTCGCGGTCGGCCCGCTGTGGCGACGCGCGCTCGACGCCATCCTCGAGGTCGTGACGGACTGGGTCCGGCGCCTCTTCGCAAAAATCTGATGATCGGGCGCGGCCGCTTCATAACCCTAGAGGGGGGCGAAGGCGCCGGCAAGTCGGTGCAGGCGCGCGCGCTCGCCGAGCGGCTGGCGTCGGTCGGCTTCGATGTCGTGCTGACGCGCGAACCCGGCGGCTCGCCCGAGGCCGAGGCGCTGCGCGGCATGCTGCTTTCGGGCGCCGCGGCAGAGTTCGGCCCTGCCGGCGAAGCCCTGCTGTTTTCGGCGGCGCGCATAAGTCACATCGAGCGGTCGATCGCGCCGGCGCTGGCGCGCGGGGCCTGGGTGGTCTCGGACCGGTTCGCCGATTCGACGCGCGCCTATCAGGGCGCGGCCGGGCGGCTCGACCCGGGCTTCATCGCCCGGCTCGAGCAGGTGACCCTCGCCGGCCTGAAGCCCGATCTGACGCTGATGCTCGACCTTCCCGCCGAGCTCGGCCTCGCGCGCGCGGCGGCGCGGCGCGGCGCGGCGGCGCGCGATCGATTCGAACGCGAGGGGCTCGCATTCCACGAGACGCTGCGTCAGGCGTTCCGCGCCATCGCCGCCGAGGAGCCGGAGCGCTGCGCGGTGATCGACGCCAGCCGCTCCGAGCGCGAGGTCGGCGAGGATATCTGGCTGACGCTGCGCCGCCGCTTCGCCGACCTTTTCGCACCCGAGGGGGCGGGCCGATGAGCGCGCGCGGCGACGACGACGAGGCCCCGGAGAGCGACGCCATCGACGGCGCGCCGCATCCGCGCCGGGCGCTCGCGCTCGTCGGCCAGTTCGCCGCCGAAGCGGCGATGCTGGAAGCCTATCGCGAGGGCCGGCTCGCCCATTCCTGGCTGATCGGCGGCCCGCAGGGGGTCGGCAAGGCGACGCTCGCCTGGCGCTTCGCCCGCTTTATTTTGGCCTACCCCGACCCGAGCGCGCGGGCCGTGCGCGAGGCTCACGATCTCTCGCTCGCTCCCGAACATCCCGCCGCGCGGCTGATGGCGGTGAACGCCCACCCCGACTTCACGCTGCTCCGGCGCGAGTGGAACCACAAAGCGAAGAGCTTTTTCACCGGCATCCGTGTCGACGACGTGCGCGCCGGGCTCGGCGTGTTCCACCTCTGCGCGGGCTATGGCGGCTGGCGGGTGGCCATCGTCGACAGCGCCGACGACCTCAACAAGGAGAGCGGCAACGCGCTCTTGAAGATGATCGAGGAGCCGCCGGAGCGCTCGCTCATCCTCATCGTCGCGCATCGGCCGGGGCAGGTGCTGCCGACGATCCGCTCGCGCTGCCGGCGCCTGCTGCTGGAGCCGCTCGGCGCCGCCGACATCGAGACCGTCGTCGCCGGCCTCGGCGCGCCCTGGGACGCGCTGCCGCCCGAGCGCATCGCGCGGGCGGCGGCGAACGCGCGAGGGTCGGTCAGCGAGGCGCTGATGAGCCTCGATCCGTCGAGCCAATCCGTCGGAGCGTTGATCGAACGCGCGGTCGCCGCGCTGCCGGCGCCGCCGGCGCGGCTCCAGCTCGAGATCGCCGACGCGATCACCGGCCGCGACGCCGAAGACGCATTCGAGCGCTTCATGCTGGCGATCTACGATTGGCTCGCGGCGGAGGCGAAGAAGCCGTCGAGTTTCGACCGCCTGGAGACGATTTCCGAGCTCTGGCGGCGCCTGCGCGCTCAGACGCGCGACACGCTGGCGCTCAACCTCGACAAGCGCCTGCACGTGGTGGCGCTGTTCGAGGAGATACGCAAGCGGGGCAGGGCGCTGGGCGGGAGGTAGGCGGGCGGGCAGCGGGCCGGGAGACGCGGGGTCCGCGCGAGCCTGAGCCGAGAACGGCAATTGCCTTTCGCTTGCAATATATTGACGTGGAGAAATTGCGCCCTACGATAATTTACGCGCGCCGTTGTTCGCGCTGTACATGGAGCCGCCGCCATGGGAACGGCCGTCGCCAAAATTCTCGACCACCTCGAGGTCGATGGCGGGCTACAAGGCAGGGACCTCGCCAACATCGTCGGCGTCTCGCCGGCGACGGTGTCGCGCTGGTCGAGCGGGAAGGCGAGCCCGGACCTGCGCACGCAGACCGTGATCGCCGAGCTGCGCTACGTCGTCGACCGGCTGGCGGAATTCTATACGCCCGAGGAAACGCGGCTGTGGTTGCACGCCAAGCATCCGATGCTCGGCAACGAGGCGGCGATCGACCTGATCAATTCCGGCCGGACCGAGGAGGTGCTCGCGGTGATCGAAGCGCTCGATTCGGAAGCGTACACCTGAGCCGACGCAGCAAAATAAGTGCTGCGAGAGACGCTCGCTCCCCCAAGGCGTCAATCAGCCGAGGAAGGGGCGGCGCCCGCTCCGTCATGGCCGGGCTCGTCCCGGCCATCCACGCGGCGCCGTGTGGCTTTGCTTTGCAGAACTTCGACGAATTCTTGCATGAACGACCGAATACGATCGGCAGGCCGATTTGATTGCACAACGACGTGGATGCCCGGGACGAGCCCGGGCATGACGGCGCTGGGCGTCGGTCCCTTTGCCGCCATCCCTTTGGCGCCATGCAGCCCTCTCGCGTTTGATCCACTTGTTTCGCCGCGTCGCCCGAGTGGCCGATCTTCAACGACGCGCGCGGGATCTCGGCCTCATCGACCGGCTCGACGCGCTGCCCCGAGTGCGCTGCGCCGCCGACGTGTGACGCGTGACGAAGGCGGGGCGCGACCCGACCGAGCCCGCGCGTTCGCGAGGACGGTGGAGCGATGGGACATTCGACGTGCTCTACACCTCGCGCGCGAGCGAGACGGCGCTCGCCGAAATCCATGCGCTGTTGTCGCTGCAACCCGTAATCCCCTCGCGTGACGAATGGCGGCGCCACAGGCTGAAAGTCTCGGCGGCGCGGGCGCTCGATCTCGGCGATTTGGAGATATTGAAGACGCTCGGCGTCGACCTCGACCGTTATGACAGTCGCGACTATTCGCGAACGCAGCCGATCGGCGAAGCGGCGTTCTTTCTCGGCGCCGACGGTTTGCTCGTCCCGAGCGCCCGCGCGCCGGGAGTCAACTTCGTCGCCTTCATGGAACGGCTCGGCCCGTCCGACGTGGAGGCCGTCGAAACCGTTGCGCAGGCGGTCGACTGGGGCGCATGGCGGCGCGCGCGGCGGACTACCGCCGAGCGGCAGCCGACGCGCGAGGGCCCGCGTGTTCGGTCAGTCCGCAGGCCGCGCGCCTCCCTCTCCGCCCTGCGCGCCGGCGAGTGTGCGGTCCATCGCCAGCAGCGCCATCCACAAATTGGCCTGCGTCCACAGCAACGGCACGTGATCGTTCACGACATAGGCGCCGTCTTCGAGATAATAGGCTTCGGGGCAACGCAACTCGCCGAACCGGCAATCGGGGCCGGTGAGCTGACCCAGCGACCGGTTGAGATGGACGACTTGGCGTTCGAGATCTTCCGGCCTGCGGTCGTTGAGATAGAGTCGGCCCGCCGCGATGGACAGGATCGGATCGAACAGTGACCATTGCGCCTCTTCGCCCGGACGCGCCAAGGCGTCGCGTTCGGCGTGGTCGACGCTGAAATCGGCGGTCAGTCGATCGAGGGGGAATCGGCGTTTGTAGTCCGCGGTCCAGTAGGAGTCCCCGAGGTAGCGCTTGATGCCGTAATCGCCCTGCAGGTTTTCGCCGATGTCCGCCAGCAGCTCGCGCGCCAACTCCCCGTCGACGACCTCGAGCGGATGAACCAGGAACAGCAGCGCAGAGTCGTAACGCCGCACCTTGTCTGCGCCGGGTCCAATCGACTCGAAGGGCAGAATCGATCGCAATGCGCCTTCGCCTCGGGCCACGAGGTCCTCGACCGTCGATGCGAGGCGCTTCGCGTCGGGGCCGCGGGCGGCGAACGCCTCGACCAGCAGTCGCCTCGCCTCCCTCAGCGCGGCCACCACGACGCCCAGGCTCGACGCCGACACCTTTCGCGCTTCCTCCCAGTGGCCGCTGTCTTCATCCTGCCAGAAGCGTATCGCCTGGAAATAGCGGACGAACAGCCTCAGCAGGTTGAAGTCCGGCGCCGTGCGCCGGGCGCGCGCGCGCCGGCAGTAGAGCCAGAGGAAATAGCCGAGCGCGTCGTTCTGCGCGTGCGCCCATTTCCCGGCGATTTCCGTCGCAGTCGAGCCGTCGAAGCGTATGTGCGGCCGCTTCATGGCGTCGTTGGGGTCGGCGACGCCGTCGATGATCTCAGTGAAGCGGACGCTGTGATGGGCGTAGAATTCGGCGAGGCTGGAAACGACCCTGTCGGCGACGGCGTTGCGCTTGGCGGTCGCGTGGGCGAGGGCGACGTAGACGTTGTCGCGGACCCAAACGGCGCCATAGCCGCTCGCCGCGGCTCGCCGCGGCGAAAGGTTCGCCGCGGGATAGAGGCCCGACGGCAGCGGCGTGAACCGCAAGGCGCCCGCCCGGTCGAGCAGAGAAAGCCACTCGCGAACGTCCTCGCGAGTGTAGCGGCTTTTCAGCCGCCGGCGCACTTCATCATGATGAACCTCGATCATTGGCCGAGTATTTTCCTCCTGCGGCGGGCGCCCGTTCGCGCGCCTTCGAACCGATGATGTTCGTTTTCCGCTCGAAAGCAATGTCGCTCGACGAAGTGTAACCAGGGCAAATTCCCGGACGGCGCCATTCTGTAGCCGAGGGCCCTCATCCGGAGCTTGTCGAAGGACGACCTCGGTGGGCTTGTCAAGCGCCTCATCCTCATCCTACGCTAAGCCAAAGTCGTAATTATATCAAAGCTTTGCATAACTGTCTGGTTATGCGTTGGTTCAGCATCCAGTTGAAGATCACGGGTATTTCGTTGCGCGGGTCGGTTTTCTAGCTCGCCGGTTTGCGACCGGCGCTGGCAACTGTCGTGGCCGGGGGACTGCACGAGGACCCTGGACAATTCGTTGACACAGCCATAATGTTCATGTTATGTTCTTTTTCCAGATTTTGGGATTTGAGCATGGCGGCCATTTCCATCGACACTGCGCCCTGCCTGCGGCTCGCAAACAACGAAATTACTTTGGGCTCCGCCGTATCGCTGGCCCGCCGATATCCGAAAAACGGATGCTGGCAAATCGATCGCCTCGATAGGCGGCCGATGGCTGCGCTGTTGGCTTACGCTTGCGATTCGCACGGGCTGGACCCAGACGGTTGCGCCGAAGTCATCCACAAAATTGCCGGGCTGATCGGGCGCGACGACGACGAAGTCAGAGCTACGTTGAGGGCCTTGCCGTTGCGCGCGACCGTAAGCAAAGACGAAATGCAACTCGCTCATCGCTTGGTGCGGGCGGGTGTTCCCGGATCGCAACTCGCGGCGGCGGTCCGGCGCGCCAAGCTCGGGCTCGGCGAGCCGCCGCCATTCTGCGAGCGTCTGACCC
This sequence comes from Roseiarcus sp., assembly GCA_052147395.1. Classification (GTDB taxonomy): domain Bacteria; phylum Pseudomonadota; class Alphaproteobacteria; order Rhizobiales; family Beijerinckiaceae; genus Roseiarcus. The sequence continues at coordinate 31,252 of JBKQKS010000378.1, forward strand.
TATGCGACCGAGGTATAGTCCTGGGCTGCGGAACTGTCGTCGCTCCGCTCATCGAACTTCCAGGTGGTCGGTTCGGCTTGAAAGTCGAGGGCCGCGCGGAAGAAATAGTCGCGCTTCTGTCCATCGCGCGCGGCGCGCCGACGTCGACCCACGTCATCGATCGCTTGAACAGCGTCTCTCAGGCCTTGCAGCGCGGGGACAGGGTTCTCGCTGAAATCGGGCTGGCTCTCGTCGGTCAGCCCGCGTTGGCCGATCGGGCGGCGGCAGAGGCGCTCGCCAAGACGGCCGACGCGCTGCAAGCCGGAGTTGATTCGCGCGTATTGATAAAGGCGCTCGGGATCGCGTCACCGGTAGAAAAGGCCAGCCCCGACGATCCGAAACACCCGGGATGGCCGAAGGGCGAGCCGGACGGACGCGGCGGGCAGTTCCGCCCCAAAACGCCGGACGATTACCCCAGCGGTCCGCTCAGGGAAAAGCCGAGTTCGAGCCGCCGCATGACGGAGGCTTTGGCCGTGGCCATCAAACTCGCCATTCGCAGCCTGCTCAGGGAGGCAGAGTCCGCGCCCAATCCTTATGTAAGGATCGCGGCCCTTCTTGCGGAAGTTGGGCTCGAAGCCTACCCCTACGTAAAGGCTTATTTCGATCCGCCGGTGTCGCTCGAAGAGTTGCAGGCGGCGGCGCAATCGCCCAGCGAGGAAGGCTACGAAGATCATCATATCGTGGAACAGAATACGGCGACCCCCGACGGGAGTGAAGCTGCGCTAATGGATGCTCCGGACAATCTGGCGCGAATACCGACTGTCAAACATTGGGAGTTGAACAGGTGGTATCAAACGCCGGATTTTAAATTTGATGGCATGACGCCACGACAATACCTCGATGGCAAAAGCTGGGACGAACGGCGTCGCGTTGGGCTGATGGGTTTACGCGACATCGGAGTGCTGAAATGAGCAAGACAGACTATTCCTCATTGTCGATCGACGATCTGCTCAAGCACTTTGAAAACGCCTGCTTGGAGCAGTACGACACATACATAACCGATGATTTAGACACATTTAAGCGTAATTTTCAAGAGCTTGTAGCAATAAGGGATGAACTCGAGGAGCGTGGACCCGAAGCGCGCCGATCTTTGTTACGGTTGCTAAACCACGACAACCGTCAAGTTCGCCTTCAAGCCGCGAAGGTGGTCTATCCAGTGGCGCGTCCGGAAGCCACGAAGTGTTTGCAAGCTCTGGCGGCGGCGCGATTTCCCGACGATCAATGCTTTGACGCCAGAATGACGTTGCATCGCCTGGAAGAGGTTCCCGACTGCCTTGACCATTGATCTTCTGGCCGTCATCAAGGGCCGGGAAATCGTTCCTCGGGAATTGGGCGGGGCGTCAAGGACGAGCAAGGAGACGCCGGACGGCAGGGCGTCCGACGTCGAGCTGTTTGGCCGTGGCGATTTTGCTCGGGCCCTTGCGAGCGAGGTCTCCGATGTCCTGGGTCTTTGCACGGATTGTGGGAGGCCTGCCGTTGGGACGGCCTTGTTTGCGGGAGCGCCGTCAGCTCCTGCAAAGCGGCGATGAGATCGACGAGCGACCGGCCTATTCTAAAGTCATCCGCCGTCATCAAGTTGCGGTCGAACCGTCACCCTCGCCTTCCCCCGACAAGCGGCGAAGCTGATTGCCAGCGCGGCGGAATCCCCTTACGACGGCGGCATGAGCGAGCGGTTCTACATCACCACGGCGATCCCTTACGCCAATGGCGCGCCGCACATCGGGCACGCCTACGAGCGCATTGCGACCGACGCGATCCAGCGCTTCATGCGGCTGGACGGCCGCGACACGCTGTTCGTCACCGGCATGGACGAATACGGCCTCAAAGTTCAGCAGACCGCGGCCAGGGAAGGCGTGACCCCGCAGCAATTCGTCGACGCCGTCGCCGCCAAATTCGAGGCGATGGGCGAGGCCTTACGCGCGCGCGCCGACGACATCGTGCGCACGACTGAGCCGCGCCACGCCCGTTCCGTGCAAGAACTGTGGCGGCGCATGCAGGCCAACGGCGACATCTATCTCTCGAAATACAAAGGCTGGTACTCGGTGCGCGACGAAGCCTATTTCGACGAAGGCGAGCTCGCCGACGGCCCCGACGGAAAACTCGCGCCCTCCGGCGCCCCGGTGAACTGGGTCGAGGAGGAGAGCTATTTCTTCCGCCTCTCGGCCTACGCCGACAAGCTCATCGCCCACTACGCGGCCAACCCCGATTTCGTCACTCCCGAAAGATATCTCAACGAGATCGTCGCCTTCGTGAAACGCGGGCTTTCGGATCTCTCGGTGAGCCGCACGAATTTCGCCTGGGGCGTGCCGGTGCCCGACGACCCGAGGCACGTGATGTACGTCTGGGTCGACGCGCTGACCAATTATCTCACCGCGACCGGCTTCCCCGACGAAGGCCCGCGCGCAAAATATTGGCCGGCCGACGCGCATGTGATCGGCAAGGACATCACCCGCTTCCACGCCATCTACTGGCCGGCGTTCCTGATGTCGGCGGGCGTGCCCGCGCCCAAGCAGGTCGTCGTCCACGGCTTCCTGTTCAACCGCGGCGAGAAAATGTCGAAGTCGGTCGGCAACGTCGTCGGGCCCAACGAGCTCATCGCGGCTTATGGCGTCGATCCGCTGCGCTATTTCTTTCTGCGCGAGGTCCCGTTCGGCCAGGACGGCAATTATTCGCACGAAGCCATCGTGCAGCGCTTGAACGCCGACCTCGCCAACGACCTCGGCAATCTCGCGCAGCGCTCGCTGACCATGATCGCCAGGAATTTCGCCGCCGTCCCGGACTGGCGCGAGGCCGGGGCAGGGGCGCAAGACGCCGCTCTCCTGGTCCGGGCCGACGCGCTGCTGCCCGCGGCGCGGGCGGCGATGAACAGTTTTCAACTCCACGCCTATCTCAACGCGGTGTTCGAAGTCGTCGCCGAGGCGAACCGCTATTTCGCCAACTCGGAACCGTGGAAGCTCGCGAAAAGCGACCCGGCGCGCATGCGCGTCGTACTTTATACGACGATCGAGACGCTGCGCATCGCCGCAATCCTGCTGCAGCCGGCGATGCCGGGCTCGATGACGAGACTTCTCGATTTCATCGGCGTCGCGCCGGACGCGCGGGATTTCGCCGCGATCGACGCCGGCGAAGCCGCGGGTCGTCTCGACGCGCCGCATCGGCTGAAAGTCGGCGCGCCGCTGCCGCCACCCGCGCCGGTATTCCCGCGCTATATCGAGCCTGCCGCCGAGGCCGCCCGTTGAGCCTGATCGACAGCCATTGCCACCTCGACTTTCCCGATTTCGCCGGGGACATTTCTGGCGTCATCGAGCGCGCCCGCGCGCGTGGCGTCGAGAAGATGGTGACGATCGGCACGCGCGTCGCCGAGGCGGCGAAGCTAGAGGCGATCGCCGACGCGCACGACGAGGTGTTCTTCACCGTCGGCATGCACCCGCATCACGCCGCCGAGGCGGCGGAAGGCGACGCCGAGGCGATCCGCGCCTTTGCGAAACATCGCAAATGCGTCGGGATCGGCGAGGCGGGGCTCGACTATCACTATAATCGCGCGCCGGCCGAATTGGCCAAGCGGGTGTTCCGGGCGCAGATCGGGCTCGCCCGGGAGCTCGGGCTGCCGCTCGTCATCCATTCGCGCGAGGCGGACGAAGACATGGCCGCGATTCTCCGCGAGGAAATGGCGGCGGGAGCATTCGAAGCCCTGCTGCATTGCTTCACCTCGTCGCGCGCGCTCGCCGAGACCGGGCTCGAGCTCGGGTTGATGATCTCGTTTTCCGGCGTCCTCACCTTCAAGGGGTCGCAAGATTTGCGAGCCATCGCGCGCGATGTCCCTCTCGATCGCGTGCTGGTCGAGACCGACGCGCCCTATCTCGCCCCGGTCCCGCATCGCGGACGGCGCAACGAGCCGGCGTTCGTCGCCGATACGGCAAAGGTCCTCGCTGAGGTCAAAGGCCTCAGCGAAGCCGACATCGCCGCCGTCACCCGCGCCAACACCCTAAAAATGTTCAGTAAAATCGAGGGTTGGAAGTGACTCTGGCGCTCACCATCCTCGGCTGCGGCTCGTCGGGCGGAGTGCCGCGGGTCGCCCAAGGCTGGGGGGCCTGCGACCCGAACGAGCCGCGCAACCGGCGCCGGCGTTGCTCGGTCCTCGTCGAGCGCACGGGGGAAAACGGCAAGACCGTCGTGCTCATCGACACCTCCCCCGATTTGCGCGAGCAACTCATCGACGCCGGCGTCACCCGGCTCGACGCGGTGCTGATGACCCACGCCCACGCCGATCAGTGCCACGGCATCGACGATCTGAGGCCGATCGTGATCGAGCGCCGTCGGCTGATCGACATCCACATGGACGCGCCGACCGCGGCCTCGCTGAGGGTCAAGTTCGACTACGTGTTCGCGACGCCGCCCGGCAGCTCCTATCCGCCGATGGCCTACGAGCGCCGCCTCGTCGCCGGGAAAGCGACTGCCGTCGAAGGGCCGGGCGGCGCGATCGAGGCGCTGCCGTTCGAAGTCGAGCACGGCGAGATCACCGCGCTCGGCTTCCGCATCGGCGGGCTGGCCTATTCTCCCGACGTCGCCGGCATTCCCGAGGCGAGCCGCGGCTTCCTCGAGGGTCTCGACGTCTGGGTCATCGACGCGCTGCGCTACCGCCGCCATCCCTCGCATTTCTCACTCGACGAGGCGCTGGAATGGATCGAGCGGATGCAGCCGAAGCGGGCGGTGCTGACGAACCTGCACACCGATCTCGATTACCAGACTCTCAGCCGCCGCCTGCCGCCCCATATCGTCGCCGCCTACGACGGGATGCGGGTCGAAGGGTTTTAGCGGCGAGGTAGCGCCCTACGCCCCTCTGTAGCCGAGGTCGTCGACCTCGGTCGGCGCGTCAGCGCCTCATCGTCCAAGAGTCTTCCAAGCGGAGGCAGCGAGGTCAGCGACCTCGCCTACAGGGCGGCCTGCTGAGTGCGCTTGTCGAAAAGTTCATGGCGCTCTCAGCCGCGACGCGCATGTGTTCGAGATAATCGTCCAACCTCAAATCGCTCATATCGGCTCAGCTTCGGCCAACACTTTGGACCGGAACTTCGCCGGCAAGTCCTCGGGAGTTTTGACATCCACGCGGACCCCGAGCAGCGCCTCCAACTCTTCCTGTAGCCCGCCGAGATCGAACAAAGTCGCGCCCGGCATTGCGTCGACGAGGAGATCGAGGTCGCTGTCGACACGATCCGCGCCCCGGAGCGCCGATCCGAAAATGCGCGGATTCGCAGCCCGATAGCGGCCAACCACTTCGCGAACCGCGTTTCGATTGAGCTCGAGAGCGGTCGAAGGGCGCAACACCGGAGCCTCCTCGGAATAGAACGCGCGAATAAAGGCGACACTTCACGTGCGTCGCGCACGGCAACATAGCTCGAAACTGCAAAATGTTATGGTTTCCGCTTCCTCGGAAACGGAAACGAGCGGTAGGTCCGCGCCCCGAGAGGAGTCGAGCCTCATTGAAATTCACGTCCGGTCGATATATATTCCGTCCGATCGGAACATTTATATCGGAGGCGACCATTCCCACCTCAGCGGACATGCTGAAGCCAGCCGAGGCCGCCATCGTCGCTCGCGTCGCGGTCAGGGACATCAACCGTGTCATCGACGAGCGAATCCTGCCGGACGTTTTCTTTTCGTTCGACGGCGGCCGGCGCGTCGCGGCGAGCGCTTGCGCGCTCATCTCCTTCTATTTCGACAGCGCCAAACTTCTCACTGCGGAGGAGCGACTATTTGCCATTCGCCTGGCCGGAGCGCGCATGCTGAAGCTGCGCGCCCGCGCCTTGGCTTCGCTGGTCGAAGAGGACTGGACCGTGCGAGACGAATTCCTCACCATCGACTTGGCGCCGTTCGTGCGGCGGACCAAGGAGCACATGGACCAGTTGACCAAAGCGCGTGAAAATGTCGTGTCCGATCCGGAGATCCTCGGAGGCGCGCCCGTCATGCGCGGCACGCGGGTTTCGGTCTACGACGTCGCAGCCTCAGTGGCGGCCGGCGTTCCTACAGAGCGCATCCTGGCGGCCTATCCCTCTCTCGACGCCGAAACGATGGAGCTCGCGGCGATCTATGCCGAAGCGTATCCCGCGCGGGGTCGGCCGCGATCGAACGGCGAGCTTCCCCAAGGCGCCGTCATCGTCGCCAATCGCCGGATTCCCCGCCGCGTGAAGGCCGGATGAAGTTCCTGGTCGACGAGTGCTCGAGCCCGGAACTTGACCAGGCTCGCCCGAGCCGAGGGATACGGCGAGTCGTCGCATGTCGCTTGGCTCGGACGGGCAGGCCAAAAGGATTGGCAATTGAAGGGCCTCATTCTCGACGGGGATTGGACCTTCGTTACCAAGAACTCGGTGGATTTTCGCGGTCCGCCCGATAGACCCGGCTCGAAGGGGCAGTATGCCGATGTCGTCCTCCATGCCGGACTGATTTGTCTCAACGGGCCGCCCGGCATGGACCTGGACATGCAAATCGAGCTTTTCGGCCAGGTGCTGGACGAGTTGGAGCTCTCCCCCGATCTCGTGAACCAGGTTCTCGAGATCACGTGGGAGGAGGAGGAATTGCGCGTTCTGCGCTATCGACTTCCCGAGAGCGAATAGACAGACGCGAGAGACCCGCGGCAATTGTCCCCGACCGCCACCGGCGGCGATTTCGATGCCACCAACAGCATGCCCAATCGAGGCGGAGGTGACGCGCGCGGACTTCGAACCGTGGATCGCGGCGGACATAGCCGAGATCGAAGCGACCATCGATCGCGCACTCGAGCGCGCAACGACGACGGCGTCGCGCGTCGACGCTGTGTTCATGACCGGCGGCGCGCCGTTCGCGCCGGCGGTCCGGCGGCTGTCCGTCGAGCGTTTCGGCCGCGAAAAATTCCCCTCGGGCGACGCCTTCAGTTCGGCCGCCAACGGGCCCGCGCTCGTCGCGCTCGACCGCTCGCCGGCGGGCCGAACGGCATCCGCGCCGCCAGCAAGGCGAATTCATTAGTTGTATCAAAAGCTTACACGAAGAGCGGTTCCGCCCGCGTTTAGTTCCATAATATCTATTATGCGAATTGCCACTATCGCCCCCCTCCATCCCTGCCCGGCCCGGAACGCCCCCCAGCGCCACGCCGACGCCGACGCGGCGATGAAGCGCAACGCCGCGCTCGACCGAGCGCGCAGACTACGGTCGCCGCCAGCGACGATATGGATCGGGAGACTCGAGAGCGCTCGCGTTACTCGGCCGCGGACTTGCCCTCGGCGCGCGAGAACCTGGGCGAAGACCGCCGCCGCCGCGGGGTTGGCTGCGAACGGAAATGCGATTCCTTCGCCCGCGCGATCTCGAGCCCGCGGATAACCCTCCGTTATCTTTCTCAGCGTATCCGAGCTAGATGCCGCAAGGCGCCTCACATTTAATCTTCAAGATGCATTTACGCTAACGAGAGACAACTCCATGACGACGACTTATACTTGGATCGACAGCGGTACTGGATTGTGGAGCGACGCCGCCAATTGGAGCCAGGGTTCGGTCCCCAACGCCCCCAATATCGCCGTGACGATCGACCAGGGCGCCGCCGTGGTCGATCCGTTCGCGTCATATTCGGTGGGAACCCTCGACATCGGCGCCTCCGGCGCCGTCGACATTTCCGCCGGCGCGAGCCTGCTCGTAGAGACGAAGCTCTACGACGCCGGCCTCATCTCGCTCATCGGCGCGTACGGCCCGGCCGCATTGTGGCTCGGCGCCGGTCAGACCGTGACCTTCGGCGGCGGCGGCGTGATCGACCTGGGCGCAAAAGCGGACGGCAGCATCCTCGGCGCCGCCACGCTCGTCGATGTCGATGTCACGATCGAGGGCTCCGGTTATCTCGACGTCGGCGCGACTATAGACAACCGCGCCAAGGCCACGATCGACGCCGATGTCGCGGGAGAGCAGCTGACCGTCGCGGTGAGCGCCCTCGGGATGACCAACGAGGGCCTGATGGAGGCGAGCGGCGGCGGCGTGCTCGCGCTCGTGGACGCAGGCGGCGGCGCGATCGTGCAATCGGGCGGCGGAACGATCAGCGCCGCCGCCGGCTCCACCGTCGAACTCGTCGGCGGACAGACGCTAATTGGCGGCGCATTGAACGATTCCGCGGGCGGCGTCATCGAGACTGCGCTCGGTCAGACCGCAACGCTCGGCAACGTGCGCATCACGGTCGGCAGCGTTTTTACCGGTTCGGACGGCTCGACCACCTACCTCTTCGGCGCCATCACCGGATACGGAACGCTCGCGCTCGATTCGACTGGCGACAAAACGGAATTCCAGGTCGCAACGGGGCAAACCGCTGAGCTTGCGGGCAAGGCGACCCTCGAGCTCGAGGGAACGACCGGCAACGATGCGATCGGCGGCGGCGGCGCCCTCGTCAACGTCGACGACCGCATCATCGGCGCGGGCGACATCGGCGACGGCGCGCTGTCGATCGACAATCAGGCGGGCGGCGCCATCATATCGAGCATCGCCGGCGAGTCCATGAAGCTGACCCTAGACAGCGCCGGTCTCACCAACGAAGGCCTGATCGAAGCCCGGACCGACGCCGGCATGGACATTTCTGGCGCGTCCGGAGGGTCCCTCGTCCAATCCGCTTCCGGAACGCTCGCGGCCTGGGCCGGTTCGACGGTCGAGGTCGACGCTGCGCTGAGCGGCGGCATCGTGAGCGTCGGCTACGGCGCCGATGTGGAATTCGCCGACGCCGTCAGCGCCGCCGGCGTCTCGTTCACCGGCACGGGCGGCGCGATCCGCGTCGACGACCCCTCGGCCTTCGCTTCGCCCATTCTCGGCGCGCAGCACGGCATAGACATCATCGTCTCCGGCGTCGACACGACCGCGGCGACGGCGAGCATCGTCGGCCAGAACCTCATCGTGCAAGATGCCGGCGCGACAGTCGCCTCATTCGAGCTCGTCGGCGATGTCTCCGATCTCGCCTGCGTCGTAGACGATGGCGCCGTCGCCGACATCGCCATCCTGCCCGTGCCCGCGACGGTCGCGCAGTACGAGCGCTACCAGACCCAGTACGACACTCTCGCCGGCGGCTTCGGCATCGACGACAACCTCGCCAACATCGTCGCCGCGCTGACGAAGCTCGACCACGACCGGCACATCACTTCGTTGACGGCGGTGAGCGGGCAGGCGACGCTGAGCGGCGCCTCGATCGCTGCGCCGAGCGTCACGATCAGCGGCGCCGGCACGGCGCTGACGATCGCCGGGCCGTTCTCCTATGGCGGCGCGTTGGACCTCGGCGCGGGCGCCGCAATCTCCGTTGACGCGACCGATCAGGCGACTTTCTCGGGAACGACGACCCTCGCCGGCGCGCTCGAGGGGGCCGGCGCTGTCGTGTTCGCCGGCGGCACGAGCACGTTCGACTTCGGCGCGACGGCGAACGTCGCCGCGATGACGGAATCCGGCGCCGGAACCGTGCTCACCATCGACGAAAGCCTCTCCTATGGCGGCGCGTTGGACCTCGGCGCGGGCGCCGCAATCTCCGTTGACGCGACCGATCAGGCGACTTTCTCGGGAACGACGACCCTCGCCGGCGCTCTCGAGGGGGCCGGCGCCGTCGTGTTCGGCGGCGGCACGAGCACCTTCCAGACCGGCGCGACGGCGAACGTCGCCGCGATGACGGAATCCGGCGCCGGAACCTCGCTCATCTTCGACGAAATCTTCTCCTACGGCGGATCATTCTCGCAGGGCCAGGGCTCGACGCTACTGGCCACGTCGCTGACATTGAGCGGCGCGGCGACCCTCGAGGGCCAAACGGACGGGGAATACCTGACAATCGCCGGCCAGACGGAGATCGCCAGCGGCGCGTCAATTCAGGTGCAAAACTGGGGCGTTTTCGGCGTCGGCGCGTCCGCGACGCTGGACGAGAATCTGACCTATTCCGGCGCCCTGACCTTGGGCGCGGGCGCCGAGATCGCCGTCGACGCCGGCGACGCGCTGACACGCGGCGGAACGACCGATATTTACGGCGCGCTCGGCGGAGCGGGAGAGGTCGACTTCGCCGGCGCGGCCTATTTCTTCGCCGGCGCGACGGCGAGCGTCGCGACGCTCGCAGAAACAGGCGCCTACGCGTTGCTTTCGGTCGATGACAATCTCGCCTTTGCCGGGACCCTCAGCCAGGGCGCAGGCTCGATACTGGGCATCGCCTCGGGCGATCAGCTGACGCTCACGGGGTCCTCGACCCCCGCTGGCACGGTCGCCGGCCCCGGAACCCTGGTGATCGAAGGCGCCGAATCCGTCGCCGGCAGCGCAACGATTTCGATTGCCAACTGGAAGGTTTCCGGCAAATATTTTTTCGCATCTAAAATATTTTCAAATCTCCTAGGTTTAGTACAATCTTTCTTACCTTTAGAGACTAATTGTACATAATACCTTTGCATATTTCCCCCTTTATTAAATTGACGGGCTTGTGACCGTCTTGCCGCATTATCGCACCCGCC
>JBKQKS010000379.1:0-7283 GCA_052147395.1 Roseiarcus sp.
ACTTCGCCAGCTCATACAACAACCAATGCCAGCCGCCGAAGCCGAACCACAGCGCGGCGAGCCCGTACAAATGCAAAATCCGGAACTGGAAATAGGAATAGAGGCAGACGCCTAGCGATATCATCCCCACCGCCGGCGTGAACTGGATCGAATAGAGCCGCACGTAGGCGACGAGCCCCTCGCTCTCTCGCGGCTCCTTGATCAAGCGCGTCGCCAGATAGTACGTCCCCGGCGCCGACCAGACGGCGGCTGCCGAAAATGCGCCGAAGCCCACGAGCGCATAAAGCGGGGCGCCCCGCGGGCGCGGCGGCCCCGTGCTGACGGGCTTCGCGGGTCGTTTGGGTTCGGGCAAGGTCGTCGGCACGGTCTCACTCCGCCGCCTGGCGCCGCGCGCCGGGGTTGCGCCAGGCTTCCAGGCCTTTCATCCATTCCTCTCGGGTCTTGGCGAGATTTCCCGCCTTCACGTGGCCGAAGCCGCGAATCTTTCCCGGCAGCGACGCGAGCGCCACCGCGAGGCCGTGATTGTCGCCGTCGAGCCCGGCGACGAGCTCTCGGCGCAAGGCCTCGTAGTCGTCGATCAGCTTCAGCTCCTCGCGCCGCTCCGCGCTGCGGCCGAACAGGTCGAACGGCGTGCCGCGCAGGAAGCGCAGCGCCGCGAGCACGCGGAAAACCGTCATCAACCAGGGGCCGTAGGTCTTCTTCTTCAACTCACCCGTCGTCGCATCGCGCTCGGCGAACAGAGGCGGCGCCAGATGGAATTTCAGTTTCAGATCGCCCTCGAACGCTGCCTCCAAACTACGACGGAACGCGCCGTCGCTGTATAGCCGGGCGACCTCGTATTCGTCCTTGTAGGCCATCACCTTGAACAGATTCTTGGCGACCGCGAGGGCCAGGCCCGTGCGCCCCGGCGCCCGCCTGCGCTCGGCCTCGGCGACGCTCGCCACAGCCGCGCGGTAGCGCTCGGCATAGCCGCGGTTCTGGTAGGCGGTCAAAAATTCCACGCGCCGCGCGACGACCTCTTCGAAAGCAGGCTCGGCCGACGCCTGCGGCTTCACCAGCTCGGCGACGCTCGCCGGATCGGCGAAGGCGGCGCGGCCCCAGTCGAAGGCGGCCAGATTCATCGCCACCGCCTCGCCGTTGAGTTCTATCGCGCGCCGTAGCGCCGCCGAGGACAGCGGCACGTAGCCCGCCTGATAGGCGTAGCCGAGCATGAACACGTTGGCGCCGATGGCGTTGCCGATGAGCGCCGTCGCCGCCGCCGTCGCATCGACGAATTTCGCCCCGCCGCCGCTCGCCGAAACAATCGAGCGCCGGAGGCGTTCGCTCGGCAGCGAGAAATCGGGATTGCGGGTGAAGTCGCCGGGGAACACTTCCGCCGCGTTGACGACGACGCCGGTCTCGGCGCCGCGCATCGCGGCGAGCACGCCGCGCGCCCCGGAGACCACGAGATCGCAGCCGAGAATCAGGTCCGCCCCTGCGGCGGCGACGCGGATCGCCGAAATGTCTTCCGGGCGCCGCGCCAGCTTGACGTGGCTGAACACCGCCCCGCCCTTTTGCGCCAGGCCCGCCATGTCGATCATGCCGCAGCCCTTGCCCTCGAGATGCGCCGCCATGCCGAGGATGGCGCCGATGGTGACGACGCCCGTGCCGCCGACGCCGGTGACCAGGATCGCATACGGCCGGTCGGAGATGTCGCGCCGCTCCGGCTCGGCGACCGTGTGCGGCGCGACCTCGGCGCGCTTCGCCTTGCGCGGCCTGCCGCCGAAAACGGTGACAAACGACGGACAGAATCCGTCGACGCAGGAAAAATCCTTGTTGCAGCTCGATTGGTCGACGACGCGCTTGCGGCCGAACTCCGTTTCCAAGGGCTGGATCGAGACGCAGTTCGATTTGACGCCGCAATCGCCGCAGCCCTCGCATACGAGTTCGTTGATGAAGGTCCGCTTGTCGGGATCGGGATATTGGCCACGCTTGCGCCGGCGGCGTTTTTCCGCGGCGCAGGTCTGGTCGTAGATGAGAACGGTGACGCCCTCGATCTCGGAGAGCTCTCTTTCGACATCGAGAAGTTGGTCGCGATGCCTGATGGTGACGCCTTTGGGCCAATAATTGCCTGGTGGATATTTGTAGGGCTCGTCGGTGACGACGACGACCTGTCTGGCGCCTTCGGCGGCGACTTCAGCGGCGATTTGCGGGACCGTGAGCCCGCCCTCGAGGCGCTGGCCGCCGGTCATCGCCACCGCGTCGTTGAACAGGATCTTGTAGGTGATGTTGGTTTTGCTATCGATCGCCCAGCGCAGCGCCAGCGAACCCGAGTGATTGTAGGTGCCGTCGCCGAGGTTCTGGAACACGTGCTTGCGCTTGGAGAAACGCGCCTCGCCGATCCAGTTCGCGCCCTCGCCGCCCATCTGGGTGTAGCCGTCGGTGCTCCGGCCCATGAACTGAACCATGAAATGGCAGCCGATGCCGGCATAGGCGCGCGCGCCCTCGGGGATCACGGTCGAGCGATTGTGCGGACAGCCCGAGCAGAAATAGGGGATGCGCTGCGCCTCTTGTTTGATCTCGGCGAGCGCGCGCTGGGCGCGTTTCAGCCGTTCGACGGCGGCTGCGATCGCGCCGTCGGGATGATATTTGATCAGCCGCTCGCCGATCGCGATCGCGACGTTGTTGGCGTCGAGCGCGCCCTTGACCGGGAACAACCAGTCGCCGTTCTCGTCCTTCTTGCCGATGCACACCGGCTGATAGGGCGAGCCATAGAGTTCCTCGCGCACCTGCACCTCGATGAGCGAGCGCTTCTCCTCGACGACGATGATGAGATCGAGCCCGCGGGCGAAGTCGTGCAATTCGCCGGGCACGATCGGCCACACCGCGCCGAGCTTGAAGATGCGTAAGCCCAGAGCGTTGCAGCGCGCTTCGTCGATAGCGAGTTCGTCGAGCGCCTGGCGCACGTCGAGATAGGATTTGCCCGCGGTGATGACGCCGATCTTCGCGTTCGGCCCGCCCGACGTGATCGTGCGGTTGATCTTGTTGGCGGCGAGCCAGGCGACGACGGCGTCGCGCTTGTGATCCTGCAGCCGCGCCTCCTGCTCGAGGATGCCATCGGGGGTGCGGATCGAGAGCCCGCCGGGCGGCAGGCGATGGTTGGTCGGAATCACCGGCGTCACGCGGTCGATCGATCCGTCGACCACCGCCGTCGATTCGACTGTGTCCTTCAGACATTTGAGCCCGACCCAGACGCCGGCGTAGCGGCTCAAGGCCCAGCCATGGGCGCCGTAGTCGAGCATTTCCTGCACGCCCGCCGGCGACAGCACCGGGATCATCACGTCGACGAAGGCGAAGTCCGACTGGTGCGCGGTGGTCGAGGATTCGGCGGTGTGGTCGTCGCCCATCACCGCGAGCACGCCGCCGAGCGGCGAGGTTCCCGCGAGATTGGCGTGGCGGAACACGTCGCAGGTGCGGTCGACGCCGGGGCCCTTGCCGTACCAGAGCCCGAACACGCCGTCGAACCGGCCCTCGCCCCTCATCTCGGCCTGCTGGGTTCCCCACAAGGCGGTCGCCGCCAGCTCCTCGTTGAGCCCCGGCTCGAAATGAATATCGTTCGCTTCGAACAGCTGCGCCAGCTTGACGAACTGCAGATCGAGGCCGGCGACCGGCGAGCCGCGATAGCCGGTGACGAAGCCGCCGGTATTGAAGCCGGCGCGGCGGTCGCGCTCCTTCTGCATCAATAACAGCCGCGCGATGGCCTGCGCGCCATTGAGGATGACCGAGGTCTTGCCGAGATCGAAGCGGTCGGAGAGCTCGACCGGGTCCAGCTTCGTCTGGGTGGGTTCAGGGGGAAGACTGCGCTCGTTGGTCTCGTTCATAGTCGCTGTTCCCATCGACCCCTGCCGCCGGCTCGTTGCATGGCCGGCGTTTCGGCTAAAGATTCTGCGCTCAAACGGCGGCCGTGACAAGCGCGGCGCATTTGGTCTGTTACGCTCCGACTGTGCAGAGGTTTCATGCTCCGCAGAATATTTTTTCGCGAGGCGGAAAGAGCCGATTTCGCTGAAACCGCGGCGGCGGCGGCACGTTTCTGCTTCATCCCGAGTGAACGGGATGGAACCTCGAAGGAGCCTCCTATGCCAGCCACGATAAATTTCCGCGCGCTCGCTCTCGCCGCCGGTCTCGCGCTCGCCGCGCCGCTCGTCATCGCGCCCGGCTATGCCGCCATGACCGTGATGGTCGGCGGCGCGCCGATGTACCCGAGCAAGAACATCGTCGAGAACGCTATCCACTCCAAGGATCACACGACGCTGGTCGCCGCAGTGAAGGCCGCGGGCCTCGTCGATACGCTCGAAGGCGCCGGGCCGTTCACGGTGTTCGCGCCGACCAACGAGGCCTTCGCCAAGCTGCCCAAGGGCACGGTCGAGACGCTTCTGAAGCCGGAGAACAAGGCCAAGCTCACGGCGGTGCTCACCTATCACGTCGTGCCCGGCCGCTACACCGCCGAGGACCTCGCCAAAGAGGTCGACGCCATGGGCGGCAAGCTGATGCTGAAGACCGTCGAGGGCGAGGACATCACCATCGAGCGCAGCGGCAAGTCGCAACTCGACGTCGTCGACGCCAAGGGCGACGTCGCGCGCATCACCATCCCCGACGTGCTGCAATCGAACGGCGTCATCCACGTGATCGACACGGTGCTGATCCCGGGCTGAGCGACGCCCCCTCGTAGCCGCGCGCGGCGAGCGCGGCAACCGGGGTCGGCGCCCATAAGCGCTAGGATTGCGATTTGGCGCCCTCACCCGCGCGCCTCGGCGCAAAGCCCTATCCTACTGCCATGGGTCGACGCCCCCGGCTACAACGGCGCCCTTCAGGATAACGACGAGCCGCCGTTCGTCATTGCCTGAGGGCGCGCCGGCGCGATATTGACTCTAAGCCATGACGATGAGACCGCAAACGCCCGACAGCTTCCCGGCCGACGCCGGCGCGAGCGAGCTCGTCCGCCTCGTCGCCCGCGTCGCCGCGCGCGACTCCGAGGCGTTCGCGAAACTCTACAAGCTCACGCACGCCAAGATCCATGGCGTCGTCGCGCGCATCCTGAGGGGCGGCGACGCCGCTGGCGAGGCGCTTCAGGACGCATATGTGCGCATCTGGGAGCGCGCGGCCGATTACGACCCGATGAAGGGCTCGCCGCTCGCCTGGATGGCGACGATCGCGCGCAATCGCGCGCTCGATGAAGTTCGCCGCGTGCGGCCGGTCTCGCTCGAAGACCTGCCCGAAGGCTTCGAGCCGGCGGCCGAGGAGATCGATCCGCTCGCCGCGCGCGAGGCTAGCGAGCAGCTTCGGGCGCTGCTCGATTGCCTGAAAGGGCTCGACGAGGAGAAGCGGCGCATGGTGCTGCTCGCCTATTATCGCGGCCACAGCCGCGAAGCGCTGGCGCGCCGGTTCGACAAGCCCGTGGCGACCGTGAAGACCTGGTTGCGCCGCAGCCTGTTGCAGCTCAGGGACTGTCTCGGATCATGAGCCTCGACCCGGAAGACGATCTCGACGCCGCCGAATACGCGCTCGGCACGCTGGACCCCGGCGAGCGCACGGCGCTGGCGGCGCGCCGGCTGCGCGAGCCCGAACTCGCCGTCGCCATCGCCGCCTGGGAGCGCCGCCTCGCGCCGCTCGCCGAAGCGACGCCGCCGATCGCCCCGGCAGTCGACCCTTTCGCCGCGATCGAAGCGCGCATCCGCGGCGCCGCGCGGCCTGCCGCGCTCGAGACGCGCCTGCGGCGCTGGCGGGCGGCGGCGATCGCGGCCTCCAGCGCCTGCGTGCTGCTGATCGCCGGTTTTTCCGCACGCGAGCTCACGCGAGAAGCCGCGCCGCGCGAGTTCGTCGCGGTGTTGCAGCGGAGCCCGGAGTCGCCGGCGTTCGCGCTGAGCGTCAACATCGACACCCGCGAATTCACGGTGCGCCCGGTCTCCGCGCCCGCGCCGGCCGGCAAATCCTACGAATTGTGGCTCATCGCGCCAAAACTCGGCGCGCCGCGTTCGCTCGGGCTGATCGACGCTTCCGCGGCCACCCATGCCGGCCGGCTCGGCGCTTACGATCGCACCACGGTCGAGGACGCGACCTACGCCGTGACGCTGGAGCCGCCGGGCGGATCGCCGACCGGCGAGCCCTCCGGACCGCCGGTGTTCGTCGGCAAGTTGATTGCGGTCGAGCCGTGAGGCGCGATTCGGCGCTGCCGATCCACATCGTCACCGGCTTTCTCGGCGCCGGCAAGACGACCTTCATCAATGCGCTCATCCGCGATCCCGCGCTCGCCGGCGCGCTCGTCGTCGTCAACGAGTTCGGCGAGATCGGGCTCGACCCCTGGCTCTACGAAAAGCTCGACGCCGAGGCGGCGCTCATCGCCTCGGGCTGCGTGTGCTGCTCGCTGCGCGGCGATCTCGTCGAGGCGCTCGGCGATCAGCTCAGGCGCCGCGACGAGGGCGCGCTGCCAAAATTCTCCCGTATCGTGCTGGAGACCAGCGGCCTCGCCGATCCCGCGCCGATCCTGCATGCGCTGATCGCCGACGCCGCGCTGGCGCGCCGGCTGAGACTCGCCGGAGTGACGACGATCGTCGACGCGGTCAACGGCGAGGCGACGCTAGAGACACATCCGGAAGCGCGCCGCCAGCTCGCGCTCGCCGATCTCGTGTTCATTTCGAAGCGCGATCTGGTCGCCGATATTTTGCCGCTGAAGGCGCGGCTCGCCGGGGTCAATCCGGCCGCGCGGATTGTCGAGCGCGCGAGCGCGGCGGACGTTCTCGCCGAAAATCTCGTCTCGCCGATCGCAGGGCGCGCCAGCGCGATGTCGGCGCATGGCGCGGGCGCCCGCGCCTTCGCGTTCTCTCACGCCGGCCCGATCGACGATGTCGCGCTGGAAAGGTTCTTCGCCGTTCTGCGATCGAGCCTCGGACCCCGCCTGTTGCGCATCAAGGGGTTGATCGCGACCAAGGGCGCGCCCGAGGCGCCGCTGCTGATCCAAGGCGCGCAGCACGTTCTGCATCCGCCGCGCCGGCTCGCCGCCTGGCCCGCGGGCGAAAAACTCACCCGCCTCGTCGTCATCGTCGACGGCGTCCCGGCAGGCGAAGTCGAGGCGCTGTGGCGGGCGCTGATCGGAACCCCGGAAATCGATCGCCCCGATCTCGCCGCGCTCGCCAATAACCCCCTCGCGCCGCGCTCGGGCGGGTTGCTGGGGTAGCGCGCGGGTCTCGAGACGCAAATCCTGTGAGGAGCGTCGGCGTCCACGCCGACGTCTCATGGCGAAACGTCGG
>JBKQKS010000380.1:0-16695 GCA_052147395.1 Roseiarcus sp.
CGGCGGTCGCTTGCGCGCCCCAAGTTGCGGATGTAGCTTTTTTGCCATGCCGTCGTCGCCTTTCGATAGGGCATTCGATTTCTCGCCCGGGCGCGGACGTAGGTAATCAAGAGGAGCCGCGAACCCGCGACCATGAACGACCAAGCCAAGGCGGCGGACGATCACGGCGCGCTCACGCCCCTCGTGGGCGCCGACCGCGGACGCGTCTGCATTCTCGTGCTCGGCATGCATCGCAGCGGGACCAGCGCGCTCACTCGCGTCCTCAGCCTGCTCGGCGCCGGCCTGCCTCATCACCTCGTCGGCGCGGCGGCCGGCAACGAGACCGGCCATTGGGAGCCGCAAAAGCTCGTCGACCTCAACGATGCGATGCTCGCCGAAGCGGGCACGTTTGCCGGAGATTGGCGGCGGTTCGACGTCGCCCGGCTCGCCGAGGGGCGGGGCGATCATTATCGCGCCGAGATCGCTCGGGTGATCGCGGAAGAATTCTTCAGCGCCTCGCTGATCGTGCTCAAGGACCCGCGGGTGAGCCTCTGCGTCCCGATCTACGTCGATGCGCTGGCCCGAGCCGGCTACGAGCCGGTTTTCGTGCACACGCTGCGCAGCCCGCTCGAGGTCGCGGCGTCGCTGGAAAAGCGCGACCGCCTGACCCCGCGCTTTTCCTCGCTGCTCTGGCTTCGTTACAATCTCGACGCGGCGGCGGCGACGCGCGGCGGCCGGCGCCTTTTCGTCGCCTACGACGACCTCATCGCCGACTGGCGCGCAACGATCGCGAAAATCGGCGCGCGCATCGGCGTCGCCTTGGCGCCGAGCCCGGAGGCCGCAGCGGCCGTCGACGCCTTCCTCGCCCCGGATCGCATGCATCATCGCAGTTCCGCCGCGGATCTCGCCGCCAGCGACCAGGTCTCCAACTGGGTCCGGGAGGCGGAGGCTCAGCTACGCGCCCTCGTGAACGACCCTGAGGACGTCGCGGCCGAGAGGGGGCTCGATTCGTTGCGCGCAGAGTTGGAGGCGGCGGCGCGCAATCTCGGCGAGCCGATCGACGGCGAGCAGCGCGCCCGGCTCGCCGTTACGGTGGCGGCCTACGAGGCCGATGTCGGGGCGGTGCGCCGCAACGTAGGCCGCCTCGAGGACTCGGTCGCGAGCGCGGTCGCGAGCGGCGAGGCGCGAGCCGCGGCGCTGGAGGCGAACCTGGCCGAGCGTATCGCGGAGATCGGCGATCTCAGCCGGCAGTTGGCTGAGGCGCGAGGCCGGCCGGTGGCCAACCTCAGCGACTATGCGACCTATATTGTCATGAACGCTCTGTCGCGCTGGGGTCCGTTGCTGAACGAGCGAGCGCGACGGCGGTTCGCCAAGATCGCCGGCAAGCACGATCCCCAACGATCGATCGAGCCCGCGAGCCGCGACCCGGCGCCGCGCTAACGCCGCTCCGGGACAGCCGAAGCCGCCACCGCCGTTCGGGTCGAGAAACGGGCGAATCGCTCGCCGAGCCTGCGGCCGAGGCGGATGCCGGGACGCTCGATCGCATAGTGGAGCGCGGTCGCGGTAAGGGTCGCGCCGCCCCAGAGATAGACGAACACCCAAAATGCGTGCGCCTGGAGGTCGACGCCCGACTTGATCAGCGTCGCCAGGAACGACATGTGGATGAGATAGACGCCATAGCTCACCACGCCGACGTGCTGGGCGATCGGGTTTTCGAACAGCGCCCGCGACGCCCCGCGGTCGCGCCCGCCGCCCAACAGCAGCAACGCTGTCGCCGCGGAAACGACGAAGATCTCGTCGAACAGCTTGTTGACGACGCCCTGCGGAGCGAACGGATAGAGCGCGAGCACGGCGAGGCCGACGGCGAAAGCGATCGCGCGCCAGCCGCCGTTCGCTCTCGCGCGTAAGTCTTCGACGAGGACGCCGAGAGCGAAACTGAAAACGTAGGTCGGGGGCGCCCAGTAGATTGCGTATTCGCCGTCGACGGCGAACAGTCTCGGCCCCCACTGCGTGAGCGCGAACAAAGCCGCGACCGCGACGATGAGCGCGAGGCCCCGCGAGCCGCGCAACAGCAGAAAGCTCAGCGCCGGCAGCGCGCAATACCAGAACGTCTCGACGGTCACCGACCATTCGACGGCGAACAGCGAATTGGCGATGCGTTGCTCCCAACCCGAGAGAAACGCCAAGTGCATCAGAATGTTATGGGCATCGATGCTGGCGTGGTAATAATGCTGCCAATAATCCATGCGGACAAAAGGGAACGCGAGAATCACGGCCATCCAGAAATAATAGAGCGGCGCAATGCGAAAGAATCTATGGGTGATGTATTCGCCGAATCCGCTCGAGCGCTTGTAGGCGGAAGCGATGGCGAAACCGGAGATCACATAGAAGACGTAAACCCCGACATGCCCATAGCGCGCATAGGCCTTGCCAATGGCGCCGAGGCCGCCGAGCCCGGCGCCGCCGGCGTGTTGGACGACGACCATCGTCGCCGCCCAGGCCCGCATGCCGGTTATGAAATTGGTGTCGCCGTAGCCGGTGCCGAGCAGGCGCCCGTGCGCGCCCCTGCGCGCCTCGAGGCCCGGATGCGCCAGCGCGGGCTCGGCGACGGCGTCTCTATCGGTCAACGACGGCTTCTCCCCTTGCCACGACCCGCCGGGCGCGGCCGGGACATCGAGAGCACGATTGCGTCAGTTGCGCCGCGCGCGCAAGCCCGGCGGGCTTCCCTTTCCGCGGCTGGCCCTCTAAGACCCGCGGGCAACCTTTCGGGAGGCCGCAGGTCGCAAAATGGCTTGGCGACGGCTCGCCTTCGCAATGGGTTTGCTCGCGCTCGTCGCCGCCGTGCGTCTGCCCTTTCTCGACGACCAACTGATCGGCGAGGAAGGCATTTTTGCCTTCCTGGTGGCCAATCCGACGCTGACCTCGCGGCTGTCGGAGGACGGGCTGCCGAAGTTGCTCGTCGGCAATCTCGACGGCGTGTACGCGCTCGGCGCCTTCCAGCACGCAATCGGCCCCTATGTGTTTCTGGAGCGCGTTCCCGGCGCGGCCGTGCGGGCGCTGGCCGTGCTCGACAGGCCGCCCGCCGTCCGCATCGTCATCGTGCGCGCCGCCTTTCTCGCGCTCTATCTCATTGGCGCGTTCGGACTGGCGTGGCTCGTCTGCGAGGCGCCGGCGAGCGTCCCTGCGCTGCCGATCGCGCTCTACGGCGTGACCGCGCCGCTCGCGGTCGGCGGCTCGATCCAGCCGCAGGTCGATGGCGGCTACGGCGTGATGATTGCCGGAATCGCGGCGTCGCTGCTGCTGGCGAGATCCGAGCGCGGCCGTCTCGCGCGCTTTCTCATCGCGGGCGTCGTCGTCGGGCTCGGGCGGGCGGAATGGGCGATCGCATTCGCGGCCGCCGCCGCGGCGACGCTGGCGCTGGCGCTGTTCGCGGGCAGGGCGGCGGCGGCGAAACCGTCGGCGGCGCTCGCGATCGGCCTCGCGCTCGGCGTCGCCGCGTCCTTCGCCTATGCCCCGCAGGATTACCTGGGGAGCTTCCGAGTCGCCGGGCGAGTCATCGACCGCGAGAGTCCGTGGACGCTGGCGCTGCGCGACTGGCGCTACCTCGTCCCGCTGCTCGCCATGTTCGGCGCGGTCGCTGCGCTGGGCTTTCGCGGCTGGCGCCGGCATGTCGGCGAAGAACCCGGGCTCGCGATCGTCGCCGGCGCCGGCGCGGCGATCTTCGCCGGCTTCGCGATGAGCGGCTGGCCGGGCGACGGGTTCCCGCGCTACTACGCTCCGGCGCTCATGCTCGCCGCCTATGCCGCGGCCCGGCTCGCGCTGGCGCCGACGCCGCGCCGGCTCGCGCTCGCGCTCACAGTCGGGTTTGCCGGCGGCCTCGTGGCCAACGCCGCCTATCTGATCGGATCCTACGAAGCCACGACGTCGATCGCCAGCGGCCCGGGCCTGCCGCTCTCGGCGTTCAGCGAGCGCTATGCGGCAGGCGCACGGCGCGCGGCCGAAGACAGCGCGCTCACGTTGCAACCCGCGAGCATCTGGCTGACCTACCCGAAGGCGCGCTTCATCGGCGCCGACATGGGCTATTCCGGCGCGGCCGCCTATCTGCGAGAACACTATCCCGAATGGGTCGACCGGCTGGAGCGGTGAAATGTCGCGTCAGCTCCTCTTCTCCAGCACCGCCATCATGCGGAACGCGAGCCAAGGCCCGAGCGCGGGCGTCAGCGCGTTTTCGAGCTTCAGCGCCGCGTCAACGAGACTCGCCGGCCACAGACACCAGGGCTTGAACCCGCCGGAAAGCGGATAGACGAACAAGCTCAGCCACTCGAACCGGACCACTTTCAGCGCCGGCGCCGCCTTTTCGACGCGCCGCCGCGCGTTAGCGGTGGCGAACATGAGATGCGGCAGCGCCTGATTGGCGTCGAACGGATCGGCGCCGCTCTGCTCGGCGTTGTCGTCGAACGGATCGGCCGACATGACGACCGGCTCCTGATGCAGATGCGTGTACAACCGCCGCGCGAGCGCGCTCATTCCCGGTTCGATCATCGCCAGACGCCCGCCCGGCCGCAACACCCGCGACGCCTCGCTGAGGAACGCGAGCGGACGCTGCAGATGGTGCAGCACGTCGAGCATCGCGATCCCGGCGAACGACTCGTCGGGAAACGGTGTCCGATGCGCGTCCGCGACCACGTCGACGCCCGCGAACGGCAGAATGTCGAGCGTGATCACCTCGCGCCGCAACGGCTTGAAATGGGCGGAGCCGCCGCCGATATCGAGCAGCCGCCCCGCGGGACAAGCCGCGTCGAGGCGGCGGTGAAAATCCCGATACACGGCGCGCAGCGTCGCCTTGCGCTCCCAGATACGGCGATGCTCGACGAGTCGCGCGTCGAAGGCGTCCCGATCCATCAGATCGCCTTGAGCTTCTTGTAGGCGAACACCACCATGCGCAGCAGCAGCCAGCCGTCGCGGAAACGCGAGATCTGCGTCTCGCCGTAGACGCGCGCCTTGTAATGAACGGGCGCCTCGATGATGCGCAGGCTCTGCTTGGCGGCGCCGAATATGAGATCGAAGTCGCCGAACGGATCGAAGTCGCCGAAATACTTGCGGTCGGCGACGATGCCGAGATAGGCGGCCTTGGTCAGCGCCTTGGTGCCGCACAGCGTGTCGGTGAAGCGCTGGTTGAGCAGATAGGAGAAGATTTTGGCGAAGGCGCGGTTGGCGATGTAGTTGAGCGGCCGCATCGCCTCGTTCTCCATGGGGTAGACGAGCCGCGTGCCATTGATGAATTCGCCCTTGCCGCTCGCCAGCGCGCGATAGAATTTCGGCAGCGCCGCCGGCGGCACGGTGAGGTCGGCGTCGAGAATCATCAAGATGTCGCAGCTCGCCTTGTCGAAGCCTTTGCGCACGGCGTCGCCCTTGCCGCGCCCGTCCTGCTTGTAGACCTCGATGTGCCACTGGTCCTTGTATGCTTCCTGGACGCGCAGACATTCCTCGTAGGTGCCGTCCTTAGAATTGCCCTCGACGAACACGATCTCCTGATGACCGCCGAACCGCGGCATCTCCAGGATGGCGCGCTCGATGTTGCCGCGTTCGTTGCGGCAGGGAATGAGCACAGTGGTCGACATTTCCCTCGGCCGCTGCGCCTCGAGCGAGCGCGCCACCAGATAGGTGCGCAAGCACAGTTGGCGGAGCCCCGGCAGCGGTGCGATATAGCGATTGATGAAGCGGTCGATGCCGAACACGCGCATCGGCGCCAGCTGACGCCGCTCGATGCGGATCGCCTCGAACCGCGTCAAGTCCATGATGTTGAGGAAATCAGTCGACGAGATCAGGCTGGCCTTGGGCTGCGGCATGCGCAGGCCGAGCGTAGTCGCCAGGTCGATGAGCGGTCCCCACATCGGCGAAAAATAGGCGATGACGACGCGTGTCGCCGGCGTGCACAGGCGGTGCAGGTTCCCCAACGCCTGCTCGATGTCCTCGAGCATGCCGATGGTGTCGGACATCACGAGAAAATCGAATTCGCCGTCGAGCGAAACCAGCGTCTCGGGGTCTTCGATGTCGCCGAGCACGAATTCGAGGTTGGGATGGGCGGCGCGCGCCGTCTCGATCATCCTCGGCGAGAAGTCGACGCCGACGCCGCGCGAGGGCTCGAGCGAGGCCAGCAGCGAGCCGTCGCCGCAGCCGAGATCGATGACGCGCGCGCCCTTGGGGATGATGTAGCCGAGATAGCGGCGATCGTCGCCATGATAGGCCTCGTTCTGCGCAATCCATTGCGCGCGCTTGCCCGCCATGCGCTCGGCGTTTTGAAAAATTGCGAATTTGTGGGCAGGACCCTTGCGCAACTTCTCGCGGAGCGCGTCGGCCGCTCCGTTAATCGCTTCCGTCATGGGACCCGCTGCGCTCGCTGAAATTCATCGCCGCCAAGCCTCGCCACCCTCAGGCCTGGGTCTCTCCGGCGGCCAGCGCCTCTGCGGACCCCGGCGCAGGTACTCCGATCGCCTCGTCTTGGCAAGCTGCGCGCATTCGGACGCGGCGATAGCCGCTCGTCAGCCACAGCCCTGCGCCGAGCGCGGCGAGCGCGGTGAGCGCCAGGCCGTAGAGAATTGAAACCGCGACCGCATGGGCGCGGTCGACGCCGAGCGGCGCGAACAGCACCAGAGCCGCGCTTTCGCGCACGCCCCAACCGCCGATCGACACCGGAATCAGGCTCGCCAGCACCAGCCCCTGGGCTACGATGAGCCCGTCCGCCCAGCCGATGTCGACATCGAGCGCGCGCGCGCAGACGTAGAACGCCGTGATATAAGCCGCGTTCGAGGCCACGAGAACGACCTGGGTGCGGGCGACGAAGCCAGACGAACGCATGCAGCGAGAAAAACGGCCGATGAGCAGCGCCAGCGGCGACAACCACTTGGGCAAGCGCAAGCTTTCGACCCCCGCGCCGATCGCGACCGCCGTCGCCGCCCCGACGACGACGACGATCGCCAGGGCGAAAAGAACCGCGAACGCACGATCCGCGAGCAGAGGGGAGCTCGAGAGGAAGCGCGACAGGATGAGGCTCTCGGCGACGAACATGAGCCCGAGGCCGCGATCGATGACGACGCTGAGCGCCGCCGGCGCCGCGGGAATCCCGCTGTCGTAGGCGCGCACGCCGCGCGCGATGTCGCCGCCGACGCCCGCCGGCAGCAATTGCTGGAAGAACATCGATTCGAAGCTCGCGAACGCCGCGGCCTTGGCGCTCAGCTCGTGGCCGAGCGCGCGCATCACGAGGCGCCAGCGCGCCGCATTGAGCGCGACGCCGACGCAGAGCAGCAGGCAGGCGGCGGCGAACATCGAGGCCCTGGCGCCGGCGAGCGCGGCGATCAGGCTCGCGCTGTCGAGCGAGCGCCAGACGACGCCGACGAGGACCACGCCGATGACGATCTTGACGGCGACAATCCAGCGGTATCTGGTCATGCCGGCCCGGCGGCGGCGCGGGACGGGCGCCATTTGCAGGCCGACGCGGCGCCCGCTCCGAGATCGTCGCCGCCCGTCGGCTCGAGGATGGCGTCGTCCTCGCCCGAGCCCACATTGACATGCTCGAAGTCCGAATACGTCTTCATCAGATGAACACAGGCGGCTGCGCAATCGTGGACATGCAGGACCTCGCGCCGCGGCGAGCCCGCGCCGCGATGCGTTTGCCCGAGAGAGGGAATTTGGTCAATACGGAGCGCTCCCCGGCCGGCGCCATTGTAGGCGAGGTCGCTGACCTCGCTGCCTCCGCTTGGAAGGGTCGTGTGAGAATGGGGCGCTTACGCGCCGGCCGAGGTCGACGACCTCGGCTACAGAGGGGCGCCGTCCGGGAATCTGCCCCGGTTAGGGCCCACATTGCCAAGTCTCGAGAGTTTGGCCTTTTGCCTTCCGCTCTCGCGGCGCGACCACGTCGCAGCGAAAGCCGATCCGCGGCGGTGGAAGGGGCCGTCAGATCATTGTTGAAGGTCGGTTCCGCATGCCGTAACTCGCCAGGATGCTCTCGAATCGTCGGGGTTGCACGGACCAGCTCTCGATGCCCACGAGTTCCGACGTCAATGGACCGAGGCGCCCGCCCGCGACGCCGACGACCCTCGCCGCGCGGCTCGAGCCGCTGCGCGGGCCGCTGCTGCTCCTCATTCTGTCGCCGCTCGTCGTATCGTTCCGGCCCTCGCGCCTCGCTTGGGACGACGTCTATTTCCTGCACAATTCGGTCTGCCTTGCGCGCGCATTTTGGCGCGCCAGCCTTTCTCAGGCCGATGTTTGCCTGCAAGGCATGGCGAAATCGCCGCTGATGGCGCTGCTGTTGATCCCCGGCGGGCCGCCGCGGGGCGACCTCGAAGGCCTCGGCGTCGCGCCCTTCCTGCTGGCGCTGGCGACGGGCGCCGCCATACTGTTGCTCGCGCGGCTGACAGCGCGCGCGCACGTGCCCGTTCTGGCGGCGGCCGTTGCGGCGATCGCGGCGATCGCGGCGCCGCCGTTGCGCACCCATGGCGCTCCGCTCTACGTCGACGCCTTGTTCACCGTGCTAGTCGCCTGTTTGGCGATGATGCCGCTGGTGGAGTGGGAGGCGCCGACATCGAAGTCGTCCGAGGTCGTCGGACGGGCCGCGGTCTGGGCCCTGTTGCTGACCGCGGGGGTGCTGACGAAGGCGACGTTCGCCGTTTTCGTGCTCGCGCTGGCGCCGGCTGCGCTCGCGGCGTCCTGGCTTCGCAGCGGCGGACGCGCGACGCTGCTGAAGCTCGCCGCCTTGGCGGCGTTTTCGCTTCCGTTGGCGTTGGTGCTGATCAGGTACGGCGCGAGCTATTACGCCCACGCGAAGGGCGCGGCCTTCGGCGCCTCGGGCGCCTTCTACGACGACGGCCGCTCGTGGGCGTCCGTCCTCGCCGAAGCCCTCGGCGGCGCCTGGCCATTGCTGGCGCTCACGGCGGCGCTGACCATCCTTACGTTGTTTCGCCCCGCGGATCGCGGCCGCCTCGCGCTGGCGGGTTGGAGCGGCGCGGCGATGATCCTGTATCTGATCGTCGCGACGGCGAGCCCGAACAAGGATCCAGGCTTCGCCTATCCCCGATTCTATTGGCCGGTCTGGTTGACCCTGCCGCTCTGCGCCGCTTCGGCGGCGGCGGCGGCGGACGTCGAGCCGCGCGGGGCGAAGCTGTCGAGCGCGCTCGCCGTCGCGCTCGCCTTGCCGATGTTCAATCACCTGCAATTGGAGCCGCTGCGCCAATCCCTCGATGCGCTCGCGCGCTTGCCCGCGCATCGCGCTCTCGACGTGCTCATCGCTACCGACGAAAGGGACCTCAACATCGAGACGCTGCTGCTCGCGCAGCGGTTGCGATGGACTGACTATTCGCAGTTGACGCTAGGAACGCTCGCCTACGACATCATCCTACACAAAACCCCCGAAACCTCGTTGCAGCGCATCGCGCGCGCGGATTACGTCATCGCGCGATTTCGACTCGCGAGCGATGCGCCGGAATGGACGAACCGTTACGACCCGGTGTTCGAACAGGCGCTCGAGGCTTCCGGCCGACCGGTGGAAACCGTGGACGCCGACCGCCCGTTGAGCATCTTTGGGCCGAAGCCGCGCTGAAGCTCAGCTCCGCCCCTTTTCGAACGCCGGCGTCTCGAAAGCGAATTTCACCCACGGCTGTTTCGAGCGGGTCCAGATCTGCAGCGCCGCGCTCTGCAATGGCGAGGGATCGTCGAGGGAGCCGGCTTTGAGAATGAACACGCCCGGTCGCGCCGACGATTGCGAGCCGATCGACGACCCGCATTTCGGGCAGAAGCGGCGGTTCAAAATGCCGCCGCTGTCGGCGGTGTCGGCGTAGGTCGCCATCTCGCCCTCGAAAGCGAGGTCGGCCTCGGCCGCCAGCACGTTGACCGAGAAGGCCGAGCCCGAGGTCTTCTGGCAATGCGTGCAATGACAGATGACGACCGCTTTCGGCTCGCCTCGGAAGACGTAACGCAGCCCGCCGCAGAGGCAGCCGCCGCTCGTTTCGCTCATCCGTCCCTCCCTCGCGCCGACCGCCGGCGTGGGCGCGAGTTTCATCGCGCTTCGCGCGCCGCGCAAGCGCGGCGGCCGTTGAGATAGGTCTCGTGCCTCAGACACCAGCCGTCGTCGGCGCGCACGCTCGCGAAGCCGGAGCTGAACGTCGTCAGCCCCGGCAGGCTCGCCTCGACGAATTCGGGGTCGTTGACGAAAGCGCGGCAGCCGAAGCAGGTCGCGCGCTCGCCTGCTGCAAACGCCTCGCGCAACGCCGCGAGAAGCCTCATTGCCCGAGCCTCGTCCAATGGTCGGCGAACACGACCGTCGAAAGAAACCACCCGAGCATGACGTTCACCGCGACGCCGATGGTGAACGCGCCCAATGGCTTGCGGCCGGCCTCGGCGAGTTCCGAGAAGCGGGTGGTGAGCCCGATGCTCAGGAAGCAGAAGATGAACGCCCAGGTGCGCATGTCCCGGATCGGCGCGATGAGCCCCGGCGTCGCGATTTTGTTGAACTCGGCGAAGCC
The DNA here is from genome assembly GCA_052147395.1 of Roseiarcus sp. Taxonomy (GTDB): domain Bacteria; phylum Pseudomonadota; class Alphaproteobacteria; order Rhizobiales; family Beijerinckiaceae; genus Roseiarcus. The sequence goes on from JBKQKS010000380.1 coordinate 10,497, forward strand.
ATAATGCGCCGTCACAGCGCTGATGATGAGCGAGGCGATCACGAAGCCGATGACGAATTTGGGAAACCGCCGCCAGATTTCGCCGGCGTCCGGACCGCCGCTCGCCGGGCGCTCGTCCCAGTAAGTTGTGGCGACGATCGCCAACACGAAAGCCCAGATGCCGATCCACACGTCGCGCCCGACCACCTTCATCAGCGTGAAGGCGAGCGTCGCCTGTTCTGGCGCGCCTGCGATGCCCTCGACCTTGCCGGCGAGCGCGCCATAGGCGGTCGCTGCGGCATAGCCCGCCGCGTCGGCGAATTCCGAAGTGCCGATCCAGGCGCCGGCGACGCCGGTCGACAAATGCATCGCGCGCGAAGCGAGCGGCAGCGCGAAGATCATTACGATCGCCCAAACGATCACGAGAGTGATCGCGATCGGCGCATGTTCGCGTTTCGCCCCAACCGCGCCGGCGATCGCGATCGCGCCGGAAACGCCGCACACCGCCCCTCCGGCCCCGAGCGTCGCCGCTAGCCGACGGTCGAGACCGAGCTTCACCGCAGCGAAGTAGATCGCGAGGAAGGTCGTAATCGAGACGATCGACGCTTGCAGGATCGCCGTTGGCCCGGCGAGAATCACCAGCGAGAACGGCACGGTGGCGCCGAGCAGCACGATGCCGGTCTTGACGTAGAACTCGACGCGAAAACCGGCGTCGAGCCAGCGCGGCAGACCGATCAGATTGGCGATCATGAGCCCGACGAGCAACGCCAGCAGCGGCGGCTCGAGGTTGTAATAGCTCGCCTGGTCCCACTGCCCGACGCAGAATACCACGAGCGCGGCGATATAGAGGAAGATGAAGGCGGGGACGAATCGGCGCGCCGAAAACCCCAGCGTCGTCAGCGCGGCCGAGAAGATGACGAGCCAGAAGGCGAATTGCGCGACGTAGCGCAGCCAGTTGGCGGCGAGATCGGCGCCGAGCTTGTCGAAACTCGACCATTTGGCGGGCAGCACGGCGAGCCAGCGCAGGCTGCCTCCCGCCTCGAACAGGGCAAGGCCCACGAGCACGATGCCGAGCCCGAGCCAGATCGCCCACCAGTCCTCGCGGCTCCAAAGCTCCCGCCACCCCGTCCTCGGCGGGCTCCACGCCTCAGTCGTCATGTGGCCCTCCCATGTGGCGTTCTCCAGCGCCTGCGGGACAGAGTTGAATGCGCGGTAACGAATATGTCAACGCGGCTCAGATTCGCACCGGCCGGTCGGGATAGGAGAGCTGCTCCCGCGCCCGCCACTCGTGGGTCACGTAATTGAGGATCACCGAGCGGCGCACCCCTTCGATGGAGCGCTTCTCGAAGCCGTGCCAGGTGTTGTCGCCGGGTACGAACACCGTCGCCGCGCCGCGCCTGAACGGCGTCGCGCCGCAATGTCTTTCGGGCGCGGCGTAGATGTCGGTGCCGAGCGCCTCATGCCCGGGCCCGTCGGAGAGATAGACGAGACAGGTGAACTTCTTGACGCCGAGGTCGGTGTGCGGTTGCAGCCAGAAGCCGTCGACGTCCTGGGCATATTCGAGCCTGAGGAACGTGTCGTCGATCGGCGCGGCGAAGGCGTCGTGGATGAGCCGCACGATCAGAGGCGCCTGGAACGCCTCGGCGACGCCGCGCATCACCGGAAACCGCGCCATGCCCGCCGCGTCGAAATAGCTGCGCTGGTCGTTGTGCAGTTCGCGCTTTCCCGAGACTCCGTCGAGCACGGGCGGCGCGAACGGCAGATCCGCCAACTCCTCGGCGACATCCTCGGGAAGGACATTCTCGAGCAGATAGTGGCGATAGGGCTCGTCGAAGGTTCGGCGCGCCGCGACGGCGGCGGCGAAGGCCTGCGCGATGCGACGGCCCTCGGGGCTCGGGTGTTCGGCGGCGATTGCGGTCATCGGATACGCCCAATCCGTTAGAGGGGAGTAAGCTCAGTTGATCCCGAGCGCGGCCAAGTAGAGGCCGAGGATTTCCTCTTCCTCCTGGCGCTTGTCGCGGTCCTGCTTGCGGATCGACACGATCTTGCGCATGATTTTGACGTCGAAACCGTTGCCCTTGGCCTCGGCGTAGACATCCTTGACGTCGTCGGCGATCGCCTTCTTTTCCTCCTCGAGCTTCTCGATGCGCTCGATGAAGGACCGCAAGTGGCCGGCATTGACCTCTTCGGTCCCGCCGATGACGGGGTCCTTGTTCTCTCTCGCCATGTTACTCGTCCCGAATCAGACTGAAAGGCGCCGAGCCATGCCGATATGCGCGCGCTCCGTCAAGCGCGACGGGGCGCCAATGGCGCGCTCGAGCGGGACCGGGTGCCGAAGGCGCGGGGCGCCCGCGCCGCCTCGGGCGCGACCAGCGGGCCGACGAGATTCGCGAGCCGGTCGGCCCAGGCTTCCGAGCGCTCGAGATCGGCAATCAGGTCCTGACGCAGCTCGATCAGCGCATTGGCGAGGCCGCGCGAGGTCGCTGAGGCGTTGATCGTGTCGCCGGCGAGCGCGCCGTCATAGGGATCGTTGTCGCCGATCTCGTCGGGCGCGAGGTCGGGCTCGGCGCGCAACGCAGAGATCAGCGGCTCGGCGAGCCGCGGATCGACGTCCCACAGCACCGAGACCTTCCAGGGCCTGGCGACGCCGCGCCAGACCGGGGTGAACGAATGGACCGAAAGCACGGCGGGCGGAACGCCGGCGCTGAGCCTCGCCTCGATCTCGTCCTCGATCGCCTGACGATAGGGCGCCCAATAGCGCCGGCGCCTCCGCTCGATCTCCTCGGCGTCGATGCGCGCGTTGCCGGGCACGATCGCGCCGTCGGAAAAGCGCATCGTCAGCGTCGGGTCGTCGGCGCCGCGGTTGGGGTCGATCAGCAGCCGTGAGAAGGTGGAGAGCAGCGCCGGGGCTTCGAGCCGAGCCGCGAGCCGCCGCGCGACCCGAGCCGCGCCGATATCGTAGGCGATATGGCGCTCCAGCGCCTCGGGGGCGAGGCCGAGCGAACCATAGCCGGGCGGCAGCGCGTTGGAGGCGTGGTCGCAGACGACGATAACGCGTGCATGGCAAGATCCCGCAATTCTCTCCACGGGATCGAAGGCGTCCGAAGCTGGGTCGAACTCGATGGAAGGGCGCTCGTCCATCTGCGTCCCCTTGCCCGGCGCATGCGGCGAGAATATGGACGCGCGCGCCGCACCGGGATCGCCCCATCGGCGTCGGGGCTCGCCGGTATGGATGTCGCTTTCAATTCTTCGCCTGCCCGCGCGGAATTTCTCGCATTCGCCGCGCTGGTGGTCAGCGCCTTCGCGATGGGCATTTCGCCGACCTTCGTGCGCTACGCCGACGTCGGCCCGTTCACCAGCGCGTTCTGGCGCGTGTTCCTCGCGCTCCCCGCGCTCTACGCCTGGATGCGCCTCAGCGAGGGCGCCGGGGGCCCGCGGACGCGCATTTCGCTCGCGACCTGGCTCGCGGGCGCCGCCTTCACCGGCGATCTGATGTTCTGGCACGTCGCCATTCTGTCGACGAGCATCGCCAACGCGACGTTCTTCGCCACCACCGCGCCGATCTGGGTCGTCGCCTTCGGCTGGCTCATGTTTCGCAAGAAGGTCGGCGCGCGCATGCTCGCCGGGCTCGCGCTCTGCATCGCCGGCGGCGCCGCGCTCATCGCGCGGAGCCTGCAAATCCGCTTCGGAGCGGTTGGCGATTTCGAGGGCCTGGCGACCGGCGTGTTCTTCGGCCTCTATTTTCTCGCCGTCGAAGCGGCGCGGCGTCGCAGGAGCGCCGCGCGCGTCACTTTCGAGTCGAGCGTGTTCACCGCGGCCGCGCTGTTCGTCGTCGCCGCCGTGTTCGAGCGCCATCTCTTGCCGCACAGCCTCCGCGGCGTATTGGCGCTCATCGGAATGGGCTGGATCAGCCATGCCGGCGGCCAGGGCCTGCTCGCGGTCGCGCTCGGACGTCTGCCGGCTTCGTTCTCCTCGCTCGTCATCTTCCTCGAGGCGATCGCCGCAGCGGGTTTCGGCTACCTGTTCGTCGGCGAAGCGGTGTCGTCGATGCAGGCGCTCGGCGGCCTCGCGATCCTCGCCGGGATCTACGTCGCGCGGCCGAGCGCAGGAAGCGACGGTTGACAGAGCGGACAAGGCGGCGAAAATGGCTTTTCGGCAGTTGGACATGCGATTGCAATCTCGGTTGGCTATCCTGCTTTTCGCGTCGTTCGCGGCCTCCGCCGCGCGCGCGGACTTTCGCATGTGCAACCTATCGAGCAGCCGAGTGAGCGTGGCGCTCGCTTACACCGATGGACAGCTTTGGATCAGCGAGGGCTGGTGGAACTTGAAGCCGTCCGGCTGCGAGACTTTGCTCAACGGACCGCTGCTCGCCCAGTACTATTACGTCTATGCGATGGACGAACGTGGGGGCGAGTGGAAAGACAGAGCGTTCATGTGCACGAGTGACCATGAGTTCAAGATCGTCGGCCGCCAGGACTGCTACGCCAGGGGATACGATCGCACGGGCTTCTTCGAGGTCGACACCGGCAAGGACTCGAAGAACTGGACGGTTCAGCTGACCGACCCGGCCAACCCCTGATTCCGGGCCGTCGCCAACGTCTAACCTCTCGGAGGGCCGCTTGCCCCGCAGACGCCGTCGAATCAAGATCATCGCCACCCTGGGCCCGGCCTCCGCCGAAAAGAGCATCGTCGCCGACCTGTTCCTCGCCGGGGCCGATGTGTTCCGAATCAACATGAGCCACGCCTCGCACGACATGATGCGCCAGCAGGTGGCGATGATTCGCGAGATCGAGGAGCAGGTCGATCGCCCGATCGGCATCCTCGTCGACCTGCAGGGGCCGAAACTGCGCATCGGCATGTTCGCCAGCGGCGCAGAGCAACTGCTCAAAGGCGACATGTTCCGGCTCGACGACGATCCGACGCCGGGAACGGCGGCGCGAGTCAACCTCCCGCATCCCGAAATTCTCGAATCGCTGGAGCCCGGCCATCGCGTGCTCATCGACGACGGCAAGGTGCTGCTGAGGGTGACGGCGGGCTCCAAGACCCACGCCGACTGCGTCGTCGAGGTCGCTGGCCGCATTTCCAACAAGAAAGGCGTCAGCCTCCCCGACACCACGATCAAGACCTCGGCGATGACGGCGAAGGACCGCGTCGATCTCGAGGCGGCGCTCGAAGAGAACATCGACTGGGTTGCGCTCTCCTTCGTGCAGCGCCCCGAGGACGTTATCGAAGTGAAGCGCATCGCCGGGGCGCGGGCGGCGGTGCTCGCCAAGATCGAAAAGCCGCAGGCCGTGGCGCGGCTCGAGGAGATTTTCGCCGTCTCCGATGCGGTGATGGTCGCCCGCGGCGACCTCGGCGTGGAGATGCCCCTCGAACGCGTTCCCGGCGTGCAGAAGACCATGACCCGCATCGGCCGCCGGCTCGGCAAGCCGGTGGTCGTGGCGACACAGATGCTCGAATCGATGATCACCTCGCCGGTGCCGACCCGCGCCGAAGTCTCCGACGTCGCGACCGCGGTGTTCGAAGGCGCCGACGCCATCATGTTGTCGGCCGAAAGCGCCGCGGGCCAGTTCCCTCACGAGGCGGTCGCGACCATGGACCGCATCGCCCAGACGGTGGAATCCGAGGGCATCTATCCGAGCATCGTCGCCGCTCAGCGGGTTTCCCACGAGGCGACAGGCGCCGACGCGATCGCCGAGGCGACCCGCAACGTCGCCGAAACGCTGGAGGCGAAGGTGATCTGCGCCTGGACGGCATCCGGCGCCACGGGTCTGCGCATCGCCCGCGAGCGTCCGAGATCCTCGATTCTCGCGCTGACCCCGATCGTCGAGATCGCGCGCCGACTGGCGCTGGTCTGGGGCCTCCATCCCGTCGTCACCGCCGACGCGCGCGATGAACGCGACATGGCCGACCGCGCCTGTCGGCACGCCTATATCGACGGCTTCGCGGGCGAGGGCGAACGCGTCATCATCGTCGCCGGCGTGCCGTTCGGAACCCCCGGCACGACCAACAATCTGCGCATCGCCCGGGTCGCCAAGGACGGCGGCCGGCTCTGAGCCGGCGACCGGATTGTTCGGGGTTTCGGTGACAGTGCAGTTGATTGAAAGAGCGGTCCACTTTTTCGCGATGAGCGATCGAATAAAATGCACTGTCACCGTAACCCGTAACGCCAAATAGGAGCGTCGGCGTCCACGCCGACGTCTCGACGCGAAACGTCGGC
>JBKQKS010000381.1:0-3914 GCA_052147395.1 Roseiarcus sp.
GGCATTTCGCGGGCGAGGTCCATTTTCGCTTCGATATAGGCGGTGAGCGCCTCATCGATCACGGCCCGGTACAGCTCGGCCTTGGTCGGAAAATAACAGTGAACATTCGGTTTCGGCGCGCCGGCGCGAGCGGCGATTTGCGCCATTGCGGCGCCGGCGAAACCATGTTCGGCGAATACCGATTCGGCCGCGGCCAGAATTGCGCGCTCGTTGCCCTCGCGGATGCTCGCTCTGTCGCTCGGATTGTCCATTTTCCGCTCGCAGGGCGCCGCGCGCACAGGCGCCGGAGGCTGAGAATTGCGGCATTTGACCGTTTGGTAACATCTATAATAGCGTTCCGCGAAAATCGACCCTGGGGGCCTCCGATGTCCGATCTCTCGAATGTGCGCGTCAACGGTCAGCGGCTGTGGGACTCCCTGATGGAAATGGCCAAGATCGGGGCGACGCTGAAGGGCGGCTGCAAGCGGCTGACCCTCACCGATCTCGACAGGCAGGGGCGCGAATTGTTCCGCTCCTGGTGCGAAGCCGCGGGCTGTACGGTCAAGGTCGACGAGATGGGCAACATGTTCGCCTGGCGCGCCGGCCACGACAACGCGCTCGCGCCGGTGCTGATGGGCAGCCATCTCGACACCCAGCCGACCGGCGGCAAGTTCGACGGCGTGCTCGGCGTGCTCGGCGCGCTCGAGGTGGTGCGCTCGCTCAACGACCTCGAGATCGAGACCCGCCGGCCGATGGTGGTCGCCAACTGGACCAACGAGGAAGGTTCGCGCTATGCGCCGGCGATGGTGTCCTCGGGCGTGTTCGCCGGCGTCTATAGCAAGGAGTTCGCCTATTCCCGGCTCGACGGCGAGGGCAAGGCGCTCGGCGACGAACTCGGACGCATCGGCTTCAAGGGCGACGAGCCGGTCGGCGGCTTCCCGATCCATGCTTCGTTCGAGCTGCACATCGAGCAGGGGCCGATCCTCGAGGCCGAGAACTACGACGTCGGCATCGTCACCCACGGCCAGGGCCAGCGCTGGTACGAGATCCGCCTCACCGGCTTCGAGAGCCATGCCGGCTCGACGCCGATGCCGCGGCGCAAGGACGCGCTGCTCGGCGCCGCGCGCATCGTCGAGCTCGTCAACAGGATCGGGCTCTCCAAGGCGCCGCTCGGCGTCTCGACCTGCGGCATGCTGAACCCGTATCCGAACTCGCGCAACGTGATCCCGGGCGAAGCGTTCATGACCTCGGAGTTCCGCCATCCCGACGACGCGACGCTCACCGACATGAACGACCAGCTGATGGTCGGGGTCGAGGAGATCACGAAGACGATCGGCCTCACCTGCGATCTGAAGCAGGTGTTCTATTATGCGCCGGTGCCGTTCGACAAAGACTGCATCGCCGCCGTGCGCCGCGCCGCCGACCATTTCGGCTACACCCATCGCGACATCGTTTCGGGGGCGGGGCACGACGCTTGCTACCTGGCGCGGGTGACGCCGACCTCGATGATCTTCACGCCCTGCGTCGATGGCGTCAGCCACAACGAGAGCGAAGACATCAAACAGGAATGGTCCACCGCCGGCGCCAACGTCCTCATGCACGCGGCGTTGGAGAAGGCCGAGATCGTCGCCTGAACGAATGAGAACAGAGGAAAGGGCCAGGACATGACTACGCTGATCAAGGGCGGGGCGATCGTCGCCGCCGACCGCTCCTATGTCTCTGATGTGCTCATCGAAGGCGAGACCGTCAAGGCGGTCGGCGCCGGCCTCGAGGGCGACAAGGTGATCGACGCCGAAGGCTGCTTCATCATGCCCGGCGGCATCGATCCGCACACCCATCTCGACATGCCGTTCATGGGCTCCAATTCCGCCGACAATTACGACAGCGGAACACGCGCGGCCCTCTCCGGCGGCACCACGATGGTCGTCGATTTCGTAATCCCGGAGCGCGGCCAGCCGTTGATGGATGCGATCAAGGCCTGGGAGAAGCGCGCCGAGCTCGCGACCTCCGACTATGGCTTCCACATGTGCATCACCTACTGGTCGGACAAGGTCAGCGAAGACATGAAGGACGTGGTCGACTACGGCGTCACCACCTTCAAACATTTCCTCGCCTACAAGGGCGCGTTGATGGTCAACGACGAGGAGCTGTTCGCCTCGTTCCGCCGCTGCGCCGAGATCGGCGCCATGCCGATGGTGCACGCCGAGAACGGCGAAGTCGTCGCGGCGCTGCAGAAATATTATCTGTCCAAGGGGATCACGGGGCCGGAAGCCCATGCGCTGTCGCGTCCTCCGGAAGTCGAGGGCGAAGCGACCAATCGCGCGATCGTGCTCGCCGACCAGGCGGGCGCGCCGCTCTATGTCGTCCACACCTCCTGCATCGAAGCCCACGAGGCGATCCGCCGCGCGCGGCAGAACGGCATGCGCGTGTTCGGCGAGCCGCTGGTGCAGTTCCTGGTGCTCGACGAGAGCGAATATTTCAACAAGGACTGGGCGCATGCGGCGCGGCGCGTGATGAGCCCGCCGTTCCGCAACAAGAAGCATCAGGACGACCTGTGGAACGGTCTGCGCGCCGGCTCGCTGCAGGTGGTGGCGACCGATCATTGCTCGTTCACCACCAAACAGAAGGAACTCGGCCGCAACGATTTCACCAAGATCCCCAACGGCACCGGCGGCCTCGAGGACCGCATGCCGGTGCTGTGGACCCAAGGCGTCGGCACGGGCCGGCTGACGCCCAACGAGTTCGTCGCCGTCACTTCGACCAACATCGCGCGCATCCTCAATCTCTACCCGCGCAAAGGCGCGATCCTGCCGGGCTCCGACGCCGACATCGTGGTGTGGGATCCGAAGGCGGAAAAGACCATCACCGCCGCCAATCAGGTCTCGGTCATCGATTACAACGTGTTCGAGGGCATGAAGGTCATGGGCCTGCCGCGCTACACGCTGTCGCGCGGCTCGGTGGTGTTCGAGAACGGCAAGGTCATCGCCAACAACGGCCGCGGCCGGTTCGTGCCGCGCGCGCCGTTCTCCGAATATTCGCAGGCGCTGACCAAATACAAGGCCTTCAGCGCTCCCCGGCCGGTCGCGCGCTGATCGATGTCCGACGCCGCTCCCTTCAGCGTGATAAGCATGTCGGGACTGTCGCTCAGTTTCGCGACCCGCGACGGTCCGGTGCAGGCGTTGAGCGGGGTCGACCTCGAGGTGAAGCGCGGCGAGTTCGTTTCGTTCATCGGCCCCTCGGGCTGCGGCAAGACCACGCTGCTGCGCGCCGTCGCGGACCTCGAGACGCCGACCGGCGGCTCGATCCGCGTCAACGGCATGTCGCCGAACGAAGCGCGGCGCGAGCGTAGCTACGGCTATGTGTTCCAGGCCCCGGCGCTCTATCCCTGGCGCACGGTGGGGCGCAACATCGCGCTGCCGCTCGAGATCATGGGCGTGCCGAAGGCGGAACGCGACCGGCGCGTCGCAAAGGGCCTCGAGCTCGTCAATCTCGTCGGCTTCGGCAGCAAGTTTCCCTGGCAATTGTCGGGCGGCATGCAGCAGCGCGCCTCGATCGCGCGCGCGCTGTCGTTCGATCCCGAGCTGTTGCTGATGGACGAGCCATTCGGCGCGCTCGACGAGATCGTGCGCGACATGCTGAACCAGCAATTGCTCGGGTTGTGGAAGAAGACGCGCAAGACGGTGCTGTTCGTCACCCATTCGATCCCAGAGGCGGTGTTTCTCTCGACCCGCATCGTCGTGATGTCGCCGCGGCCGGGGCGCATCCACGATATCATCGAAAGTCCGTTCCCCCTCGAGCGGACGCTCGACATCCGCGAGACCCCGCAATTCCTGGAGATCGCCAACCGCGTGCGCCGGGGGCTCAGGGAGGGGCGGTCGTATGACGTATAGCGCGTTTGTAGCCGGGGGCGCCGACCCCGGCCGCGGCGACAACCG
>JBKQKS010000382.1:0-14804 GCA_052147395.1 Roseiarcus sp.
GATGGGTCGTCGTCTCCGGATGGGTGATGAGGCTCTTGGCGTCGCCGAGATTATTGGAAATGCCGATGATCGACAGCGCGTCGGCCATCGCAAAAGCTTCCCGCTTGCCGCCCTCGACCTCGAACGCGACGAGCGTGCCGCCGCCCGACATCTGCCGCTCGACGACGGCGCGCTGCGGATGATCGGCGCGTCCGGGATAGATGACGCGCGCGATTCGCGGGTGGCCGGCGAGATAATCCGCGATTTTTGCCGCCGAGCGGTCCTGCTGGGCGACGCGCAGCGGCAGGGTCTCCAGCGATTTGAGCATGACCCAGGCGTTGAACGGCGAAAGGCACGGGCCGGTCTGGCGCAGGAAATTGTGGATGTGCTCGGCGATGAACGCCTCGGAGGCGAGAATCACCCCGCCCAAGGTGCGCCCCTGTCCGTCGATGTGCTTGGTCGCGGAATAGACGACGCAATCCGCGCCGAGTTTCAGCGGGCGCTGCAACATCGGCGAAGCGAAGACATTGTCGACCACGAGCGTCGCGCCGGCTTCATGAACGATTTTCGCTACGGCCGCGATGTCGATCACTTCCAGCGTCGGATTGGTCGGGCTTTCGAGAAAGGCGGTTCTGGTGTTGGGGCGCATCGCCGCGCGCCAGGCGGGAAGGTCCGTGCCCTCGACCAGCGTCGAGGCGACGCCGAAACGCGGCAATAGCTCCTCGACGACATAGAGGCACGAACCGAACAGCGCCTTCGCCGCGACGACGTGATCGCCGGCCTTCAACTGGCCCAGCAGCGCGGCGGTGACCGCCGCCATGCCGCTCGCGGTCGCGCGCGCCGCCTCGGCGCCTTCGAGCAGCGCCATGCGGCGCTCGAACATCGACACCGTCGGATTGGCGAAGCGCGAATAGATGAACCCCGGCGCGTCGCCCTTGAAGCGCGTCTCGGCCTCCTCCATCGTGTCGTAGAGATAGCCCTGGGTGAGGAACAGAGCCTCGGACGTTTCCTCGAACTGGGAGCGCAGCGAGGCGCCGTGGATCAGCTGCGTGGCGGGCCTGAGCGTCGCCGGATCGCGGGATTTGCGGGGTGAAGTCATCATGCGCTCCTGCTGCGCGCGGCTCCCGCCGCACGCGGCCAAAAGCGGAGTTTTCTTTAAAACCCCGATCTTTTAGCCCTTGGTTTAACGTGGCGGCAAGCCGATCGGCTCAAATGACCACGGGAATCCCCTCTTAAGGCCGCGAACCGCCGTAAGTCAACCTCGGACTTGCCCGCGCTGTCGCCGGCCGCGCTGAGGCCGGCTCGTCCCGCCGACCTGCGGCCGGGAAGCCGGGCTCAGCGCGCCCGGCTACTATCAGCCGACCGCGACCTCCTGTATCGACACCTCATACCCCCACAGCCGCCTGAGATGCCTCATCGTCGCCTCCCGGCCCTCGGTCCCGAGCTTGACGCCATTGCGCACGTTATGACGCAGCTCGAGCCTGCGATTGCCCTTGAGATCGACGTCGGCGACCTCGATGTCCGGCTCGCCCGCGCCGACGTCGTAGGAATCGGCGAGCGCGGAGCGCAGTTTGCGGTAGCCGTCGCCGTCGTGGATCGCGGCGACCCGATAGGCCTTCTCGTTCTCGTTGTCGACGAGCAGGAACAGCTTCAACTTGCGCATAAGATGCGGGCTCAGGAACTGGCGCACGAAGGATTCGTCACGGTAGTTCAGCCACACGTCTCTCAGCACCCCGCGCCAATCCTCGTGGCCGGCGATGTCCGGGAACCATTGGCGGTCCTCGTCGGTCGGCGACACGCAGATCCGCTTGATGTCCTGCATCATCGAGAAGCCCAGCGCATAAGGGTTGAGCCCGTTGAAGCGCTGGTCGTCGTATTCGACCTGATACACGACATTGGAGTGGCTGTGCAGGATCTCGAGCAGTGCGCCCTCACTGATGCGGCCCTGGTCGAACAGTTTGTTGACGATGTAGTAGTGGACGAAGGTCGCGCAGCCCTCGTTCATCACCTTGGTCTGACGCTGCGGATAGAAATATTGCGCCACGTTGCGGACGATGCGGATCAGCTCGCGCTGCCAAACCGCGAGGGCCGGGCTGTTCTTCTCCAGGAAATAGAGCAGGTTCTCTTCCGGCAGACGCAGCCGGCGCTTGCGCTCCTCCGCCTCGGCGTCGCTCATCGAGACCTCTTTCGCGCGCGACGGGCCGGGCACGGTGCGCCAGAGATCGCAATAGTCGCGCGCTTCCTGGGCGAGCCGCTCCTGACGCCGGCGCTCGTATTCGGCCAGGTTGCGTTTGGGCGTGCGGCGATAGCGGAACACGCCCTGTCCCTGCAGCGCGTGCGCGGCGTCGAGCACCGCCTCGACCTCGGCGAAGCCGTACCTCTCCTCGCAACTGGCGACATAGCGCTTGGCGAAATCGAGATAATCGAGGATGCCCGAAGGGTCCGTCCAATGCTGGAACAGATAGTTGTTCTTGAAGAAATGATTGTGTCCGAACGCCGCGTGCGCCAGCACCAGCGTCTGCATCGCCATGGTGTTCTCTTCCATGTAATAGCTGATGCAGGGATTGGAATTGATTACGATCTCGTAGGCGAGCGCCTGATAGCCCTTGCGATACAACATCTCGTCGCGCACGAAGCGCTTGCCGAACGACCAGTGGGAGTACATCAGCGGCATGCCGACCGAAGCATAGGCGTCGAGCATCTGCTCGGCCGAGATCACCTCGATCTGATTGGGGAACACGCTCAAGCCCAGATCGTCGAGGGCGATGCGCTCGACCGCGTCATGGGCGCGCTGCATGGTCTCGAAGGTCCATTCCGCTCCGTCGAACAGCAGCCCCTCGCGGCTCGGGGCTTCGAGATCGATGGCGGTCATTGCGCCTTCCCTTCGGTTCGGTGTTTGGCGAACAACTGGCGGAACACCGGATAGACGTGCGCGCGGTCGCTGACGTGCTTCATGGCGAAATTCGGCGCGCTCTTGGCGAGCTCGGCGTAACCGCGCCACAGATCCTTGGCGTAGGCGAAGCCCGCCGGATTTTCGTCGCGCGTCACCTCGCCGATCTCGATATAGGCGTAATATTGCGCGAGCGGCAGCAGTCCGTTGGCGAGCAGCTCGACACAGAGCTCGGTGTCGCCGCTCGAATTGTCGCCGTCCGACGCCTGCGCGCAATAGACGTTCCAGTCGGCGATGGGGTAGCGTTTATCCAATACCTCCACGGCCTTCTTCAGGGCCGTGCTCACCACTGTGCCGCCGGTCTCGCGGCCGTGGAAGAACGTATCCTCGTCGACCTCGCTCGCCTCGTGGGTGTGGCGGATGAACACCAGCTCGACGCGCTGATATTTGCGCTTCAAGAACAGATGCAGCAGGATGAAGAATCGTTTGGCGAGGTCTTTCTCGCGCTCGCCCATCGAGGCCGACACGTCCATCAAACAGAACATCACCGCTTTGGCGCGAGGCACGGGCTTGGGCTCGAAGCGGTTGTAGCGCACGTCGATCGGATCGATGAAGGGGATCGCGCGCTGCACGCGCTTCAGCTTCTCGATCTCGAGGAACAGCTCGACCTCGCGCTTCAGCGTTTCGACCTCGAACGGCCCCTGGCGCAGCTCGGCGAGCTCCTCCTCGAGCCGCGCGATCTCGGCGCTCTTGGGCCGGCGCAAGGCCAGGCGGCGGCTCATGCTGGTGCGCATGGTGCGCAGCACGTTGAGGTTCGGCGTCGTGCCCTCGTTGGCGTAGCCGGCGCGGCGATATTCGACCGCGGCCTCGTCCTTCAAGGTCGCCTTGACGAGATCGGGCAACTCCAGATCGTCGAACAGGATGTCGAGGAATTCGGATTCGGTGAGCGCGAAGGTGAAATCGTCCTCGCCGCCGCCGGAATCCGAGCCTTGCTTGCCCGCGCCGCCGCCGGAACCGCCTTGGGGACGCTGGATCTCGTCGCCGGAGACGAACTTCTTGTTGCCGGGGAATACACGCTGGCGATTGCCGCCGGTGTTGGAGATCTGGAACTGCGGCTCGCCGATGCCGTCGCCCGGGATCGACACCGAGCCGCCCTTGGAGGCATCGGCGATGCCGCGCTCGCGGACCGCCTTGTCGACGGCCTGTTTGATCTTCTCGCGCGTGCGGCGCAGGAACCGCTGCCGATTGCCCAGGCTCTTGTCGCGGGGATTGAGACGGCGATCGATGAGCTGCGGCATGGTTCTCTCGTTCCCGCTCACTATCCGGCCTTGTTGACCCGCATGTACCATTCGACGAGGCGCCTGACCTGCCGCTCGGTGTAGCCGCGCGACTTCATGCGCTCGAGGAAATCGTCGTGCGCCTTCTCGGTCTTGGAATCCTGCTTGGCGCCGAAGCTGATGACCGGCAGCAGATCCTCGACCTGGCTGAACATGCGCTTCTCGATCACCTCGCGGATCTTCTCATAAGAAGTCCAGGACGGGTTCTTGCCGTGGTTGTTGGCGCGGGCGCGCAGCGAGAACTTGACCACCTCGTTGCGGAAGTCCTTGGGATTGGCGATGCCGGCGGGTTTCTCGATCTTGGAGAGCTCGGCGTCGAGCACCTGGCGATCGAACACCTGGCCCGTGTCGGGGTCCTTGAAGTCCTGATCCTCGATCCAGGCGTCGGCATAGGCGATGTAGCGGTCGAACAGGTTCTGCCCATATTCGCTGTAAGACTCGATATAGGCCTTCTGAATCTCGCGGCCGATGAAGTCGGCGTAGCGCGGGGCCAGCATCGACTTGATGAAATCGAGATAGCGCTCTTCCGCCTCCTTCGGATATTGCTCGCGCTTGATCGCCTGCTCGAGCACGTACATCAGATGCACCGGATCGGCGGCGATCTCCTCGTTGTCGTAGTTGAAGGTCTCCGAGAGCACCTTGAAGGCGAAGCGTGTCGAAATTCCCGCCATGCCCTCGGAGATGCCCGCCGCCTCGCGGTATTCCTGGGTCGACTTCGCCTTGGGGTCGGTGTCCTTCAGGCTCTCGCCGTTGTAAACGCGCAGCTTCGAATAGAGCGGCGAGTTCTGATGCTCCTTGAGGCGCGACAGGACCGCGAAGCGGGCGAGGATTTCCAGCACCTCGGGCGCGCAAGACGCGCCGGCGAGATCGCTGGTCTCCAGCAGCTTGGCATAGATCTGCGCCTCCTCGGTGACGCGCAGGCAGTAGGGCACCTTGACGACGCAGATGCGGTCGAGGAACGCCTCGTTGTTCTTGTTGTTCCTGAACTGCTCCCATTCCGACTCGTTGGAGTGGGCGAGCACGATCCCCTGATAGGGTATGGCGCCGATGTTCTCGGTGCCGACGTAATTGCCTTCCTGCGTCGCGGTGAGCAGCGGGTGCAGGACCTTGATCGGAGCCTTGAACATCTCGACGAATTCGAGCAGGCCCTGAGTGGTGCGATTGAGACCGCCGGAATAGGAATAGGCGTCGGGATCATGCTGCGAGAAGGTCTCGAGCTTGCGGATGTCGACCTTGCCGACCAGCGCGGAAATGTCCTGATTGTTCTCGTCGCCGGGCTCGGTCTTGGCGACGCAGATTTGCCTCAGCTTGGAGGGATACAACTTGACGACAGTGAACTTGGAGATGTCGCCGTCGAACTGATCGAGGCGCTTGGCCGCCCAGGGCGAGCAGACGCCGGTCAACCGGCGCATCGGGATTTTGTAGTTGTTCTCCAGGAACTCGCCCATCGTGTCGGGACGGAACAGCCCGAGCGGCGACTCGAACACCGGCGACAGTTCGTCGCCGGCCGCGAGCACGTAGATCGGCTGCGACTCCATAAGATGCTTGAGGCGTTCGGCGAGCGAGGATTTGCCGCCGCCCACGGGCCCGAGCAGATAAAGGATCTGCTTGCGCTCCTCGAGACCCTGCGCCGCATGCTGGAAGTAGCTGACGACGCGCTGGATCGTGTCCTCCATGCCGAAGAATCCGGCCATCGTGGGATACAGCTTTATCGTGCGATTGAGGAAGATGCGGCCCTGCCGCTGATCCTTGGAGGTGTCGACGACCCTAGGCTCTCCGATCGCCGCGATCATGCGCTCGGCGGCGCTCGCATAGAAGGACTCGTCGGTGCGGCAGGCGTCGAGGTAATCGGTCAGCGACATCGCCTCTTTGCGCTCGCGGGCGTAGGCCTGCGAGAACAGGTTGAACACCTCCGGACCGGAAGCGCGCGCGCTCGTCTCGGAATTCGAGGACTGGGTGGACGCGGAACCGAACGCCGCTCTGCTGTTCATTGGGCACCTCCAGTGCGACCGAGTCCGGGCAATGCAAGAACGATGCTCAGTTAATGGTTAACGAGTGGTAAATTGATGGCGCCGGTGCGGCCGTGCGCAAGTTTCATGCAGGGTGAGACAAAAACATCACATTCGGCCGTTGTGATCGTCGGGTCGCCGGATTTTCCAGCGCCTTGCCGGAGGGAAAAGCGAACCGTCTCATGAGCGGCCGGATGCGCCGCGGGAAAAGCCGAGTGGGCGCATGGCGAAGATATGGCGAAAATGTGGCGCAAATATACAACCCAGGTGCAGCCGATCGCTGGCGCGAGTCGCGCCTCCGCGCTACGCTGTCGAAGCGCTCTCGGCGCCCAAGGCATGCGCAGATTCACAGCAAAAAGCCTATAAAATGAGCAAAACCCGAGCCGCTTTGGGCGCGTGCCTCGATGCCGCTGTCGCGCGCGGACTCCCCGGCGTCGTCGGGATGGCGACCGCGCCCGCCGGAAGGGTCGTGGCGCCGCCCTTCGACGGCGCCAGGAATCTAGGTATCGAGGGAACTCTTCTTCACGCCGCCATCCGGTCAGAAGTCGTGGTCGAGGATGGCGTCGGTGCGGCGGCACAGTTCGCGGCCGTACTCTGTCCAGATGCCCTCGCCCCAATAGCGGTAGCAACTGGTCTCGGACGACAGCAGGTGGAACAAGGCGTTGCGGTAGCGCGCCTCGGAAGTCGCCACCTTGCCCTGGATCGCCTTCTCGAAGAAATGCGAGCTGGCGTGATCCATCGGCTTCAGCAAGCTCTCGTAGCCGCGCACCCAGGACATGTTGTTGGTCCAGCTACCGCCCTCCATGTGGAAGCGGTGGTTCTCCTTCTTGATCGCCTCGATCGTCTCAGCGAGCTTGTCCGGGCCGGCGCCGGGCTTCATGCGCTCCCAGATCAGCTTTTGGAAGAGCGGCTGCACCACGGGCAAGTCGCTCTCCTTGACGCCACTGGCAAAGAGGTGCTCGAGGTACTCGGTGCCGTTCATGGCCGGCACATCCGAGCCGGACGCCTCGCGCATGACGTCGAGATACTTGGACGGGAACTCGTTCATCATCACGCCGCCGTTCTCGCCGTCGGCGATTTGCGTCACCAGCGGCGGCGTCGAGCGGCCGGCCAGCTCCATGCGGCCGAGGCTGCGCGCTTCATAGGCGGGCTGCATTTGCGCCACGAGTTTGGTGTCGGAGCCCTGCGTCTTGATGAGCGCGATGATGCTGGCCGTCTCGCCTTTCGAGTTGGCGCACACCAGCCGGTGCGGCAGGTGCGGCCGGCGCGGGCCGCGGCCGTCCGCGGGCTCTTCGACGGTGTGCTCCTGCACCAGCACCCACTGGAAGCCGCAGTCCACGAGCGTCTTGACGAATTCGTAGGCGACGTCCGGGTGGTTGGGCAGCGCCATCTCCGAGGGCGAGAAGCCGCGCACGCGGGAAAGCGCCTCGAAGCCGAAGATGGCGGCGAAATGGTGCTGCCAGGCCTTCACATGCAGGCGGTAGTCCTGCACCGGCGTGGAGGGCGCGACGGCGTGGCCCCAGGGTGCGCCGAGCCACTCGACGCAGCGGCGGTAGTCGGGGTTGTTGGTGATGCCCGCGAGGCTGTCGAAGACGTCGTTGGCGCCCTGCTTGCGCAGGCCGTACAAGAGCGTGCCCGAGTACTCGAGCATGATGCGCGGGTCCTTGCCCTGGCCGACGAGCTGCGGAATGAACTCGCCCATGCGCTTGTAGCACCACTGGAACACCGACGCATTGTGGTTGTCGCCGATGCCTTGGTTCTCGAACATGTGCTGCAGGTTGCCGATCACCTCGGCGGTGCGAAGATCGCCGCCGCCGGCGGGGATCAGCGGCTGGTGCATGTGCAGCGCGTTGGCGAAGGCGCTCTTGATGCGGCCAAAGTCGATGCGGCTCTCCGGCAGGAAGACCGGTCTGCCGGCCGCGGCGGCGATGGCGCCCTCGACTTCCTTTTCCGCGCCGCTGATGTTGGGCAGGCCGTCGATGTATTCGGGAAGGTTGGTCATGCGTTCCTCACTTGTGGCGAATCAATTCGTAGATGTTCAGGTAGTCCTGGCCCGGCTTGTTCCACGAGTAGTCGCAGCCCATGCCTTGCACGGCCAGCTTGCGGAACTCATCGCGCCAGCCGAACCATAGACCGATGGCCCGATCCAGGGCCGACTCCAGGGCCGGGTTGTCCGTCTGGTGGAAGACGTAGCCGTTACGTTCGGCTTCGGGCCGGTTGGAATGGTCCCGATCGAAGACCGTGTCCGCTAGGCCGCCCACCGCCCGCACCACGGGCGCCGTGCCGTAGCGCAGGGCGATCATCTGGGTGAGGCCGCAGGGCTCGAACAGGCTGGGCACGACCAGGATGTCGGAGCCTGCATAGATCAGGTGCGCCAGGTCCTCGTCGTAGCCGATCTCGAGGTGGCAATCCGGGTTGTTGTTGAATTCGTGCTTGAGCCGCCAGAACTGGGCATTGATGCCTGGTTCCGGACTGGAGCCCAGCAGCACGAATTGGGCGCCCTTTTGCAGGCTGCGGAACAGAGCGTGGCGGATGAGATGCACCCCCTTCTGCGCGTCCAGGCGGCCCACGTAGGCCACCACGGGCTTGTGCTCGTGGCGCAGCCACAGTCGGTCGCGCAGGGCGCGGACATTGTCGGCCTTGGCGGCGAAGTTCCTCGCGGAGTAGTGGCTGGGAATGGCCGGGTCGGTCTCCGGGTTCCACATGTCGTAGTCGAGGCCATTGAGTACACCACCGAACTTGTTCTTGTAAACGTTCAGGGCATGACCGAGGCCGTAGCCCCATTCGGTATGGCGCACTTCATGAGCATGGCTCGGCGAGACGGTGGTAATGAAGTTGGAATAGACGATCGCGCCCTTGGTGAAGTTGATCGCGGTCGGGTTGTAATCGTCGCCCATGCGATCGCGGCTGTAGTAGTGCTCTGGCCGGCCGAGCCCCGTGAACCAGAGCACGTCCTTGCCGGCGATGCCCTGGTGCCTGACGTTGTGCAGGGTGTGGCAGACGCGGCAGTTGCCCATGCCCAGCTGCTGATACATTTCATAAAGCATCACCGGCACCAGCGCCGTCTGCCAGTCATGTGTGTGGATGATGTCGGGCCGCTTCCCGGTTTGGAGCATGAACTGCAGCGCCGCCTTGGAGAAGAAGGCGAAGCGCATGTGCTCGTCGGGAAAGCCGTAATAGGCGCCGCGGCTGAAGAAGTTGTCGCGAGAATGCGGGTCGATGAAGAAGCACTTGCGGCCATGCACATGGCCGAAATACACAGTGCAATGGATATGGTAATTGAACCAAGGAACCCACATGTCCTGCAAGGCGACTTGCAGTCCCCAGATTTGGTCGTAGCGCATGCAATCGTATTTCGGCAGGATGATCTCGACCGCGTTCCCCCGCATCTCGAGTTCGCGGCTGAGACCGAAGAGCACATCGCCCAGGCCCCCGACCTTGGCGACCGGCGCGCATTCGGAGGCAATCATCATGATGAACATATCGGTTCACCCCAGATACCGACTGCGGCGCTTGTTCGTGGCGCCCAGGCCGGGTCATCGCGGAGGGAGACGCTCGCGCGCGGCAGCGAGACATGCTTCGCGCCCCCCACATATGCCTCTTGACTGCGCATGTTGCAATGCAACAATAAGTCTCGGCGCGCGGAATATGCCGCATGGCTTCCTCCGGCAGCCGATGGAACTCGGCGTCCTGGCCACGTATCTCTCCGGCGCGCCGGCGCGTCGCGTGCGGCCTCACGGCCGGTCCTTTGCACGAAGCCGTGGCCCTCGTGCGAGCCGGGGTTCCAGCCGCCCGGCGCGGCTCTCCTGGCGCCAGGGAGCGCTATTGGGCGGATGGCGGCCGTTTCGATCGGGAATTCGATGTGGCGTCGCCATAGATCCGCGGGTGGTCATTCTTGTCCACGGTTTCCGCGATTTCAAAGCGTTAGGCAGGCATTTTTGTCACCCCCCCTCAAGCCTGGTCCGAGTCCGCATGTTCGTATTTTATATCGACTGCATCTATAGACATTATGTTACCCGGCGCGGCGTCGCCGGCTGAGGCGGCTCGAGTTCGGCCGCGGCGAGCCCCGGACAGCGGTCCATTTCCCCGAGGGTGAGCACGAGCACGAGCGCGGACACGGCCTCGAGGTCGCCCTCCTGCAACGCCGCATCGACGACCGGCAGCGCCCGCTGCAAACGCGTCAGTTGCAGCTCGGTATGCCGGCGCGGCGCCTCGGCGCGCTCGGCCTCGAGCGCGCGTTCGACCGCGCCCTGCTCGGTCCCGACGGACACGATTGACCACCGCGCGATTTCGCTTACCCCTCGCCTTCATTGGCTGCCTGGGGCCGATCGTCGCAGGGTCTTCAACGCCTCGACGCCACGTAGCGCGTTGCGGCCTCGACAGCAACGCGCGCGCCTCGACGCGAGATCTTCCCGAGCTCACGGGCGGGGCAAAACCGCTCCGGCGCCCGGCCCCGAATGAGGCTGAAGCGCGGATGGCGGACATTCATCGCGGCTTTCCGTCTTCCCTCGGGAGAACGTGGCGCGGAGCGCTGGGCGAGGAGTTCGAGGGCCAACGCCGCGAGAATGGGGATTTAGTGCGCTCTTACTGCGAGTCGAGTTGCCCAAATGGCGACAAGTTGCAGCGATGTTTGTAGCCGGCCCCGTCGAGGACGGCTGGCCCAGCTGACAAGCGCGGCAGGGCCGGCCTCGGCGCGGCCGGCTACAATTGCGCCGGAGCGACCTGACAACACAAATTGCAATAACAGCAATTTAGTAAGGCCGACCGTAACCCTCACACCGTAACCCCTCACTTCCCCACCAGCGTCACTTTCGTCTCGAAAGCCTTCGGGCCTTCCACCAGCGTCGCGGTCACCGGGATCGGCGGCTCGGCGCCGGGGGGGGACTGGCGCAGCGCCAGCGCAAAACAGTCGCCGCCCGGCTCGGCGGCGGCGGTGAGCCAGAACCCCTCCGGCGGCTCGACGAACAGTTCGCGCGCCGTCGTCGAGGGCGCAAAGCACAGCCGCCATTCGTTGGACCCGGTCGGCGTCACCTCGGCCCCGAGCGCCGCAGCGTCAACGGAGGCGGGAACCCGCGCGCGGGCCGCGGCGATTTCAGCGGCGTAGGGCGTCGAGACGCCGGTCGCCAGCGAGAGACTCAGGCGCGCGTGGGCGGGCAGGCAGATTTTTTCGCACACGGCGTAGCTGAGATCGAGCGACAGCGCGGCGGGATCAGAAGGATCCGCGCGCATGACGTCGAGCGGGAACACCGCTTTTTCGCGATAGCCGAACGCCTCGCTGCCGTCCGTTTCGAGGATGCGGCTCGGCGCCGGATAGTCGACATGGACCTTGGCGACATTGACCGAACCGGCGAAGTCGAACGTCGGCGGCACGCCCGCGTCGCCGGGATCGCGCCAATAGGTGATCGCGCCGGGGGCGAGCTCGATCTCGAGCGCCGCCCCGCCGGCGCCGTCGGCGATGAGCCGCGCGCGGGACTTCTGAGCCAGCCCCCAATCGGAGGCGAAGGGGTCGGCGGCGAACGCCGCCAGCGGCGCCAGAGTGAGACCGATGACCAAAGAGAAACGCAACCACATGTTTTCGCTGGCCCTTTCGACCCGATTGTCGCTCCGCGTAACCTTGCCATCGGTCTTTCTCGAGGCGCCGTCGGCGCCGCGCTTTGAAAGCGGCCCGCGCTGCGCTAGCATAGGCGCATGAGACGTCCTGCCGGCCGCGCGCCCGCGCATTCCTACGAAGGCCAAGTGCTGATCGCCATGCCCGGCCTGCGCGAGCCGCCGTTCGCGCGCTCCGTCGTCTACATGTGCGCCCATCGCGAGGACGGCGCCATGGGCATCATCATCAATCATCGCGCCGAGGACCTCGACTTCGCCAAACTGCTCGTCCAGCTGGAAATCGTGCCCAAGGCCGAGGCGATCCGTCTGCCGCGCGCGGTAGGCGAGATCCAGGTGCTGCGCGGCGGCCCGGTCGACGCCGGGCGCGGCTTCGTGCTGCACAGCTCCGACTACGACGCCGGCGATTCGACGGTGCGCATCGATGACTCGGTGTCGCTGACGGCGACGCTCGACATCCTGCGCGCGATCGCCAAGGGCGAGGGCCCGAGCCGCGCCGCGCTGGCGCTCGGCTGCGCGGGCTGGGCCGCAGGACAATTGGAGAGCGAGATCCTCGCCAACGCCTGGCTCGTCGGCGAGATCGATCCGACGCTCATCTTCGACAGCGACTTCGCCCGCAAATACGACCGCGCGCTCGGCGCGATCGGCGTCAGCGCCTCCGCGCTCTCGGGCGAAGCCGGTCACGCCTGAGTCTCCACGCGCTCGACCCGGCCCGGCGTCACCTCGTAAACGTCTGCGGACAAACCCGAAAACGCCGCCGGATCGGCGCCGGTGACGAACACCTGACCGCCGATCCGTTGCAGCGCGGTAAACAGCGCGCGCCGCCGCCGCGGATCGAAATGCGCGGCGATCTCGTCGAGCAGCGCCAGCGGCGCGAGCCCCGACATGTCGGCGACGAGCCGGGCATGGGCGATGACGAGCCCGACCAGCAGCGCCTTCTGCTCTCCCGTGGAGCATTGCGCCGCCGCCACACCCTTCGGCCCGTGGCGGGCGACGAGGTCGGAACGATGCGGCCCGATCAGCGTGCGCCCCGCCGCCGTGTCCCGCGCCCGGTTGCCGCTGAGCAGAGCGCGGTAGCGATCCTCGACTTCGAGCGCCGGACGCGCGCTCGCCAGCGCCTCGACTTCGCCTTCGAGCGCGATCTCCGCCCACGGAAACGGCGAAAACTCGTCGCGCCCGGCATGGATGGCCGCCGACAGCCGGGCGACGCATTCGACGCGCGCCGCCGCGACCGCGACGCCGAGCTCGCTCGCCTCGCGCTCGATCGCGTCGAGCCAGGCGGCGTTGCGGCCGCCCTCCTCCAAGAGCCGGTTGCGGCCGCTGAGCGCCCGCTCGAACCGATTCACGCGCGCCCCGTGCTGGGGGTCGATCGCGAGCACCAGGCGGTCGAGAAAGCGCCGCCGCTCGCTCGCCGAACCCGCGAACAGCCCGTCCATCGCCGGGGTGAGCCAGACGAGGCGCACATGGTCGGCGAAGGCGCGGGTCGAGCTCACGGGCGCGCGATCGATGCGGCTCACGCGCTCGCCGCCGCCCTCGGCCGGCTCGAAGCCGACGCCGAGCTGGCGCCGGTCGCCCTCCTCCTCGACCTCGATCGACGCCGCGAAGCCGCCCGCGCCGCCCGCGCGAGCGCATTCGGCGAGCTCCGCCCGCCTCAGGCCCCGCCCGGGGGAAAACAGCGACAGCGCCTCGATGAGATTGGTCTTGCCCGCGCCGTTCTCGCCGCGAAACACGATCAGCGGCGCGTCGAAGGCGAGGTCGAGCGCGGCGTAGGAGCGGAAGTCCCTGAGCATGAGCCGGCGCACCAGGGGTTTGCGCACGGCATGGGGGTCGGGGGCGGACATCGCCGCGCATGTGCCACGTTCGCGTGCGAGGCGGAAGGGGCGCCTTGCGGACGGCGCCCGTTGCCGCCATGCTGGCGCCGCTGCGGGGAACGAAGCGAGCAGGCGGAATGTCGGACGTATCGATCTTGATGCCCTCTCCCGGGCCGGCGATGAGCATCTTCCGGACGCGGCTCGAGGAGCGTGCGCGGGTTGTGGAGCTCGCCCACGAGAGCGACCCCGAGGCGAAGCTCGCTGCGATCGCCCGCGAGGTCGACATCATCGTCTCCACCTTCCCCGCGGTCCGGCTCGACGGCCCCTATCTCTCGCGCTTTCCGCGCTTGCGGCTGATCGCCAGCTTCGGGGTCGGCTACGACCACGTCGACGCCGCCTGGGCGGGCGCCCACGGCATCGTCGTCACCCACACCCCCGGCGTGCTCGACGCCGAAACCGCCGACACGGCGATGGCGCTGACGCTGATGACGGTGCGCCGGCTCACCGCAGCCGAGCGTTTTTTGCGCGAAGGGCGGTGGAAGACGGGAGCGTTTCCGCTGTCGCCGTCGCTGCGCGGCCGCACCATGGGCATTCTCGGCCTCGGCCGCATCGGCCGCGAGATCGCGCGCCGGGCGTTGGCCTTCGGGCTCGACGTCGTCTACCACGGGCGCAGAGCCCAGCCCGGCGCGCCCTACCTCTATTATGCGACGTTGTTGGCGATGGCGGAGGCCTGCGACATCCTGATGGTCGCCGCGCCCGGCGGGCCGGAAACGCTCCACATCGTCGACGCTCGGATCCTCGAGGCGCTGGGGCCGGACGGCGTCGTCATCAACATCGCCCGCGGCTCGCTGGTCGACGAGCCGGCGCTGATCGCAGCGCTGAAGAACGGAACGATCCTCGCCGCGGGGCTCGACGTGTTCGCCAACGAGCCCGACATAGCGGAGGATTTTTTGGCGCTCGACAATGTCGTGCTGCTGCCGCATGTCGGCTCGGCCTCGCTCTCGACGCGGCTCGCCATGGCGAACCTCACGGTCGACAACGCGCTGTCGTGGATCGACGGCGGCGGCCCCCTCACCCCCGTGCCGGAGACGCCCTGGCCGCGGTGACGGCGTTGGCCCGGCGACCAGAGAGGGCGCGGTCGAGGAGCGTCGGCGTCCACACCGACGTTTCGCCT
>JBKQKS010000383.1:0-3410 GCA_052147395.1 Roseiarcus sp.
CTCGAGGCGAAACGTCGGCGTGGACGCCGACGCTCCTCGATCGGGCCTCGAGGGCGCGACCGGTCAACGCCGCCTTCGGGTCGATTCCACCCGTTGGGCGCCCGGCCCACCCGGGTAGCAAGTGTACAATTCTGACCCCCTAGGACATCGGCTCGGCGGAAATCGCCGTCGCCGAGCATCAATCGTCGTCCCACATTTCGTCGAAGAACGCCTTCTGTTCGAACTCGGGGTTCGCGGGCCCGATCGAGTCGGCGATTTCCCAGGCGCGCCGCAACCGCTCGCGCAAGCGTGGCTTCGAGCTCGCCCTCGCGCTTGACGGACCGCGCGTCGGGCTGATACCGCCCAGCCCATGACCATCCGATTTCACAAAGGCGATCTTCCCGACGGCCTCGATCTCGGCGCGACCGTGGCGATCGACACCGAGACCCTCGGCCTCGAAGTCAGGCGCGACCGGCTCTGCGTCGTGCAGTTGTCGCGGGGCGACGGCAGCGCCGACATCGTGCAGATCGCGCCGGGGCAGCAGCGCGCGCCGCGGCTCGAGGCGCTGCTCGGCGATCCGAACGTGCTGAAACTGTTTCATTTTGGTCGTTTCGACATGGCGACATTGTGCAACGCGTTCGGCGTCATGCCGGCGCCGGTCTATTGCACCAAGATCGCGTCCAAGATCGCGCGCACCTACACCGACCGCCATGGCCTGAAAGACCTGGTGCGCGAGCTCGTCGGCGTGGAGATCTCCAAGCAGCAGCAGTCGTCGGACTGGGGCGCGCAAACGCTTTCCGATGCGCAGCTCGCCTATGCCGCGTCCGACGTGCTGTTTCTGCACGCTCTGCGCGCGAAACTCGACGTAATGTTGACGCGCGAGGGCCGTGACGGGCTCGCGCGCGCCGCCTTCGCCTATCTGCCCGACCGCGTGCGCCTCGATCTCGCCGGCTTCGACGCCATGGACATTTTCAGCCACACGACGCCCTGAAGCGCGCCGCGCTTCGTGCCCGATGGCTTCGAGACGAGGAACGCCGCGGCGCCGCGAGATTCGGCTTGAGCTCGCACGACTTTACACATATTACAGATGAGATCCGAACGGAGGCGAAGATGGTCGGAGTCGCGACCAAGCTCGACATTGCGGACTCGGAGGCGGACGATGTCTCGCAAGTCGCCGCGCTGCTTGCTGGCCGCAGCTGTCTGGATGGCGGCGGGATTTTCCTGACGAAGCCCAATGGGCAACGCGAATTCGCGGAATTGCCGCCTAAAGCGCTGGCCGCGCTCGAGGCGGTCTTGGACCGCTTGGCGCGAAGCCGCGAAGTTCTGCTTCTCCACGACGAAGCCGAGCTCACGCCCGAGGAAGCCGGGAAAATACTCGGTCTCTCGCGCCCGTTGGTCTATCAGCGAATGGACGACCACCGGCTGCCGTTCCGAACGGTGGGAACCCACAGGCGCGTCCTGTTGCGCGATGTGCTGGCGTTGAAGCCCTCGGAGGAGAAACGCCGCAGGGCCGCCCGGGATCTGGCCGAAGACACTGACGACATCGAAGCGGCCTATGCGAGTTCGCCCGAAGGCTCTCATCGACGCTAGCGTGCTGTGGTCCAGCCATCAGCGCAATCTTCTGCTGCAACTCGCGGTTCAGGAGACGATTTCCGTCCACTGGACCTCGAGAATTCTCGACGAGTGGCTGAGAAATAGCGATGCCGCGCTGCGGGCGAGGTTGCAGGCGCGTACTCTGCCCCTCATGCAGGCTCATTTTCCCGATGCGCTCGTCGCCGAGATCGGCGGGGATAGCCACCTTGGCCAAACCGACGCCAAAGATTGGCATGTGGCCCTCGCTGCGCTCGCCGTCTCCCCGTGTGCGCTCGTGACGTGGAACCTGGCGGATTTCGATCTCGAGAACCTCGCCGCTCGAAACGTCGTCGTGCTCACGCCGGACGCCTTCCTCACCGAACGATTCGATGCGGATCCGGAGTTGATCTTTCGGATCGCAAAAGACGCTCGAGCCAATCTCACTAAATCCGCGCCGTCTTGGGACGGCTATCTCGACGCGTTGGAAAGAAAGCACGGATTGCGGACGTTCGCAGCCAAATTGAGGGAATTCCAGCGAACCGAACCTCTCGACGATGACGGCGCCGAAGCGATCGACGCTCTCTCGAGGATGGAGCTGGAAGAGCCGATCGCCGATCCGCCGTCACGGACGAAACCCGGGTGACGTCTCGAGTCCGCGCGTCGGCTTCGCGCGATGACCGACGGAGACGCCGTTGCGATTCCGGGAGCTCGAATGTAGGACACGGGTCGAGACATTGGCTTTCCATACCTGTCGCAGCGAAGTGTTTTGCCGCGGGAGGCGGGGCTCAGCGCGCCGCTCGCGCACGGGATTTTCAATGATCGCCGTCAACACGCATCGCCCCCTGACGCTCGCCGCCGTCATCGTCGCCAATTTCATGATCGCGATCGAGGCGACCATCGTGTCGACGGCGATGCCGCAAATTGTCGGTGAGCTCGGCGGGCTGCAGCTCTATAGCTGGGTGTTCGCCGCCTTTCTGCTCACCCAGACGGCGACGACGGTGGTGTTTGGCAAGATCTCCGACCGCATCGGCCGCAAGACGGTGAAGATGTGGGGGCTCGCGGTGTTTCTCGCCGGCTCTTTCCTCCGCGGGCTCGCCTGGTCGCTGCATCTGACCTTCGTCGCCATGTTCGCCGTCGCTCTCGCCACCGCCGCGGTGGCTCTGGCCGTGCCCAAGATCGAGCTGAAGCCGCGGACGGCGAGCAGCGTCTAGCGGTCATTTTTGTCAAGGGATCGAGTGATTTCAGGGTGTTAGGCTGACATTTTTGTCACCCCCCCGGTCCCGAGCGCCGGGCGGTAAAGCTTTTTGCCGAAAATAAGTATGTCTATATATTAGCTTCTATGCTTTCTCGAAGCGCGATACGAAGGGACTTTCGGCGCTCGCTCGTCTCACCAGGGCAATCGGGTGAATGGCCGCAATCCACTCCTAGGCCGTCAATGCGAGCGCAGCGAAGCAATGCAGCCCCTCCACCAATTCGAAACTCAGAAACTCACGCACTATCCCCTGCCCGATATCTCGTGCTCGCGGCCCACTGAGCATCGCACGACGGCTGGATTGCTTCGCTCAGGCTCGCAATGACGGCGGAAAGGTCACGACAAATTCTTTCACCCGATTGCCCTGACGCGTTTCGGCCTCTGGGGTAAGCGCCAATGTTCGGTTACGCCAGCACGGGCGTGACCGGTTACGTATTTTATCCCCGGAATACGGTGACACTTGCCTCATTACGCGAGGCGCAGCGACAGCGGATCGAGAAAATAGAGAATGAAGTAAGTGTCACTTCGTTCCTCCGCCTCGCGGTCCGCCGTCGATCGAAGCTGACGCCTCAGCGCTTTTCCTTCTCCAGCCGCTTCAGCCACGCAT
>JBKQKS010000384.1:0-22501 GCA_052147395.1 Roseiarcus sp.
ATGACGACTGCGAAACGTGGCGGAGCATTTTTTTCAGCATGGGGGGCGTTACAACTTTGGCCTGTTTTCCGGGCATGGCGATTTTCTCCTTTTGGTTGCGGGACATGGAGGGGCGAGCGCCGACGACACAACGGCGGTCTGTTGCGGTTTGGGTGGGGTGACGGTTCCGGTCGGGGCTGATCGGGAAGGGGCGGACAGCGGCGCGCTCTAGCGTCGCCGTCCGCGTTGCGGTCGCGTTACTAAGGCCCGGAACGGTTGGCGCTAACCGAACGCATTGGGCGGGCTTGCGCGGCCCCAGGGAGGCCCGTGACGGCCCCGGCCTGGCTCAGTATTCGTCGGCGCGCATGATCGTCAGCACACGGGTTGTCACGGCGGGATCGGCGGGGTCGGGCGAGCCGAATTCCGTCTTCTTGTCGTAGTAGTCGATCTTGAAAAAGTAGCGCTCGCCGGCTTCGTCCACCGCGCCGAAATCATTTTCCGCGTGCGGATTGTTATCCTCGCCGAAAGCGTCGAAGCTCCTGATTTTCTGCAAGAGCGAACGGCGCTGATCGAGCGGCATGGCTTCGACGCCAGCGGTGATCATTACGGCCCCGCCGATGAAGGTGCGGCGGAAAGCGTCGTTCAACGCGCGGATGCGGTCGGTCTTGGATTCGGTGGTCGTGGTCATGGGTTCTTGTTCCGATGTTGGGGAAAGGGTCGGCGCTCGCCGGTTAGCGGGAGCGCGCAAAACGAAAGGGGCGACCCGAAGGCCGCCCCGATAGGTCTGTGAGGATTGGATGCCGTGGCCCGCGCTATTTGCCTGAAGGACGGAACTCGGGATGGGGCACTGCGATATTTTTGGGCGCCGTCTTGAATGCTGGGTACTCGGGCGCCGCGAACCATTCGAGCGTGAACTCGCCCTGATCAATTCGCTTCACGGTGGCGAGCCAAAAACCTTCGAACGCATGCGTCTCACCCCAGTACGCCGCGAGCACCCGCGCCCCGACTCGCAACGTGTCCCAGGGGTTGGGCGAGGCGGCGTTGGTGATTTCGGGCTTGCCGGTCGAAGTGGTGGCCGAGATCGCCGCGGCCGCCGGTTTGCTGTCAGGTGACGCCGGGGCGACACTTTTGGGCGCTGGCGCGGAAGGCTCTGTACCAGCCGTCGTCAGATTCACGGTTTGTTCCGAAGTCGGTTCTGCCGCTGCCTGAACGGCGGACGCCCTCGGCGAGGCGTCGCCGCCGGATGCCTTCCGGACGTAGTCTTCGATACGCCGAAAGACCTCGGGCGTGACCGATCCGACGATCATGCGCCCACTGCCTTTCAGTACGCCTTCATGAACACCGACCGTCAGCGCCTTTTCCGCGTCGGTTTGGATATCGATCACTGAGAATTTCAGCGACTGCGCGGCAGCTTTTGCTGCCTCTTTGTCTTCGGCCCGAAACCATGATGCCTGGGGCAAATCCGGGCTCGTAGGCTTGCCGTACACAAGCAAGGTGGGGTTGGGGGTAGCTTTCGTTTGGGTTGGACTCGTCATCTGTTGGATCCTTAAGAATCAAAACAGGCCCCGGAGGGCCTGAGGGTGAACGCGGACACGCACGCAACACGGTGAAGAGGTGGCGCGCTTAGGTCATGGCTAGTGTCTCGCTTGTGGCGTCCGGCCCGTGGGCGGGTTAAGCCCTTGGCGGAGGCGCGATGGTGGGTGATGGTGGGTTTTCGGGGCGTGGGCGAACCACGGATTTCCACAATATTACGATATCATAAATATACTGAAATGTCAAGTTTTAAATTAACATTTACGAAAATTTAGTGTATTGTTACTATTTCGCTCTGCCCAAACGACTTGAAAAATTAGAGTGCCTCCGGACGCTGGCGTTCGCGATAGTTCGTCAGCAGTCGCGGCTTTTTGTGCCCCCAGCGTGCCCCCAGCAACAACCAACCCTGAGGTCGATTTGTATAAGCCTTTGATATTAATGGTGCCCAGGGGCGGAATCGAACCACCGACACTGCGATTTTCAGTCGCATGCTCTACCAACTGAGCTACCTGGGCGTCGCGAACGCGGCCTTATAGGGAGGCGAATTCGGCTTGTCCAGCGGCGCCTGCCTGATCGAAAGCCAAAAAAAAACCCCGCGCCGATTTCGGTCCGCGGGGCAGGTAGGCGCGTGGGAGGAAGGGTCGTATGCACGTGCCAGTTGCATAATCACAAATTTCTGCGATTCGTCAACGAAAATTCGACTCATCCACAGGGCGAGGTAAACAAAAAAAACCCCGCAACTCGCGTTCCGGGGTCAAGGTCCTCTCATAGCCGTACGCACAGTCAATAGCTTAAGAGTGCGTAGAGGACTTGACGTGAGTCAAATGTGTGACGCCGGCGCCCTGGGCTGCGACATCATGTCCACCTCTGGAATCGTCCAGCTCAATGAGCATATACCTCGTATCACGCCTGTGATAACACGCAAATCTTTGGAGTTGTTAACGCTATTGAAAAACGTCGGCTCCTTCGCAACGCTCCTCTCCGTGAGGGAGTTCCGGCGCCGCTAACAGAATTGTGACAATTCGGCGCCGCAAATGCGTCCGGCAGCGGGCGCCTTTGCGGCGCGATCGGTTCATGCGGCGGTGGGATCGGGAACCGGCGCCGATTCGCCGCCCGCGGGCTGCGGCTCCGAATCGGCGAGACCAATGAGCTCGATTTGCAGCCCGCGCAATTCCGCCCCGTTGGGCGCCACGCAATCCTCGCCGTCGCCCGCGACGATCGGCTCCGCGAGGCCGATGAACCTGCCGAGCGTGCGAAGCTGGAACCTCGCCTTCGCCTCGTCCCGCAGCCGGAAGGCCGCGCCGGTGATCAGCAGCGACCGGCCACGCGTTCCAGCGAATTCAGGCGAGCGCGTCCACGCGCCCCAAGCTCCGTCCGGCCCCCGCACGCGATATTCCAGGGCGGCGTCCGAAGTCTCCACGGCAATGCCCTGCAGCGTATAGAGGTCTTTGCCGAGATCGACGTAGCCGTCGGGCGAGAACACGTCGCCGACATGGCTCACGTGGGCGATGAGCTGCGAGCGTACGAGCCTGGGGTCGTGGGGCAGCGGCGCCAGCGGCAGCGACGGGCGCGCCGCCGCGGGGAGGGGCAGCTCGCGCTTTTCGATTACACAGATGCGCTTGTAGAAAGCGATCGAACGGGCGCCGCGGCCGTAGGTGCGTAGGAACGCATCTTCCACCGAGTTGAGCGGCAGCGCCGTGTCGGCGACGTGCAAATCGAGCCAGGTCTTGAGGAATTCGACGCAGCTCTCGTGGGCGACGCCGCGATAGTCCGCAGTGAAATCGCCGTAATTCGTCTGCAGGTCCTCGATGATGTACATTCCGCCTGGCTTCAGGAACGGAAACAGAGTCTTCAGCGAGGTGGTCTGGTGCTCCCACAGATGCGACCCGTCGTCGATGATGATGTCGAACGGCTGATGCTTCACCGCGACACGGACCATATCTTCCAGGTTCGACTGGTCCATGTACTCGATCGTGACCCGTTCGCGCTGAAAGCGGCGGGTGGTGGGGTCGATGTCGGCGCCGATGACGTGGGCATGGGGAAAAAACTCGCGCCAGGTGCGCAACGAGGCGCCGTTGAGCACGCCGATCTCGAGCAGCGTCAGCGCTTCGTCGCGGCGGCGCGCGAACAGCGACTCGTAGAAATTCAGGTAATCGTGATGTGACGAGGCTTTGTCCGTGCCATTCTTGAGGCCAATCATGTCCAGCGACAATTCGGTCATCCCGTTCGAATCCGTTCTCCGTCCGACGTCCGCGCCCGTCACAGGCGCGTCGTGGTTGCATCGGTTATGGTCCGGGCCGCGTCCCGGGTCAAACGCCGAGATGGCGGAAAATGGCTCGTGACCTGTAACTTTGCGCTCTTTCCAGCGTATCCAGGTCGGGAGGCGGCGATCGGCGCCGCTTCCGCTCGAATTCGGCGGCGAGGCGCGCAATGAAGGCAGTGAAATGGAAGGCCCCCTGGCGCGAGCGCAACGGGAAGTTCTCGGCGTTGAAGGCGATCGTGTTCGCCGCCCTGTTCGCGCCGGCCGTGTGGACCCTGTGGCGGCTCGCGACGGGCGCCCTCGAACCCAGGCCGATCACCGAGATGATCCATCGCTGCGGCGACTGGGCGATTCGGCTGATCCTGTTGTCGCTGCTGATCACGCCGCTGCGCAAAATCGCCGACTGGCCGAAGCTGGTCGTGGTCAGGCGCATGGTCGGCGTCGCCGCCTTCGCCTATGCGCTCGCGCATTTCACGCTCTACATCGTCGACCAGCATTTCAACCTCGTGCGCGTCGCCTCGGAGATCGCGCTGCGTTTCTACCTCACCATCGGCTTCACCGCTTTGCTGGGCCTCGCCGCGCTCGCCGCGACCTCGACCGACGCCATGATCCGTCGGCTCGGCGCGCCGGCCTGGAACCGGCTGCACAGAATCGTCTATGCGCTCGCCGCGCTCGGCGTTTTCCACTTCTATCTGCAGTCCAAGGCGGATGTCTCCGAACCCGTGATGATGACGGGCTTCTATCTCGAGCTGATGCTCTATCGCATCCTGGTGAAGCGCGGCGCTTCGGCCTTGGCCGCGACCTCCGCCGCCGTCGTCGCGTCCGTCGGTCTCACCGCGCTCGCGGAGGCGACTTGGTATTTTTTCCGCCGCCACTACGATTTCTGGCAGGTGCTCGGCGCCAACATCGACCCGGACATGTTCCCCCGGCCTACGTTTTATGTCGCGGTCGCTGGCGTCCTCGCGCTCGCGGTGTTCGCGGCTCGAGCGCTCTCTAGGCTCTGGCGTCAAGCGTCCTTGCGGCTGCCGAATAGAAACGGCGCGACGTCGGCGACGCCGGGCGGCTGAGCGACGCCGAACGGCGCCGGGCGGCACACGCTGAGCGCCGAGAGCCCGACCCGCGCGGTGAGCAAGCCGTTGAGCACGCCTTCGCCGAGCCGCGCGGAGATCTTCGCGGCGAGGCCATGGCCGACGAGCTGCTGGATCAACGAATCGCCGACCGCCATGCCTCCGGTGACCGCGAGATGCGCGCCGACCGAACGGAAGAGCCGGAAGAAGCCCAGCAATCCCGGCCGGCCGCCATAGATCTCGGCAATGCGGCGGCAGAGCCGAATCACCTGGGCGATGACGAACACGAGGTCGAGAATCGCCCGCGGGCTGATCGAGGTCACCAGCGACACGCTCTTGGCGGCCTTGGCGATTTCCGATTGCGCCCGGGCATCGAGCGGGACGACGAGGGCGCGTTCGGCAATGTCGACGAGGTCGCGGCCGTCGATGATGGCTGCGCACGCCCTGGCGACTTCTGCCCTCGCGCGCGCGGTCTCGGGGCGTTTCGCGTAGAGGGTCACGAGGCGCTTCACCGCCGCGCGGGCGGCGTCGCGGTCATCCGTCGAGCGCGCCGCGGCCAGCGCGGCATGCAACTCGGCGATGCGGCTCTGGCGCATCAGCGCGAGCGCTTCGCGCGCGACGAGCGCGACGGCGCCGACCGCGAGCGCCACGAGAAAGCCGACGCCGATCCAGCCGAGCGCCGTGGCGCGCGCGAACAGGCTCTCGATCAGGTCGTCGACCCACAGGCCGAGGGCGAGCGACAGCAGCCCGCCGAGGCCGGCGATGGCGATGGCGCCGATGCTGAGCCGGAAGCGGCTGGCGAGGCCGGCGGCCTGCGCGGCCTCGATCTCGCGCTCGTCCTCGTCGACTTCAGGCGTTGCGCGCGCAACGGCGCTGAAGTCCGGCGTTTCGGTCCTGATGGTCGCCGCCGGCGCGAACGGGGCCGGCGCATCGTCGACCGCGATTTCAGCAGCGTCGAGACGGAACGCGCGCGGGCGGGGTCGGCGCTCGGTCATGCCAGTCGGTCTCCGAGGAGGAATTGCAGCGCCCGGTCGAGCCGGATGAAGGGAGCGGGCGCGCCGCGCGGCGCGATCGGCGGGCGGAACTCGAGGAAACGAAGGTCGTTGGCGGCTTCGCTGAGCGCGAGCCCGTCGCCTTCGAACAGCACGGCCGGATCTTCCGGCAGCTCTCCGGGAAACACCGCCGCTTCGACGGCGCCATCGAAAGTGTCGCCGCCGAGCGTCTCGCCGGCCTCGGGCACGCCGACGATCGCCTTCAAAACCTCGCCGCCGCTGCGGATTTCTGCCTCCCGGGTCGCGCGCACCGCGGCGAGCGCGACGACGTCGATCGCAGCGCCCAGGGTTTCCGCGCGCGCTATGGCGCGATCGGTGAGCTTGCGCAGCAGCGCCTCGAGCCGGTCGTGGCTCGCGTGATGCAGGCAATCGGCCTTGGTGGCGGCGAACAGGATGCGCTCGGCGCGCGGGCGGAACAGCTTCGACCACAGCGATGAGCGGCCGACGCGGAAGGCGGCGAGAATCTCGCCGAGCGCATGCTCGAGATCGGCGAGCGCGGCGGGGCCGGAATTGAGCGCGCCGAGGGCGTCGACGAGCACGATCTGCCGGTCGAGGCGGCAGAAATGGTCGCGAAAGAACGGCCGCGCGACATGGGTCTTGTAGGCTTCGTAGCGCCGCTCCATCATCGCCGCCAGCGAGCCCTTGGCGTGGTCGGCGCCCTCGGCGAGGTCGAGCGGCGAAAAGGTGAGCGCCGGCGAACCCTCGAGCTCGCCCGGCATCAAGAAGCGCCCCGGCGGCAAGGTCGAGAGCGAATAGCGGCTTTCGCGCGCGCGCTTCAGATAGAGGGTGAAGGCCGCGGCGAGTTTTCGCGCCGCGTCTTCGTCGGCGGGATCGCTGGCGTCGAACTCCGCGAGCGCGGCGTTGAATTCGGCCGACAGCGGCGCCCGGGAAGTCGTGCGGCTCGCTTGCAACGTCTCGCGCGACCATTGGCCGAAACTCTTCTCGAGCAGCGGCAGATCGAGCAGCCATTCGCCGGGATAGTCGACGATGTCGATGACGAGCTCGGCCGGACGGCCGCCCCAACGCGAGGCGCGCTCGAATTCGATCGTCAGGCGCAACTGCGAGATGCGCCGCGTCGACTGCGGCCAATGCCGTCCGGGCCCGCTCAGCGCCGCCAGATGCTCTTCGTAGGCGAAGCGCGGCACGGCGTCATCGGGTTGCGGGTCGAGCCGCGCCCGGGCGATGCGACCCTCTGCGCTCGCGGCGAGCACCGGCAGACGCGCGCCGGCGACGAGGTTCTGAATCAGCGCCGTGACGAACACCGTCTTGCCCGCGCGGGAGAGACCGGTGACCCCCAGCCGCAGCGCGCCGCCCTGGAGATAATCCAACAGCGAGCGCGCGGCGACGCCGGCTTCGAAGCCGAGATCGAAAGAGAACGACACGACGAAGGGCCCCGGGCCGCGAAAAGATGCGCCTATGTAAGCCGGGAGACGGCGCGATGACAGGGGCGGCGCGCGCCCGCGCCGGCTTTTGCCGAATGTCGAGCGCACAGGCGCTCGATCGCCAGATTCTTCGCGCGCGGCTCGGAGCTATTCGACGAAGACCGCGAGAATGGACTTCAGACGACTTATCTTCGCCAAGTCTCCGACGCCGCGCCCGATGTGAGCTTCGACGCTGATTTTGCGACGCTGGCGTTCTGCGCAATCGTCGTGGGGAATGTCGGGAAAAGCAATCGCTGTCATTGTGTTTCGTGGCGTCGAGCGCAAGCGGGGCAAATTCCCGGGCGCCCTTGTAGGCGAGGTCGCTGACCTCGCTACTTCCGCTTGGAAGAGTCGTGTGAGAATGAGGCGCTTGACAAGCCGACCGAGGTCGTCCTTCGTCGAGCTCGGGATGAGAGCCCTTAGGCTACAGAATGGCGCCGCCCGGGAAACCGCCCCGACAACACGAAACGCGATGAGAGCAGAACCCGACGCCCCCGAAAAGAGGGCCATCTCTTTCCGGGCGGAGCTTTTCATCGGCGCCTCCGTCGCCCTTCGGCGGCGAGCGAAGTCAGCGGTGGTTTTCCAGTACGCCGATCGCCGAGTACCGCTCGTAGTTCTGGCGGAAGTCCGCGGCCGCGGCGGCGGCTTCCGCGGCCCGGTCGTTGGCGCGCTGCCCGTCCAGCGCTGTAGTGACGGTCCAACGCCAAACGTATGGACCGGGGGACGCGCCGCCCGCGATGCCGCCGGTCGACGCGACCAGCGCGAACACCGCTGCCGGCGCAAAAAACAGCTTACGCATCCCGGCCTCCTTTCCGAGGCCGCGCCGGGCGCTGATGCCACGCTGGGGCCTGCCCCTCGACGCGCGCTTGCTGCAATGCAATGTACATTGCACTGTTATTATTAACCAATCTTTGCGACTCTTTTGCGGCGCGGGCTTACGTCCCGTCTCCGCAGCGCAATATTTCCGCCGCCAGGGCGCGCGTCACCCCCTTGCCGCGCGCCAGCGCTTCGCGGTCGAGCGCGGCGACGACGTTGGCGGCGGCCTCCAGCGAACGCTCGATGCGCAGCGCGACATAGGCGATGACGGCGGGGTCGACGGCGACCTGCCGGTCGCTGAACAGCTTCGTCAGCACCGCGCGCATCAGTTCGAGGTCGGGTTCGCCGAGGCGGACGGCAGGCGCGAGGCGCAGCCGGGAGACGAGGTCCGGCGTGGCGAGGCCCCAGAGATCGGGCAGGCTCGGCGCCGCATACAGCAACGACGTCCCCTGTTCGTGCGACAGGTTGATGAGATGGAACAGCGCCGCCTCGCCGGCGCCGGCGGCTTCATCCGCGTCGTCGAGGAACAAAGGGGCGCCGGCGATGTCTGGGACCGAGGCGCGCTCGAGGTCGCGGCCGGAGAGCGTCAGCGCGCCGGCGCGCTCGGCCCAGATCGAACCGAGATGGGTCTTGCCCGACCCCCTCGGGCCGATCAGCAGCAGGGCCGGATTTGGCCAGTTCGGCCACGCTTCGATGCGGCTCAGCGCCTCGGCGTTTTCCCGCGCGACGAGAAAATCCTCGCGCGCGTAGCTCGGCGGGTGCGGCAAGTCGAGCGCGAGCTGGCGCGGCGGCGAGGTCATGGGTTGGTTTCCGCGGCCTGACCGCGGTAGAGCGCACTGTGGCGGTAGATCGAGAGCAGGTGGCGCACCAGCACGCCGATCGCCGCAGCGGTCGGCACGGCGACGATGAGGCCGACGAAGCCGAACAATCCGCCGAACGCGAACAGAGCGAACATCAGCCACACCGGATGCAGGCCGATCGATTCGCCGACCAGCTTCGGCGAAATTACATTGCCCTCGAGGAACTGACCGGCGCCGACGACGCCGAGCGCGAGCAGGACCATTTTCGGGTTCGGCCAACCCTGCACCACGGCGACGCCGAGCGACAGCACCAGCGCCGTCAGCGAGCCGACATAGGGCACGAAGCTCAGCACGCCGGCGATGACGCCGATGAGAAAGCCGAAATCGAGGCCGATCAGCGTGAGCCCCAGACTGTACCACAGGCCGAGGAACAGACAGACCAGCGACTGGCCGCGGATGAAGCCGGCGAGCGCATGGTTGATTTCGGCGGCGATCGCGCGCAACGAGTCGCGGTGCTCGAGCGGCAGCAGCGAATCCAGGGTCCGCACCATGCGGTCCCAGTCGACGAGCATGTAGAAGGCAACGACGGGCGTGACGACCAGCAGCGAGAAAAAATTGACCAGCGCCGCGCCGCCGCTGACGATGCCGCGTCCGGCGGAAAGCAGCCATTCCGCGCCGCTTTTCACGAAATCGCCCACCGTCTTCTGCAGCTGATCGCCGGAGAACGAGGTCGAGAGGCCGAGTTGATCCAGCCAGCCGCCGCCGTACTTGGCCATTAGATCCTGGCCTTCGCTGACGGCGAGCGTCTGGATGCGCACCACGATGCCGGGCAGCTTCTGCGCGAAGCCGACCAGTTGGTTGGCGAGGATCGGCACGAGCGTCACCAGCGCGATCGCGAGCACGAGGATGAACAGACCGAGGATCAGCAGCGCGGCGATGAGCCGGCTGACGCCCCAGCGATGCAGCCGGCGCACCACCGGATCGAGCAGATAGCCGAGCGCGATGCCGGTCGCGAACGGCGTCACGATGGCGCCCAGCAGATGCAGCAGCAGCAGCAGCGTGGCGAGCGCCGCCGCCCAGATCAGAAGCTGCCGTTCGACGCTCATCTTCGAGACTCCGGAGGTTCGATGCGAGCCGCGTCGCCATTGTACGCGAGACCGGCGACGCTCACGAGACGACGAACCAAGCCGCGCTCCTCAAAGTCAAAGGCTCATGTGATCGAGCCATTGGGAGATATAGACCGCCCCCGAGGCCATCGTCGAGGCCGCCACGATCCAGCCCATCACGTCCTGCAGCCCGGGCGCGTGATAGCCGAAGGCGCGCGACCCGAGCAACAGCGCGGCGAAGACGATCTGCAAGGTGGTGTTGACCTTGGAGATGAACACCGGCCGGATCGCGATCGGGTTGCCCAGCAGCCACGACACCATGATCGCGGCGACGATCATCACGTCGCGGCTCACGACCAGAATGGGCAGCGCCGGCGTCAATTGCGACACCGCGGCGAGCGTCACATAGATCGAGATCAGCAGCGCCTTGTCGGCGAGCGGGTCGAGATAGGCGCCGAGCTCGGACGTCAGATGGAAGCGCTTGGCGATGAAGCCGTCGACGCCGTCGGAGACGCCGGCAAGGAGAAAAATCGCGAACGCTTCGGCGAACCGTCCGGACAGAATCATGCTCACCGCGAGCGGCGTCATCAGCAGGCGCGCCAACGTGATCAGGTTCGGCAGGTTGGCGATGAGCCGCGCCGCGTTCATTCCGATGCCACCCTTGCCCAACAAACGGGCGCCATTCTTTTGCCCGAAAAACGAGTGGGAGGCGAATCCCGAAGTTCTGGATTTCGATCCGCGCGTTCGTCGTTTTCCCCGATGAATTGTAGTAAGGTAGCGGCCAGCAGCCCTTGGCGACGTGGTCCGGAGAGCACGCGGAAAGCAGCGCCGAGGGGCGAGCCGCTTCGATTTTGCGAGCCTCGAACCATGACGACGCAGAAGGCCGTGGCGTCGGCCGCCATGAGAAAGCCGTCGACCCGCGCACGGTCGGCCAATTACGACCGCGATGTGATATTGTGGTCCGAGGAGCAGGCCAAGCTGCTGCGCGCAGGCCGTTTCGCCGAACTCGACATCGAACACATCGCCGATGAGATCGAAGACGTGGGACGAAGCGAAAAGCGGGAACTCGCGAGCCGGATGGCCGTGCTGTTGGCTCATCTGTTGAAATGGCGAATGCAGCCGGACAAGCGGTCGAAAAGCTGGCGGGCGACGATTGCCGTGCAACGCGACCGGATCGAGGTCGCACTGGAAGATACTCCGAGTTTGAAGAGCGTGATGCGTAACCCTCGCTGGCAGCGGGACGCATGGCTCGACGCGCAAGGGCAGGCGCTGCGAGAAATGGGGCTCGAGGACGCGCCCGCGGTTTGTCCGTGGTCGATGGAGGAGGTTCGCGACCCGGATTTCTGGCCGGATTGAGGGGCGTTCCATGAAGAGCTGTGGAGGCCAAGCCCCGGGCTATGCTATGATGTCATTATGAACCGCGACGAAGTCATAAATCGATTGCAGCAGCACGAAGCCGATTTGAAGCGGCTCGGTGTCGAACATCTGTACCTGTTCGGCTCAACAGCGCGCGGCGAGGCCGGCGAGGATTCCGACGTTGACCTCTTTTTCGATCATGAGAAGGGCAAGCTCGGCCTCTTCGAACTCATGGACGTGAAGGCGCGCGCGGCCCGTATCCTCGGCCGTAAGACCGACATCATGACGCGCAACAGCCTGCACCCGCGTCTCCGGCAGCGGATCGAGGAATCGGCCGTGCTCGTGTTCTGATGATCGAACGGATCATCTCGCCGCGTCTCGAGGATATGATCGAGGCCATCGAGCGCGTTCGCCGCGTGTTGCACGGCGTGCCTCTCGAAGCCTTCGAACAGGATTGGGAAAAACTCTGGCTGGTCGAGCGCGGTATTGAAATTATTTCCGAAGCAAGCCGTCACCTGACAGATGACATAAAAGCGCGGCGTGCCGAAATTCCATGGTCAAAAATGGCGAGTATCGGCAATGTGCTGCGGCATGCTTACGATCACGTTGCGCCCGATGTGCTATGGAAACCTGTGCAAGATGATCTCCCTGTTTTGTATCAGGTCTGCCAGGAAGAACTAATCGAAGCACTTGCGCGCGAGGGACGCAATTAAAGCAGATGGACACGGACGTGACCACTTCTGGCGGCCTCGGCTGCCTCACCAACATTGGGGCAGGATACTTATGTCATGTTGAATCCTTTGGAGCCATCCAAATGCGTCAGGTTTAGCGCATTCACGCCGCCGTCAGTTCCCCTCGCCCCGCTCCCTCGACAGGCTCGGGATGAGTTTCCATGCGCTTTTGCGCACCTTGATGCATGAAAGACCGCCAACTGTAGCCGCGGTCGTCGAGCGGCTGCCGGGGTCAGCGACCCCGGCTACAAGGTTGCCTTTCAGGAGAGGGACGCCGGCCGCGGCGATTGCGCCGGGGGAGGCGCCGCTCGACCGCTCGGTTTGCGAGGCTCGACAGTTTGAATGAGGAAATGAAGCGTGTGTCACGGTATTCTATGGGCGCCATCGGCATCATGCCGCCGTAAAAACCCTAACAACTAGAGCCTGTAAAACCCGACTTCGTCGCCGAGGTGTTAGAGCATCGTTTACCAAGCCCAGATCGCAATGAATACTTCAGGAATTGACTTAAGTTGCCGGCAACAAATCCGGCGCGTTCATATTCGAGAAACTCCGGTATAAACTTGCGGATTATTGTCATGTTGTTTACTGTCGCTCCCGCGAAAACTAGTGATCGGTTCCGGCGTTTTCGGCTCCCGTCGAACCTGCGGCGTGCGGCGGCGCGATTTCGCGGGACGCCGCAATGACCGCCAGGGCGCAGCCTTTGCCGTCGACGCTCGCGAGCACGCTGCGTGACTTCAAAGTCGTCGCCGGCGCCAACCTGGTCAGGCGCGTCGAGGCGTTCCACGCTTGGCAGAACGAGCGTCTTCTCGATGGCCTCTGGCCTTATTCTCTTTCGACCTCGCGGGGCGCGCGTCCGAACAGCACGGTGAGCGACTCCCGTGGCTGCAAGTTCAAGGGGATCAACTTTGGCTCGCAGGACTACCTCAGCTTGTCCCGGCATCCGGCCGTGCGCATGGCGGCGCATGAGGCCATCGAGTGCTACGGCGTGCACAGCGCCGGCTCGCCATCGTTCGTAGGCGGAACTGCGCACTCGGTCGCACTGGAAAAACGGATGTCCGAATTCCTCGGCATGGAGCGGACTGTGCTGTTCCCGACGGGATTTGCCGCCGGCTTCGGCGCGGTCACGGGACTTGTGCGCTCGAGCGACCACGTGGTCATCGATGCCCTTGCCCACCCTTGCCTTCAAGAGGGCGCGCTCGCCGCGACCCGAAACGTCCATCGCGTCCGTCACCTCGACCTCGATTCGATGCGCAGCCGCATCCGGTCGATTCGCGCGCACGATACGGCGAACGGCGTGCTGGTCGTCACCGAAGGGTTGTTTTCAATCGAATCCGATACGCCGGACATTGCGGCTGTCGCCGAGCTCTGCCGCGAATTCGATGCGACGCTGCTCATCGATGTCGCACATGACCTCGGATGCCTGGGCGAGAACGGGCGCGGCCAGCTCGAATTGCAGAACATGCTCGGCAAGGTCGACATTGTGATGGGAAGTTTCTCGAAGACTTTCGCCTCCAATGGCGGCTTCGTTGCGACGCGATCGCGCGCCGTGCAGCAGTATCTGCGCTGCTTCAGCGCCACGACCAGCTTCTCGAACGCCTTATCGCCCATCCAGGCGGCGATCGTGTTGCGCGCCCTCGGCGTCATCGAGTCGCCCGAAGGCGCCGCGCGCCGCGCGGCCGTCATGCGCAACGTGCTTTCCCTGCGCGGCAAACTCGGCGCCGCCGGGTTGGATGTCTGCGGCGAACCGTCTCCGGTGGTCTCGGTCAAGATGAAGACCGAGGCGCTGGCGCGTCTCGTGAGCCGCCAGCTCGTCAACGCCGGCATGATCGCGAACCTGATCGAATTTCCGCTCGCTTCGAGAGGACAGGGGCGCATACGCCTGCTGGTGATGGCGGAACACGCGGAATGCGAAATTGCCGAAGGCGCGAGGCTCCTCGAGGAAGCCTACCGCGACGCCTGCATCGAACTCGAGGAACTGGTTCAGCCCGCGCAATGCACGGTCGCGTGAAAGACTGAAGACGCCTCACAGGCCGTCGAACTCTTGGTTTCCCGAGCTGGATTGCAACTCCCAAGCCGGGGGCCATCGGCCGACGGAATCGCCCCTCTGCCGTCATGGCCGGGATTTCCGATTTTCGGATTTTATGGTTTTATGGCGAGGCAGTTGCAAAACGTCGAGCGCGGCCGGAATTTTCAAATTATTGGGTGATTTTTCAATGGCCGCGAACCGCCGGCGGCCGGTTTCTGCTATGCTGATTCTGCTAGCAACAACGGCTCTTCGGGCTTTTGTGTGGGTGAATTTTGATTGATTCACAGTTCGGGCAGGCTGCAAGTGAGAATGTAAGGTTGTCTCATAGGCAACAATACAACCCAATACGCTCAAACGTTTTGCAATCGCCTCTGATGTATCGCCATATTTGCTAGAGTACCTGTTTCGCGTGTCGACCGGCTGTGGAATTGCGTAAGCCTGATCCATCGGGTGCAAGCGGAGTTGCGGCGGTGCGTGGTTCGGACGGTGGATGCCGGTGCGACTCGGCAGGCGGCTGGGACGCCGGCGGGTGAGATGGCGCTTTGCCGGCAATTGGCTCGCCCTGCGTGGCCATCGGGGCGTGCCGCCGCCGCCTCGGAGGCGGCAGGCGAGGTCGGCGGTCCGGCGGGTGTATTTCGTTCTCGATAAAGGACGCCGCAACCATCCCGTCCAGGATCGAAGACAAATGCCCCGACCCGTTGAAGCAGCCGTTCGCGCTGTGCGCGCGGGAAGGAGGTGCGCGACCTTATTCGAGCATGACAGCCGCGAAATAGCGCCTTAACGCGACGGCGCTTCCGACGCAGGCTTGCTCCTCCCGCCATCAATGAACCACCACGCGAGACCACCCAGCACAATGATCATACATGTCATCGCCAACAACAGCAGGGGCGACTGCTCGAACCAGCCCAAGCCGGGCGCCGCGAGGAACAGGACTCCGCCAACCGCGCAGATCTGCCAGACCCGAGACTGTATGCCGGCGACGAAAGTTCCCAAAGCCAGCAGAGGCATCATCGCGAGCGAAGTCCCGTTGGAGGTCAATATGCCCTGCACGCCGTTGCTGTAAAGCAGATAGATCGCAAGCAGGAGCGCGCACCAGATCGCCGCGACGCTGGTTACGAGCCGAACACGATCGCCCCAGGTCGTGAATTGGCGCCATCCCTCAACGATCGATATGATCCCGAAGACTGGCGTCAGAATCAGCCAGTAGCTTGTCGGCAACCGGAACGTGACGCCCACTAGCGCCAGCAACAGCATCGCGACGAAAGGTATGTCGTGCAGGAACCACCGCGTCACGACCGATGTTTTGGAAGTGGAGAGGCCTGCGTCCGAATTGGGCGGGATTGCGTCCTCGAGCTTCTCTGCGACCTTGGCTTTGAGACTTTCATCGAGATCCGAACCGACCCGTGAGTTGCGATCAGCGCCATTCATAGTTGAACCCTCCGCTAAAGACCCATCCCCGCAGCCATGGGCTGGGGAGAAGCCCTAAGCCGGCGCCCGATCAAAGCGCGACCGATCGCCGCTTTCGCCACGCTGCCGACGACCAGCAAGACGATCGGCTCGCCCAAAAAAGTCTCATGGCAGCCTCGAGAGATCCCCATGAGACGGCAGAAGAAGCCGTCGCTGCCGTTGATGTCTGACTGGAAGGCGACCGGACGCCTGGCTTCAGCCAGGGCCCTGAGGCTTTGCCTTGCTGTCGGGTGTGGCGACGTTCTCACTTGCGTCGGTCGCCGCGTCGCGGTTCTCGCGCGCAACGTCCCTCGCGCTGCCTGTGGCGTTCTGCGCCTTGCCTGCCTGGCGCTCGGCTATGCCGTCAGCCTCCAGTTTCGCATCTCCGACGAGATTGCCGAGACCCTGCAGCAAAGCGCCTTTGAGTTGGTGGCCGACGCCGAGGATGCG
The DNA here is from genome assembly GCA_052147395.1 of Roseiarcus sp. Taxonomy (GTDB): domain Bacteria; phylum Pseudomonadota; class Alphaproteobacteria; order Rhizobiales; family Beijerinckiaceae; genus Roseiarcus. Next base: position 16,044 of record JBKQKS010000384.1, read on the forward strand.
ATCGGTATCTATCCCAGTCAGAAAATCCCCGCGGGCGTTGTCGGCGTTCAGGGCAGCGCCGACAGCCCGCTCGGCGGTTCCGTCCGCCACGAGCTTTGCGTCGCCAATGACTTTGCCGAGGCCCTCCTCGAGAGCGCCTTTGACTTGATGGCCGATGCCAACAATGCGATTGTCTTTCATGAGAAACCCTTCTTTCGCGTGCTTGTGGGACCGGAGTCGCGCGTTGGACGCTCCGGAGACCTCGAGACCGTGGTTCGTTCGCTATCGACTTTGCGTTCGCTCGAACGACACGATCGGCGCATCCTCGACATATCCGAGACAATCTTTCCACGATAGGATCGGAAACTACTCGAGCCCGCCAAATCGGGCTTTCGGCGGCTTTCGGCGACACGTGATCGATTTTCGTATTCCGCCGAGAAAACATTGCGAAAAATGCGATCTGCGCACGCCAGGCCTGCGGGCGAGGGGGCGAGCGGCGGCCCCGGCTCTACAGCGGCGCGTCGCCGACGCCGAGCGCGCGCTGCAACAGCGGCGTGTCGACCCAGCGGCCGAATTTGTAGCCGACGTTTCGCAACACGCCGGCGAGCTCGAAGCCGAGTTTCTGATGCAGCGCGATCGAGCCCGCATTGTCGCTGTCGCCGACCACCGCCACCATCTGCCGCCACGGCCCGCGCTCGCAGCGCGCGATCACCTCGCAAAGCAGGACGCGCCCGACGCCTTTCGCGCGGAAATCCGGGGCGATGTACACCGAATCCTCGACGGTGAAGCGATAGGCCGGCCGCGCGCGATAGAGCCCGGCATAGGCGAAGCCGATCACGGCGCCCGCCAATTCGGCGGCGAGATAGGGCAGGCCGAGGTCGAGCGAGGCGCGGCGGCGGGCGTGCATTTCGTCGAGCGGCGGCGGCGTTTCCTCGAAAGTCGCGACCGATTGCAGCACGTAATGGGCGTAGATGGCGCTGACGGCTTCCATGTCGGTGTCACTGGCGTCGCGCACGAGGCAGGCTGGGTCGGCAGTCATGTGGATGTTCGCTCCAGGCCGCGGGGTCGGCGAATGAGCCCTTTACCCGCGCGAGCCAGGGTAAGGCCAGCGCGACGGGTCCCGGCCCGGGGTCGAGGCCGTCGCAGCGGGCGCGCCCGAGCCGGTCCATGACCTCTCCCTCGACCAGAGATATGGCTGCAGGTCCCGCGCCCACGCGAAATAGCTTCGGCGATCCCCTGGAACTGCCGGCGCGCCATTTCGAATACGGGGCCGCTGAACAAGGTCATTGCGCCGTCCTCCCTTTTGCGTTGGCTCAAACCGACGCCCCTGGGCATGGCGTCAAAGTCTGCGCTCGGTCGATCGGACCCGAGCGTCGCTGGGCGCAGTCCGGCCCGATGGACTTAAGTCTGATATTCGCGCTCGCACGAAGAAAACAAGTCGCGCGCATATTGGAAAGTTTTCAATGTTGAAGAATTGACTTTGGCCGGTCGGCGCCGGCAGTTATGGGATGAAGAGGTTGGACGACAAATCGAGAGGGATGAGCGAAATGACATTGGCGCCGGCGGTGGCCGAACCCTTCAATTGGCGACGTTTTCTAGTGGTTGCGGGGCCGGGCGTGGCGGTGATGCTCGCCGATACCGACGCCGGCAGTCTCATCACCGCGGCGCAGAGCGGCGCGCAATGGGGCTACAAGCTGCTCGCATTGCAGATGGCGCTGATCCCGATCCTCTATATCGTCCAGGAATTGACGGTGCGGCTCGGCATGGTGACCGGCAAGGGCCATGCGCAACTGATCAAGGAGCAGTTCGGGCCCATCTGGGCCTGGGTGTCGGTTTCGACGCTCATCGTGACCTGCATCGGCGCGCTGCTCACCGAGTTCTCCGGCCTCGCCGGCGTCGGGGGGCTGATGGGCGTGCCGACGCCCGTGACGCTGGCGCTCGTCGTCACGCTGCTGATGCTGATGGCGGTCACCCACACCTATCTCACCGTCGAGCGCATCGCGATCGCGATCGGCGCGTTCGAGCTGGTGTTCCTGTTCGTCGCCTGGATGGCGCATCCTTCCCTCACCGAACTTGCCAAAGGGGCGGTGACGATCCCGATATCCGATCGCAATTACCTCTACCTCGCCTCGGCCAATATCGGCGCCGTGATCATGCCGTGGATGGTGTTCTTTCAGCAGTCGTCGATCGTCGAGCGCGGCCTCGGCGTGCGTGACATCCGTTCCTCGCGCGCCGATACGGCGATCGGGGCGGTCATCACCCAGCTGGTGATGGCGGCTGCGCTCGTCGCCGTCGCGGCGACGCTCGGCAAGGGGGGCGGCGACGCCAAGCTCGACACGGTCGAAGAGATCGCCGCTGCGATCACGCCGTTCCTCGGCGAGGTCGGGGGCAGGGTGTTGTTCGGCCTCGGCATGATCGGCGCCTCGGTGGTCGCTGCGATCGTGGTGACGCTGACGGCTGCCCGCACGCTTTCCGAGGTGATCGGCGCCAAACACAGCCTGGCCGACGAAGTGAGCGAGGCGCCTTGGTTCTACGGCGTTTATGCGCTGGTCCTCGTCATCGCGGCGGTGGTGGTCGCCTCGGGCGCCGATCTCGTCGCGCTCAGCGTCGGCGTCCAAGTGGTGAACGCGCTGGTGCTGCCGATCGTGCTCGGCTTCCTGTTCCTGCTCGCGCGCAAGCTGCCTCAGCCGTATCGGCTGCAGGGCGCCTACGCTTGGGTCGCTGGAATTCTGATCGCGATCACGGTGGTGTTCGGCGTCTATTCCGGCGTCACCGGGATTTGGAGCTGACGCGAGACGTGCAGCTTGGGGGGCGCCGTCGCCGCGGCCATTGAACCCTTTCACCGTAATGTCTAGATTGACGGTGTGGGCGAGGTGGGATGAGCGCGGTCGCGCCGGAACGAATGGGCGCGAAAGCGGGCGCGGCGCCTGACTTCCGGCCGTGCGCCGGGAGGGACAGAGATTACCTTATGAGCACCGACAATAAGATGACGGGCAAGGAAGGTGCGCACGGGGATCTCGCGGGAACCGCGGCGCTTGCGAGGAGGGCCGTGGAATGGCTGCTCGTTCCCGTGTCCGCCGGAGCGATCGCCAATATCGTGATGGGCGTTGCATTTTCGTCGTTCCAATATGCGCGCGACATTAGTCCGCTCATTTCTTTATTGGCTGTGCTTGGCGCGGCGGCGCTCAAATATTGGAGCGAGAAGAACAAGAAAATATGATTGGGGGAGGAAGATGAATGCAGCTCCGTGGGGCGCCGGAGATTTGATTTCGATTTGCCTTGGGCTGATCGTGTTAATTGTCGGCTTGGCGAGCGCTGAAAAGAACAGAAATGTACAATCTGCAACAGTATTGCTCGCCACCGGCATTTCTCTCGGGCCGCTACTCCTCATAATATTCGATCCGCTCGGGCAAGAGCTCGGCTTTCAGACGCGGCTGTTGTCGATTGTGCTCTCGGAGGGGCGGGCGACTCTCTGGTGGGCGGCTTGCGTCGCAAGCTTGTATCTCGTTAGGGACATCATCTAGCGCAGAACGCGGGCCGTTCGGGCTCGGGGCGTTTGCCGCGACTTGACAAAGCCCTCTCCGCCGCTATTTATCGTCGCCATCCGGCGCCGGCGGAGTTTCCGACGGCGCTTGCCTGTTTTTCGAAGGCGCCCGGCGCGCCGAACTGGACTTAGAACCCATGGCCAAGGCCGCCTCGCTCAAGATCAAACTGCTGTCGACCGCCGACACCGGCTATTTCTACGTCACCAAGAACAACGCCCGCACCAAGACCGAGAAGCTGACCTTCAAGAAATACGACCCGGTGGCGCGCAAGCACGTCGAGTTCAAGGAAACCAAGATCAAGTAGGCCCATCCTCGGAGCCGGCTTTTCAAGGGCGCCTCGGGGCGCCCTTTTTGTCGGCTCCCTGTTCCGATGCGAAGAAGGGCCGGGAGAATGGGTTCGCGCGGCGAGTGATCCGGCGGCCGCGCACGCTGGCGCCTCAACATTCCTCGGCGTGACATATCGGCGCGCATTCCGCGCGTCGGCGACGCGGCCAATCCGGCCGCTGGCGCTTCGTCCCGAACTCTGCATAATCCCGGCAGAGATCGCGGCGGAAACGCGAGGGGACGGACGAGGGGCGCCTGACATGTTTCAACCCGAAAAATTTCACGTGATCGAAACTCTCCCTGACGGGACCATGGTCGAGATCCGCGCGCAAAGGCCGGAGGATAAGGAGGCCATCCTCGAGGAAGTCCAGCACGCCAGCGCCGACACGCTCTATCATCGCTTCTTTGCCGTGAAGCGCACGCTGTCGGAGCAGGAGCAGCATTTCTTCTTCGACGTCGATTTCGTCAATCATGTCGTGCTACTCGCCGTCGAGAAGACAAACGACCGGCCCCGGATCGTCGGGGGCGCCCGCTTCATCATCACCGAGCCGGGCAAGGCCGAGGTGGCCTTCTCGGTGGTCGACGATCACCAGGGCCACGGCCTGGGCGCCGTGCTGATGCATCATATCGCGGCCATCGCCCGCGAGGCCGGCGTCCGGGAACTGTTCGCCGAGGTTCTTGCCGACAACGCTTTGATGCTGGCTGTGTTCGAGCACAGCGGGCTCATCACGGCGACGCGCCGTGAAGGCACGACCATCCACGTCTCGATGCGTTTTCCCGAGGCGTGACCGTCAGCCGCTCCGCGAGGCGCGCGCTGCCGGCGTCAGAGCCTGCATTTGACCAGCGTGGTGTCGAGCGTCTTGTCGCCGTTCGGCCTGTAGATCATCTCCGTAGGGGATTTGACTTCGATCTCGACGGATTGGGACGTGTAGCTGATCGTGTCCCTGCAAGTGAAATCGAGCTTGGTCAGCCCCCCGTCGTGAGTAACGCTCGTGACCTGACAGGTCTGGTTGGGCTGTATGATTGTCCCCGGCGTGATGATCGCCGCCTGGGCGAACTGGTCGACCGGCTGGCGAAAGGTCAGGCCGCCCCCCTGCCGCACGAACAGCTTCTGGCAGTCGGCCTGTGATGTCGCCCAGGCGCCCGACAGCCGGCTATCCACTTCGGCGGCGCTCGCCGGGCCGCAACACAGGAGCAGCAGCGCGCCGCTGGCCAACCGACAATTCACATTCATCTTCTGACCCCGAAGCCCTGTCGCGCCCTTCGAAACGCGCGCTCATGGACGATACGGCGCCGGACGCTCCGCCGCCAGCCGTCAATACGTGGGCGAAACGCCGCGTCGCAAGCCGATTTCGCGGGGCCGGCGCCTTCCCCCCGGCAGGATTGCGGTCAGGTAAACGCCTGGATCCCCGTGATCGCGCGCCCCAGGATCAAGGCGTGGATGTCGTGCGTGCCCTCGTAGGTGTTGACCACCTCGAGATTGACGAGATGGCGGGCGACGCCGAACTCGTCGCTAATGCCGTTGCCGCCCATCATGTCGCGGGCCGCGCGGGCGATGTCGAGCGCCTTGCCGCAATTGTTGCGCTTGAGGATCGAGGTCAGCTCCACCGGCGCTGCGCCCTCGTCCTTCAGCCGCCCGAGACGCAGGCAGCCCTGAAGGCCGAGCGCGATGTCGGTCAGCATGTCGGCGAGCTTCTTCTGGATGAGCTGGTTGGCCGCCAGCGGCCGGCCGAACTGCTTGCGATCGAGCACATATTGCCGGGCGCGCCCAAAGCAGTCCTCCGCGGCCCCGAGCGCGCCCCAGGCGATGCCGTAGCGGGCGCTGTTGAGACAAGTGAACGGACCCTTGAGCCCTCGCACCGCCGGGAACGCGTTCTCCTCGGGGCAGAACACGTCGTCGAGCGCGATCTCACCGGTGATCGAGGTGCGTAACCCGACTTTGCCGTGGATCGCCGGGGCGCTCAGGCCCTTCCAGCCCTTCTCCAGCACGAAGCCGCGAATGTCGCCGGCGTCGTCCTTGGCCCAGACGACGAACACGTCGGCGATCGGGCTGTTGGTGATCCACATCTTGGCGCCCGAGAGTCGATAGCCGCCGTCGGCCTTGCGCGCCCGCGTGACCATGCCGCCGGGGTCCGATCCAAAATTGGGCTCGGTCAGGCCGAAGCAGCCGATCCACTCCCCGGTCGCCAGCTTCGGCAGATATTTCTGTTTCGTCGCTTCGTTTCCGAACTCGAAGATCGGCAGCATCACCAGCGACGACTGGACGCTCATCATCGAGCGATAGCCGGAATCGATCCGCTCGATCTCGCGCGCGATGAGGCCGTAGCAGACGTAAGTCAGGCCGGCGCCGCCGTAGGTCTCGGGGATCGTCGCGCCGAGCAGCCCGAGTTCCCCCATGGCGCGGAAGATCCCGGCGTCCGTCTTTTCATGGCGGAACGCCTCCTGCGCCTTCGGCATGAGCCGCTCCCGCGCATAGGCCCCAGCCGCGTCGCGCACCGCGCGCTCGTCCGCGCTGAGCTGGCCTTCGAGAAAGAACGGGTCCTCCCACTGGAAGGAGGCGCGCGTCGACGAGGAAGCCATGGAGAATCTCCTGATCGCCAAGCCCGGCGA
>JBKQKS010000385.1:0-2547 GCA_052147395.1 Roseiarcus sp.
CATTTCACGGCGAGGGGCCCCGGCGTGCGGACCGATACCTTACTTCCGTCGGCGAGGTCGACCGGCGGATTGAGTATGACCTTGTCTCCCGGCGTGACGCCTGAACTGACCTCGACGGTCGTGCCAAGGTCGCGCGTCTCGGTGATGTGATGGATGCGCGCGACGCCATGGTCGACGACCGCGACGTTTACCCCGTCGCTGTTGAAGATGATGGCTTGCGCCGGAACGATTAGCGACGGGGCCACGCGCGGAATCTTGAGCTCGACGGTGCAATAAAGGCCGGGCGTGAGGAGATGCTCGGGGTTGGGCACGTCGATCTCGGTCTGCAGAGTCCTGGTGCCGACCTGCAGTGCGTCGGCGATGCGCGTCACCTTGCCAGGAAATGTGCGGCCCGGCATTTCCGGCACGCGCACGGTCGCCTCGACGTCGGGAACGATTCCAAGCGCTTCGTCTTGCGGCACGTAGAGCTGGATGCGGACGACTTCGTCGTCCATCAGCGTGAACATGTCAGCGCCGGTGTTGGCGTTCGCTTGCACGAGGTCGCCGATATCGACGTTGCGCTGCGTGATGACGCCGTTGAACGGCGCCGTTACGCTTTGATAGTCCTTTTGCTGTTGCAGGACGCCGATCTGCGATCGCTGCGCTTTGGCGTTCGCCTCTGCGACGCCCACTGCGGCCTCGTCCGCCGCCAGAGTTAGTCGATCGGTATCGCCTTGCTGGAGGGTGACCCACCCTTGGTTGACGAGGCGGCTGTCGCGCGTCCAGGTCACGCTGGCGAGGTCACGGTTGGCCTCGGCCTGCTTCCGAGCCGCCTCCATCTGCGCAAGCGTCGCCTCGGCCTGAGAGATCTGGTGGTCGAGCTCGGGCGCGGTGATCTCGACCAGAAGGTCGCCCTTCTTGACCCGGCTGCCGATGTCGACGTTTCGTTTCAGAATGTACCCGCTGGCGCGCGCGTAGATGTCGGCGGTGTCGAAGGCCTGAATTGTGGCGGGCCAGGTCGCCGAATGCGTCGCCCCGCTGGCGCGCACTTCACCCGTCAACACCGCCGGCACGAAATTGCGCGTCGCCTCGGCCGTTGCCATAACTTCGGCCTGCGCTTGCTGATGCCTCCAGGCGCCGTAGCCGACTCCACCGGAGAGGACGAGCAAAGCGCCCAAGCCCGGCAGGAATCGTCCTACGCGTCGTTTGCGAGCGGCCGCGTGAGGAATGGCTACGCCCTTCTCCTGCGGCCGAAGCTCCGCGGAATAGGAAAGTTCAATCTGTTGAGTCTTGTCGAGCATCTCAGTCACTCCACTCCTTCCGCAAATACGCCGTGCGCAACCTTGCCGTCCGCCCCTCTACGCAGCGCCGCAAACAGATAAGGGACGACGAGCAGCGTCGTCGGCGTCGCGAAGACGAGGACGCCGACCACTGCGCGGGCCAGAGCGGCGTTCTGCTCGCCGCCAGGCTCGCCGATGGCCATCGGGATCATGCCGACGATCATGGCGTCGGCCGTCATCAGCACCGGCCGAATGCGGGTGAGCCCAGCCTCAACCGCCGCCTCATGCGCGGACTTGCCGGCAAGCTGCTGCTCGCGCGCGTATGTGACGAGCAAAATGGAATTGGCGGACGCCACGCCGACGGCCATGATGGCGCCCATCAGCGAAGGAACGTTAAGCGTCGTGCCGGTGACGAACAGCATCGTCACGATACCGCACAGCGTCATTGGCAGCGCCAGGATCACCACGAACGGGTCGGCCCAGGTTTGGTAGTTAACCACCATCAGGAGATAGACGAACACGGCGGCGAACAAGAGCCCGAGCCCCAGATTCGCAAACGCCTCGTTCATGCTTTCGATTTGGCCGACGACCTGGATAGTGTTCCCCGGCTTGAGCTGCTTCTGCTCTTCGGCGACGACGCGGGCGATATCGTTGGACACGGCGCCTAGGTCGCGCCCTTCGGTATTGGCGAAGACTTCGTAAACCGGTTGGATGTTGGCCTGATTCAGATTGGTCGGCGTCGAGACCCGTGTGAACGTGGCGGCGTTGCTCAGCAGGGTCGGGACGGGCGCTCCGACGGGCGGCGTGAACGCGCCGATCGGCGTGTTCTGGAGGTCGTTCATCGATGCGACCAGGCGCTCGGGAGTCTGCACCGCTAGCAGCCTGTCGGACTTGAGGGGTTATCGACGAGCAACAAACATATATTTTTAAGCTTTGTGTTTCTCGGAAAGGACGAAAACCCCAATGATATCAATGAGTGTACCTTTAAGTCCGACAGGCTGCTAGGTAGTACGGGATCCCGTTCGCCGGGTCGGTCCAGAAGTTCGGCGAAACCTGCTCGGACGAGCTGAGCGAAATGTTGATGTCGTTGGCGATCGTGCTGGCGGAAATGCCGAATTCGTTGGCGCGGGCTCGATCCACGTCGGCGAAAAAGGCCGGCGCGTTGAGCTCCTGTTGAAGGTGCACGTCGACGAGACCCGGAATGTCGGCCAAAACGCGTCCGTCATTTTCGTTCCGCCCCTTTTCGCCGCGGACGCCATCATGGAAGCCGCAGATGCCGAGCTTCCCC
>JBKQKS010000386.1:0-15583 GCA_052147395.1 Roseiarcus sp.
AGGACGCCGGCGTCGCCGCCATCATCTATACCGACATCGCGCGCGACGGCGTGCTGCTGGGGCTCAACATCGCTTCCACCGTCGCGCTCGCTGAAGGCTTGAACATTCCGGTCATCGCATCGGGCGGCCTCGCTTCGATCGCCGACGTCGAGCGGCTGCTCGAACCCGATTGCGCCCGCCTCGCCGGCGCGATCTCCGGCCGCGCGCTGTACGACGGGCGGCTCGATCCCAGGGAGGCGCTGGCGCGGATCCGGGGAGTGAAGGTTTGAGGCTGGAGGAGCTCATCCGGGCAGCGACGTCGCGGGTCGAGACCGTGCGTGTGGTGCGGACGGCGGTAAATCCGCTGCTTTGGCTCGTTGGCCTCGTAACTCCGCTCGCTGTGGCCGGCGCAACCGTGACAAGCGACCTCTGGATGCGCGTCGCGTTGCTCACGCTTGCATTTCTGCCGGTGTTGTTCACGATTCTCGCCTATTTCGTGTATATGTTTCGCGATCCCGATAGACTGCAGTCCGAGGAATATCGCCTTCGCCAAAGCGCGCTTCAGTTGCTCGTGACGAAGGACTCGAGCGCCAAGGTCGTAGATGCCGCGACGCAGATCGCCCGGGTAGAGAAACTCTTCGGCGGATTTGGCGAGGGAGAGGAAAAATGAAGCGGCACCTGCTCGTGTTCGAGGAAGGCAATGGCGAAGAGATCGATCTTCGGGCCTTCGTCGACTCGCTCGACGCCGGAGCACAACTGTATGCGTTCGACGGTCGCGTCTGCTTTCTCAAGAGTAGGCTGACTGCGCATGAAATATCGGACCGTTTTCTGAAGTTCTCAGGCTCGAGTCTGTTCTTCATCTCGGACATTTCCGCCTCGGACTGCTCGGGTCGGATGTTTGGAATCTTTTGGGATTTCATGAAGAAATCCGCCCTGCCGCAAGCCGCCGAATAATGCTCAAATCCCGCGTCATCCCCTGCCTCGACGTCAAGGACGGCGGCGTCGTCAAGGGCGTCAATTTCGTCAACCTGCGCGACGCCGGCGATCCCGTCGAGAGCGCGATCGCCTATGACAAGGCGGGCGCCGACGAATTGTGGTTCTCGATCGCGGACTTCGAGCGCCTGCTCGAGCCCGACTGCGCCCGCCTCGGCGGCGCGATCTCCGGCCGCGCGCTCTGCGACGGTCGGCTCGACGCGAAGGAGGCGCTGGCGCGGATCCGGAGGGCGAAGGCTTGAGGCTGGATGACCTCGTCAAAGCGGCGACGTCTCATGTCGGGACCGTGAAGGTTTCCCGCACAGGCATTAATCCGCTCTTGTGGCTTGTGGGGCTCATCACGCCACCGTCGCTGTTCTTCTCGGTTTGGACCGCTGATTCGGCGCTACGGATCGTGCTGTTCGTATTCGCGGCGACGCCTCCGGCCGTGGCCATCGTCGCCTATTTCATGCTATTGTTCCTGCGACCCGAAATGCTCGAGTCCGAAGAATATCGCCTTCGGCGGCACGAGTTGCTCATCAGGTACCGGCACGGCGATATTCCCGAGTCTCTCCAGGCGACCGCCGAAATCGCGCGGCTGGAAAGCCGAACGGGCGAGGATCGCACGAGGATTGGCCAATGAAACGCTACCTGCTTGTATTCGATGACGGCAACGGCGATCCGATCGACCTTCGTGGGTTCGTCGATTCCCTGGACGCCGGCGCGACGATGTATACGCTCGACGGTCACGTATGTTTTCTTCAAAGTAAACTTTCGGTAACTGAGGTTTCCGATCATTTCCTGAAGATTGCTGGATCGAGATTCTTCTTTGTTACGGACATGACTCACTCGGACTATTCGGGCAGGATGCCAGGATATTTTTGGAACGACCTGAAGAGCCCGTCACTTTCTAACGCCGCCGAATAATGCTCAAATCCCGCGTCATCCCCTGCCTGGACGTCAAAGACGGCCGCGTCGTCAAGGGCGTCAATTTCGTCAACCTGCGCGACGCCGGCGATCCCGTCGAGAGCGCGATCGCCTATGACAAGGCGGGCGCCGACGAATTGTGCTTCCTCGACATCACCGCGAGCCACGAGGACCGCGGCATTCTGCTCGACGTGGTGCGCCGCACCGCCGAAAAATGCTTCATGCCGCTCACCGTCGGCGGCGGCATCCGTACGCCCGAGGACATCCGCCAGCTCTTGCTCGCCGGCGCCGACAAGGCGTCGATCAATTCCGCCGCCGTGGCCGACCGCCAGTTCGTGCGCGTCGCGGCGGAGAAATTCGGCAGCCAGTGCGTGGTCGTCGCCATCGACGCCAAGCGCGTTTCGCCCGGGCGCTGGGAGATTTTCACGCACGGCGGACGCCGCCCGACCGGCATCGACGCGGTGAACTACGCCCGCGAGGTCGCCGCGCTCGGAGCAGGGGAGATCCTGCTCACCTCGATGGACCGCGACGGCTCGAAGGTCGGCTTCGACCTGGAGCTCACCCGCGCCATCGCCGACGCGGTGACGATCCCCGTCATCGCCTCCGGCGGCGTCGGCAACCTCGACCACCTCGTCGACGGCGTCATCCAAGGCCACGCTAGCGCCGTGCTCGCCGCCTCGATCTTCCACTTCGGCGAGTACACGATAAGGCAGGCGAAGCAGCGCATGGCCGCGGCGGGGATTGCAGTGAGGATGGATTGAGCGGCCTTGCTCCGGGGCGCCGAGCGTTATACATTCTGTGCAACGCGGAGGGCGAGCCTTGAGCGAGAAATCGGAAGCGGAAAGCGTCAACGTGCTACGCGTGCGCAAGATCGGCAATTCCGTTGGCGTGCTGCTGCCGAAGGAACTGCTCGCTCGCCTGGGGCTCGAGGCCGGCGACCGCTTGCATATCGTCGAGGCCGCCGACCGCGTGCTGAAGCTCTCGCCCTACGACCCCACGCACGCTCGAGCGATGGAGATCGCGCGCCGCTCGTTCCGCGATTACGCCAACACCTACAAAGCATTGGCGAAGTGAACGCGCCCGCCTGGCTGGCGCCGGACACGGTTTTGGACATTCAGGACGAACTCATCGCGCATTTCGGCGGGCGGGCGGGGTTGCGCGACCGCGGCGCCCTCGAGGCCGCGCTCGATCTGCCACGAAACAAATTCGCCTATGGAGAAACGCGGCTCTCGCATCTCGCCGCCGCCTACGCCTTCGGCCTGACGCGCGGACACGCCTTCGTCGACGGCAACAAGCGTATCGGCTTTGCGGCAATGTTGGTGTTTCTCGGCCTCGAGGGCCGCACTTTGCGCGCTCCCGAACCCGAGGCGACCGCCATGATGTTCGCGCTCGCCGAGGGCGAGGTCGGCGAGGCGCAGGCGGCGCAGTGGATCGAACGCCACGTGTGAACTCGTCGCGCGCCGAGCCGCCCTCGCCTCGGGGGCGTCGGCAATCTCGACGGCGTCCTCGAAGGCCACGCCAGCGCCGTCCTCGCCGCCTCGATCTTCCACTTCGGCGAGTACACGATAAGGCAGGCGAAAGAGCGCATGGCCGCGGCGGGGATTGCGGTGAGGATGGATTGACGCGGGAAGAACAGGGGCCGAATGACTACAGAATAAAATCGTTCTATTTCGCTCCAAGACGTTTGAGGGCAGTCATGGCGGGTTCATAACCTTGCTCAGCCGCCTTCCTGTACCAAGCTAGCGCCTTCGCGACATCCTTCTCGACGCCATTCCCGTTTTCGTAATCCAATCCCACCTCGATTTGCGCGATGGGTAAGCCTTGTCGGGCAGCCCTGAGGTACCAGTCAAACGCTTTGACGACATCTTTCTCGACGCCGTCGCCTTGTTCGTAAGCCATGCCCATATCGAATTGCTCCTCGGGACTGGTCGGCTTCAGCCAGCCGTGCAACGGCCCCGCGACGAGGACGATCGCCCCGATTGCAGCGGCGGCGGCAAGGGCGACTGTCGTCTTGACGAAAGGGCGGCCGGGCGATTCGGGCATTGCGACCGATGTCGGCCTTGCCGGCGCGGATTGCGCGGCGACCGGCGGCTCAGGAGACTCGCTCGCAGGCGCCTCGGCCACTCCTTCAGCCTCGCCCTTCCGCCGTTCTTCCCGCGCAACTCGCGCGGCTTCGATCTCCGCCGCGCGTCGCCGTTGTTCGGCCCCGCGCGCCGCCGCTTCAGCCGAGGCCTCGCGCTCCTCCTGTTCCTTCGCCCGTCGCGCCGCTTCTTCCGCCTCGCGCTTCTTCCTCGCCTCTTCGACCTGCGCAAGCGCTCGCGCCAGGCGGTCGGCGTCCATGTCGAACCGGGTGTGCGAGATCTCGATGGCGTTGCGGCGAGAGAGCGGCTTCAGGCCGCCGGGCAGTTCGTCCTCGCGCGGCATCGTCGCGCCGTCGACCAGCGCGGGGATGACGCGGATGCTGCGTTGCAACGCCGCCTCGATCTCGACGCGAACGAAATCGTGGGGGTCGTCGAGGCGCCGGCGCCCGCTGGCGTCGAGACAGGAGAGCCAATTCTTGCCGATCACCGCGACCAGCACGTCGCAGGCGCCGACGCGCTCGCTCAGCACTTCGACGAAGTCGACCCCCGGTTCGATGTTGTCGACGTCGATGAAGACGTGATCGCGGTCGAGCCGCGTCGTCAGGCGGTCGTAGAGCCGCCCGGCGAAGCCGGCCGAATCCTCGCGCCGGTAGGAAACGAAAATGCCCCCGCCATGGCTCGCGGGCGCCCCGTAAGGGCCGATTGCCCCGCGGCGAGTTTTGGCCGATCCCTCGCGCCGCGGCAAGCTCAGAATGGCCGTGCGTAAATCCTTGGTCGAGTGTGCGGCGTCGATGTCACGGCCGGACGCGGCGGCCCCAATTCCGCTCCCATCTCGAGGCAATCGCGGTGAGTACAGGCAGGGCTCGGCTCGGCCGGCTCGCTCGGCAAGGAACCGTTTGCCACGCGGCCGGCCGCGGGGATCCGAACAATACGGCGTTAATGAGCTTCGGCTACAACCATCGGTATAGGCGATAGCGCCATGCAGCTCGAACGAGGATATTCGCTGCGATTTCCGAGGTCGGGCATCACCATGAAGGCTTGGATCGAATCCCTCGCCGCGTACGCGGCGCAAGTCGAGATGGACCGCTTACTGACGGTCCTGGGCGGCGCCTCCGACATCGAGCGCGGCGAGGCGCTGCTCAACGCCCATGTGGCCCGGTTGCGCTGCGAGGAGACCCTGCCGGCCCCGCCCGAGCTGTTCCTCGATCCCGTGGCGGCGCCGGCGGCGCTGGTCAGCGAGGGCCGCAGCGCGCTGGAAAACGCGCGCCGTAGCGCGGTTCGACTGGGCCAAGCGCGCTTCGCCTTCGGGGTCGCGGTCTGGTTGCACTCCCTGGATGCGGTCGCCTATCCCGAGTTGCGCACCCGCGGGCGCGAGCTCTGGGGCCTGTTGTCGCGCGGCCTCGAGAGCGCGAAGACCCGCGCGGCCGAACTCGGCGCGCTCGGGCTCGGCGTCGAACCCGGCCGCCTGATCCGCGAGCTGGCGGCCATTCCCAGCGGGTTCGAGCCGACGGACTCGATTGGCGACGAATACATGCCGGGCGTCCCCGGCGCCGTCGTGCTGCGCCGGCTGTTGGAGCTCGAGGCCGAAATGGCGGAGCCGACGATGGCCGATCTGCTGCTCAGGCTCGAAGCGCTGCGTGAGAGCCTGATGCGCGCTCGCGAGCGCTATGGTCTGGGGGCCTCGACGTCGCACGCGGCTTGAGCGGCGCCGAAGGTCTTCGGTCCGGCTCGCGCCTTCGCACGCGCGCCGACGCGTGGCGTTGCGCCTCCAACCCGCGGCCCCACACCGGTTATCGTCCGCCAATGGACAAAGCCGCCGCGGTGGGTTTGAAAGGCCCGTGCGCGACGGGGAGCAACAATGGCGCCGCTGTTCAGACTAGCGGTTCGCCTGCGGCGGCTGCTCGCCGCCCCGCCTCACGGCGACGCAGTTGCCTTTGGCTACACGATCACGACACACCATGATGGGGATTCTCGCCCCACTGACAAAGCGTCCTCGCGGACGCACTAGCCGAGGGCCCTCATCCTGAGCTTGTCGAAGGACGACCGCGGCCGCCGGGGTCATCGACCCCGGCTACAGGCGCCGCCCGCGGCCGCCGTTTCGTCTCGGAACATGCGCCGGAACAGCAACGACAGGACGCCCGAGAGCCGGATCGCGGCCGGCAGCGTCGGCGCCCTATCGGATTTCGTTGATTTGCGCCTCGCTGAGTCCGCGAATGAAGTCCGGCAGCGGGATAAAGCCGACGGCGGCGAGGTATTTCTCGCTGTTGCCCCCGTTTGCCGAGATCGCCCAGCGCAAGAAGGCGCGGATTGCGCCGGCGGTCGCGCCGTCAGGTTGCGATTTCGAAACGACGGCATATTCATAGTTGATCAGCGGGTAGCTATCGTCGCCAGGGGCGAAGACGAGACTGATGCGCTCATAAGGCGGCGTGCGCGGATCGAGTTGCTCGGCGGCGTCGGCGATCGATTGCGCCGTTGGGAGCAGGAACTTGCCGGCCTGGTTCTCGATCATTGCGGCGCCGAGACCGGCCTTGACGACCTGGTCGGCGTAGCTAGTGCCCAGATAGCCGATGGCGTAGGGGGTAGCGGCGATTGCCTGCAGCACCCCTTCGTTCCCCACCGCGGTCTTTTCCCCGGCAACAGCGGGCCAGGCGACGATCTCCCCAAAGCCTGGATTGTCTTCCCACGTTTGGGTCGAGAAATCCAGAAACTGGGTGAAGATGAAGGTGTCGCCGGAGCCCTCCGCACGGCGGACCGGAACGATGGTGTTGTGCGGCAGCGCCACGCCTGGGTTCATGGTTTTGATCGCAGCATCGTCCCATTCGGTCACGCGACCGGAATAGATCGCGGCAATGGTTGGGCCATCGAGCTTGATGTTGGCGCCCTTCAGCTCCGGCAAATTGTAGTTGATCGTCAGGGCGGAGATGGCGACCGGGATATCGAGGATATTGGGATGTCGCGCCGCAACCTCGTCGGAGAGATAGGCATCGGAAGCGCCGATGCGGGCCGAGCCGTCGATCGCCGCTTGGTTGCCGGCGCTGGAGCCGGTAGCCGCCGCGGTCAGGTCGATATCCGGAGCGACGCTCTTGTAGCCGGTTATCCAAGACTGGAACAGCGGATAGAGCAGGGTCGAGCCGGTTTCCTCGAGAGCGATGTCGGCCGCATGCGCCATCGGGACCGCCGCGAGAACAAAGGCGATTGCGCCGCCGCCGAGAATGTGGCGAATTCTCATTTTCATGACTGCGTCTCCGGTTCTTGTCTGCTCAGCGGCCGATGCGATCGAGGTTCACGCCGGTGGTTTCGATGCGGAACATCCAGGTCACGATAGCGCCCAACACCGAGCTGATGACCAGGCCGTAGAGCAGCGAGCGGGTGCCGATGCTGGCGAGCAGGAGCGGGAAGCCATAAGTGGTGGCGACGGCGCCGACTTTGCCGATCATCGCCGCGAAACCGGCGCCCATGCCGCGCACTTCGGTCGGGAACACCTCGCCGGCAAGGAGGTAGGTTTGTGCGTTGGGGCCGAGATTTGTCATGAAGTTGAACAGCATTACGCCGGCCATGATGAAGTCCAGCCTGAGCGCGCCTTCCATGTCGATGGACATCGAGGCGACGCCCAGTCCGACCGCGCAGCCGAGGAAGCCGAAGATCTGCAGGCGGATGCGTCCCAGGCTATCGGACAACCCGATCGCGAAGGCGATGCCGACGATCAGCATCGAGGTCGTCAGGGCCGCGGCCTCGGCCGAATGGATGCCGCTCGCGATCAGGTCGGCGGGGCTGCGGATCTTGTCCGGCCCGCTGCCGAGAGCGGCGGCGATCAGAGTCGGCGTGAAGACGCCGATGCCGTAAGTGCCGAGATCCTGGAACAGCCACGGCACGGAAGAGAAAATGGTGGCGCGGCGGTTCTTGGCGTTGAAAAGCGCGAAGAACGTCTGTTTCGAGGCGCTCGCCTCATCGACGACATGGCGCGCCAGCGCCACGACCTGCGGGTAGACCGGCGTACGGAAGAGCAGGCGCGTCACGGCCTGTTCCGCCTTTGCGTGCTGGCCACGCACGATCAACCAGTTGGCGCTTTCCGGGATGAAGAAGCGGCCGAGGGTGATGAGTATGGCGGGCAGCAGCGCCGTCGCGTACATCCAGCGCCAAGCGTCGATGCTCGGGTCGATCACCAGCACCACGGCGCCGATGATGATCCCGGACATGGCGCCTATCGCCTGAAAGGCGAAGGCGCCGAGCACGAGTCGACCGCGCGAGGCGCTCGGGATGTTTTCTGAGATGATCATATGCGCAGTCGGGTAGTCGCAGCCCAGCGCCATACCGATGCCGAACAGGCAGATCACCAGGGATACGAAGTCCCCGACCAAGATCAGCAGCGCGAGGAACAAGCAGAAGATGATCATCTCGGCGACGAACATGCGCTTGCGGCCGAAATAGTCCGATAACCCACCGAGCATGATGGTGCCGACCAGGATGCCGGCGAGGCTCGCCGAGGTGACGAGACCCTTCTCGGCCTCCGCCAGATGGAATTCCCGGGCGATCAGCGGCAGCGAAACGCCGCCCATGAATACGACGAAGCCCTCGAAGAACTTGCCGAACGCGGCGAGCGTCCAAATCCGCCACTGCATGCCTGTCATTGGCGTGGATTTGAGCGAAGTGCCGTCCGACCATACCGGCAACTCGTCTATGTATTCCTGAACCGTCTTGGCGTTCGCTAGGCTAGGCGCCTGTGGCGCAGCGACGTCGACCATTGCTGGGACCCTTTCCAAAGAAAATTACCGACTCACACGTGTTATTCTCTGAGCGATAGGGCCTCGCTGCCCGGCGCCGCACTCCATTGTCAGAGTTAATTCATTGCATTTCGGCCATTACAAAGCGATGACACTCGTATCTTGGAGCGTTCGCCGCGTTCGTCCTCATCGTCGGAGCAGGCCGGCGCGCCATAAAAAGTCGCGCCCTCGAGCCGTTCCCTGTCGCCGACAGCAACCGTGCCAGGGGCGGGGATTTCGAGAGCCCAGCGTGTCGCCGGCCCGAGTTTCGCGGGCGACGATTCAGAGGCCCGCCTCGCTCACCCCGATAGGCTCGCAAATTCCTCTCCCCGGGCCTCGAGGTGATTACGGATTACGGTGATGGGGTGGAGGACGCCGCGACGGCATCGCATGCGCCAGGATCGTTGTTGTCGAATCAACATCGAGAGGGAAGCCGTGCATGGCCAACTCAACCGCGGGTTTCGCGGACATGAGTTTCAGGCACACGGGCCTTCGCGGTTTCACTAGGCACGCTATGCAAAAGATATTTGCATAAGTCGGCGCGTCTTTGCTAGGATCGCCTATGGCGATTTACGGATATGCGCGGGTCGACACGGACGGGCCGGCGTTCGACGCTGAGGTTGCGGCGTTGACGGCCGCCGGCGCCGCATGCGTGTTTCGCGAGACGGCGAGCGGCGCCAAGACCGACCGGCGCGAGCTGGCTAAGGCGCTACGCACTCTCGAGGCGGGCGACACCCTGCTGGTCACGCGCCTCGACCGGCTGGCGCGATCGACGCGCGACCTCCTCGACATTCTCGACACGATTGCCAAGGCTAGCGCCGGTTTTCGTTCGCTCGGCGACGCATGGGCGGACACCACGCCGCCGCATGGCCCTGTGGTGTCGACAGTGCTCGGCGGGCTTGCCGAGTTCGAGCGCAATCTGATCCGCGCTGGCGCCGGCGCGGGCCGCGAGCGCGCCAAGGCGCGCGGCGTTCCCATGGGACGCCCGCCGAAGCTCAGCGCGGACCAGAAGGGCGAGGCGCTGAAAGCCCTTGCCGAAGGCGCGGCGACTCGAGCCGATCTGGCGCGCCAGTTCAACCTCAGCCAGAGCACGATTTCACGGCTGGCGGCGAAGGCCGAGCCTATGCCCGTAGCCGCGCGCCCGTCGCTCGACGCCGAGACGGAACGCGCGGCGCGCGCTTTTTTGCAGCGGCTCGAGGGCAGGTATCCCATCCGTGAAGCGATATTGTTTGGCAGCCGTGCGCGGGGCGATCACAAGCGAGATAGCGACGCGGATATTGCGGTCATCCTGAAAGGCGCGCGCGGCGACCGCTACAAAGTCTCCGGCGACATGGCGGGCGTTGAATTTCATGTTCTGATGGAAACCGGCGTGATGGTGCAGGGACTGCCTCTTTGGGAGGATGAAGTTGCCCATCCGGAAAGTTTCTCGAATCCGGCCCTGATCGCCAATATCCTGCGCGAGGGCGTTCATCTATGAGCAATGCGCCGCCGCCGAAAACTTAATTCGCCAAAGCCGAGGCTGCGCTTTCCGGCGCGCGCCTGCTTCTACGCTCCGGCGATGCGGACGGCGCTTGTAGTCGCGCCTATTACGCCATGTTCGATGCGGCTCATGCGGCCCTGTTCGCTCTCGGCGCCGAACAAATAACCGCGCCGATCAAAACTCATAACGGGCTTGTCGCTCTGTTCGGCCAGCGCGTTGTGCTTGCCGGTCATATGTCGCCGGAATACGGTGAAGCCCTCAACAAGGCGCCGAGGTTGCGGCAGCTCGCCGATTACAGCGGCGATCCCGTAAGCCCGGAAAATGCAAAATGGGCGGTCGAACAGGCCGAGGCTTTCGTCGGAGGGATCCGCAGCTCGATCGCGCGGGTAAAGCCATGACGCTCCCGCCGCGTCCGGTTACGCGAAGAGATGTGAAGATCGGGCGCGAGCCGAAGGCCACGCAGCGCCAGAAGACGGAGGCGCGGCAGCGCCTTGCCAAGGGAGAGACAACGCGGGACCTTGCCGAAAGTTACAGCGTCAGCCTCGGCACGATTTCAAGGCTCATGGTATGACGCGGCGGGCCTTAAGATGATTATTCGTATTCCGCAGCGCGCCAAGGAAGATTGTATTGTTTGCGCCGTGGCAATGGTAATGGGACATCCGTATGATTATAAACGCATACTGCGTGACAGCATTAATTACTCCGCGATCAGTGCTGACGGAAAATTTCTACCGTGGTGGGAAGGCTACCTTCGTGATGAAGGATTTCAAATTACATACCGACGTTTCTTAGATTTATACGAACTTCCTCGCTTCAAGGGGCGTGTCGTCGGCTTGTTGCACATGAACATTCCCTACTTGCGGGCGGGACATATTGTCGCTGTCGATGAGTTAGGAATTGTTGACCCAGCAGATGGTGCGAAGGATCATATCGATATTCAGGACTATGTCCTTTCGCGTTTGGAGGACGGCTTCGTTTTCGACAAGGAATTTTTGGCGATTTGCAAATATTCGGAGGACAGTCGATGAATCTTCGCCAGAGTTTGCCCGGGAATTACAGGGAATTACGGCGACACGCCCGCCAAGCCCCGAATTCTAACCCCCCTCCCCGCCCCATTCGCGACGTTCCCGGCCAGGCGGCCGAGCGGTCGGTTTCGACCGCTAGCCGCTGCGCTCGCTGTCGAGCGCCGCGAGCGCCGCGGCGGCGTAGCGCTCGCCTTTGGCGGCGCCACGCGGCATTGCGGCCTCGATCGCGGCGAGGTCGTCGCCCGACAGCGTCAGCGCCGCGGCGGCCGACGATTCGGCCCATTGCGAGCGCTTGCGCGCGCCGACGAGCGGCACGATGTCCGGCCCGCGGGCGAGCACCCAGGCGACGGCGGTCGCCGCGACGCTCGCGCTCCTTTCGCGGGCGACCGCACGCAAGGCCTCGACGACCTTCAGGTTGTGGTCGAGATTGTCGCCGACGAAGCGCGACGCCGTCTTGCGGGAATCCGGCGCGTTTTCCCGCGCGCGCGTCCAGTGGCCGGAGATCAGGCCGCGCGCCAGCACGGCGTAGGCGGTGACGCCGATGCCGAGCTCGCGGCAGGTCGGCAGAATCTCGTCCTCGATGCCGCGGGCAATCAGCGAATATTCGATCTGCAAATCGGCGATCGGCGCGACGGCGTGAGCGCGCCGGATCGTCGCCGCGCCGACTTCGGAGAGCCCGACAAAGCGCACCCAGCCGGCCTTGATCATGTCCAAGATCGCGCCGATCGTGTCCTCGATCGGCACGTTCGGATCGAGCCGCGCCGGCCGATAGATGTCGATATAATCTACGCCGAGGCGCTTCAGCGAGTAGGCGAGGAAATTCTTCACCGCCGCCGGCCGGCCATCGTTGCCGCCCCAGCCGCCGCCGGGATCGCGCAGCGTCCCGAATTTTACGCTGAGCACGACGCCGTCGCGCTTGCGCCCGCGCAGCGCCTCGGCGATGAGGAGCTCGTTGTGGCCCGAGCCGTAGAAATCGCCGGTGTCGATGAGCGTCGCGCCGCTCGCCAGCGCCGCCTCCAGCGTCGCCAGGCTCTCGCCGCGGTCCGCCGGTCCGTAGAAGTCCGACATGCCCATGCAGCCGAGACCGATCTCGCCCACCTCCGGGCCGAGCTTTCCCAGTCGACGAAGTTTCATGACGGCCCTCCCGCGTCCCCAGACATTACACGGCGGCGCGGCGCTTGACGACGCATTCCGCGCGGATTAATACATTGTTCCTGATTTGTTCCGGAGACCGACATGTTCGCCGCACCCGAACCAGCCCAGCGCGTTGAGGTCGCCCGCCAGCTCGGCGCCAACTTCGGCGATCGCCTCGTCGATCCCGCCCTGCGCCGCGGCCGCGGCGCTTCGTCCAACGTCGTCGGCCGCTTCGAGCCGCTCGCGCGCGAAACGTTCGACGACGGCTGGGAGCGCGACGAGGTCGGCGAGCCTGTGAAGACCGAAGTCGCGTTCGAGCGCCCGCGCACGATCATCACCCGCAACGATTCGCCCGACATTTCGTTCGATCGCTCGATCAACCCGTACCGGGGCTGCGAGCACGGCTGCTTCTACTGCTTCGCGCGGCCGGGCCATGCTTATCTGGGCTTGAGCGCCGGGCTCGATTTCGAGACCAAACTCACGGCGAAGGAAGGCGCGGCGGCCTTGCTGACCAAGGAACTGGCGTCGCTCAAGTACAAACCGGGAACGATAGCGCTGGGCGCCAACACCGACGCCTATCAGCCGATCGAGCGGCAGTACCGCATCACCCGCTCGGTCATCGAAGTGCTGGCGAAAGCCCGTCACCCCGTCGGCATCGTGACCAAGTCGAACCTGGTGCTGCGCGATCTCGACCTTCTGGCGCCGATGGCGCGCGACGGCCTGGTCAAAGTGTTCGTATCCGTGACGACGCTCGACCGTTCGCTGGCGCGCAAGATGGAGCCCAGGGCGCCGACGCCGGAGCGCCGGCTCGAGGCGATCGAGCGGCTCGCCGCCGCCGGCGTGCCGACCGGGGTGATGGTGGCGCCGATCATTCCGGCGGTGAACGACGACGAGATCGAGAAGATTCTCGCCCGCGCCCATGCGGCGGGGGCGCGGGAGGCGGGCTACGTGACGTTGCGTCTGCCCCTCGAGCTGCGCGAATTGTTCCGCGAGTGGCTCGCGGTCAATTTCCCCGAAAAACTCGAGCGCGCCGTGTCGTTGGTGAAATCGATGCACGGCGGCAAGGACTATTCCTCGCAATGGGGCAAGCGCATGGCGGGCTCCGGCCCCTACGCCTGGATGATCGGCCGCCGCTTCGAGATCGCCGCCGAGCGCCTGGGTTTCCGAGAAAAAGCCGTCGCGTTGCGCGCCGACCTGTTCGAGCGGCCGGTCCTCGAAGACGAAGGACCGCGGCAGTTGAGCCTGTTCTAGCGAGAAACTCGGAGCGGCGGCGTCCCCGCCGCCGTACGCCGCGCTCAGCTCCGCGAAACGCCGAACCCCTCTACCGCGCCGCCCCGCTCGCTGGCGCGAACTCGCGTCTCAGCGCCGTGTCGTGCTCGCCGAGCGCCGGCACGGCCCGGAGCGTCGGCGTCGCTTGGCCCGCGACGCACGCGCCCGGCGCCATCAGCTCCACTGCGCCGTGCGGCGTTTCCACCGTCGTCGTGCGCCGCTGCGGATGGGCGATGAGGTCGTCGAGTTCGTTGAGCGCGCCATAGGCGATGCCGGCCGCCTCCAGCTTCGCCATCGCTTCGGCGCGCGTGCAGCGCTGCAGCGCCTCGGCGACGATCGCGTCGAGCGCCGGGCGGTTGGCGACCCGCAGGTTATTGGAGCGGAAGCGCTCGTCCGTCGCCAGCGCGGCGTCGCCGAGAGCCTCGGCGCATAGGCGCGCCCATTCGCGCTCGTTCTGGATCGACAGGATCACCTGCTTGCCGTCGGCGCAGGCGAAGGCGCCGTAAGGCGCGATCGTGGGGTGCTTCAATCCCATGCGCTTGGGCGGCTTGCCGCCGTAGCGCGCCTGCAGATAGGGCACGTTCATCCAGTCGGTGAGCGTATGGAACAGCGAGACTTCGATCGCGCGGCCGTTGCCGGTGCGCTCGCGCGCATAGAGCGCCTGCAGGATCGCGCCGTAAGCCGTGTCGCCGGCGGCGATGTCGCAGACCGAAATGCCGACGCGCGCCGGCGCTTCCGGCGCGCCGTTGATCGCCAACAGCCCGCTCTCGCCCTGGATCAGCAGATCGTAGGCCTTGTGGTCGCGATAGGGGCCGTCTTCGCCGTAGCCGGAGACGGAGCAGTAGATCAGCCGCGGGAAACGTCCGGTGAGCGTCTCGGCGCCCAGGCCCAGCCGCGCCGCCGCGCCCGGCGCGAGGTTCTGGATGAACACGTCCGCCCGCTCCGCCATCGCCATGACGAGCGCCAGGTCCTCGCCGCGTTTGAGGTCGAGGCGGATCGATTCCTTGCCGCGGTTGAGCCAGACGAAATAGGCGCTCTCGCCGTTGACGAGATGGTCGTATTCGCGCGCGAAGTCACCCTCCGGGCGCTCGATCTTGATCACCCGCGCGCCGGCGTCGGCAAGGCGGCTCGACGCGAACGGCGCCGCGACCGCCTGTTCGAGCGCCACCACGAGAACGCCATCCAGATCCGACATTTCCACTCCCCCTCCGCTGTTGGCCGGACCAAAGCCGAGCCGGAGCGTCAGCCGTAATATGACGATCTTCCCATGGCCGGAAGTTCAAAATCTGACGAGGGGCGCGATGGACATCGCCATCGCGGAAGAGGGCTCGCCGCGCGGCGCCGCTCTGCTGCACGGGCGCCCAGATTCCGAGCATTCGCGTCCGTGACCGTGCACCGAAATTCTTGACGCGCCTCGCGGTCTACGACTCTCCGGCGAGACGGTGCTAGAGTGCCTCGAGCCAATGGCGGCGGGCGTCCAACGCTCGAGACCCGAAGTCCCGAGTCTCACGGGTTCGTTAGTATAACATAGCGCAGACGGAGCGGACGTTATGGACGTCAAAGAGGCTATCGCGGCAGCCAAGGACTATATAACCGAGATTTATGCCGAAGAGCAGATAACAAATCTTGGCTTGGAGGAAATCGAGCACCTTGCGTCGGACAGCAATTGGGTCATAACAGTGGCCTTCTCTCGGCCTTGGAACTCGCCGCGAACACGCACTCAGGAAGTCTTGGAGAACCTCGGCGCTGTGTCAGCCCTGAAAAGATCTTATAAAGTTATCACAATGTCTAACGATGGGACGGTTCTTTCCATGAAAAACCGGGAAAGGATGGAAACAGTTCGCTCTTATTGCAAAGCCTGTTGAGAGCGGTTAATAATGCACTTGCGAGTTGGAGATAGGATCATGGACGCGGCAGAATTTGAAATCTGGTTGGCCGGCGTGGCGCAACTGGATT
>JBKQKS010000387.1:0-2951 GCA_052147395.1 Roseiarcus sp.
CGACATGCGGTCGCGCCACATCCGGCGCGATTGCGAATGGTCCATGCCCGGCAGGCGCCTGGGCAGTTCGAGCGCGTCGAAGAGCTCCTCGATCTCGCGCCGCGCCGCGAGCTGCGACGAGGACAGCGCGCCGTGCGTTCCCTCTTCGATCGGGTCGAGCGCGGTGAGGCCGATCGGAAACAGCTCGCGGAAGATGACGCGGTCGTGCAGCCCATCGGCGACGCGGAAGCCGAGCTCCGTGGCGAGCCGGCCGACGCTGATGGCAATCTGCTTGGCGTTGTTGCTCGACAGCGTGGCGACGCGGTTGCGCACCACCACCCAATCGATGAGGCCGTTGTCGACGAGCTTGCGCCTGCGCCTGGCGTCCCTGACCAGCTCGCCGTATTGGGCGATCGCGCCGCGCCGCGAGCGGTCGTGATCGACGCGCGAGAACACGTCGATGTCGATGTAGCTGTCGTTGATCGGAGAAACGAGGGTGTCGGCGAGCGAATGGGCGAGCCGCATCAGATAGGTGTCGCTCGCCGGGGTGTCGATGACGACGAATTCGAATTCGTGCTCGACCTCGCCGATCGCCTCGGCGAAGGTGGTGAACTCCTGCGCCTCGTTGGCGTGGACATCGGCGGACTCGCCGCGAGGCAGCGCGCGGTGCGTCGGCAGCTCGATCGCCCAGTGCGCGTTGGCCGACCACGAGCGGCGGTTCTCGAAGAACCGCGTCATCGTCTGCTGGCGCGAGTCGAGATCGATGCAGGCGACGCGATAGCCGGCCTTCAGCAGCGCGACCGCGAGATGAATGGAGAGCGTCGACTTGCCGACGCCGCCCTTCTCGTTGCCGACCACGATTACGTGCGCGCCGCGCAGATTGGGTTCGTCGGGCTCGAAGTCCATCGCGGTTCCGAATCGGGCGGGGGCGGGATTTCCGTTACGACATACCCGGTTCGCGGCCGTTCTCCAATGCGGCGCGAGCGGCGGCGTCAGTCTCGTTCCGTCTCGGAGGTCTCCGCCGGCTCGACATGGCCGGTCACGCGGATCAACTCGCGCAGTTCGCGCTTCGCCGCGCGCTCCAGTGCGTCGACGCGCGCGTGCGCCTCGGCGACGGGGGTCTCCGGCGCGACCCGGCAATGGAACAGTCCATAGCCGGCGCCCTCGGCGACGCGCAGCCTGACGTCGTGGATATCGAAGAGACCGCCATCCTCGGCGGCGAGCCGGCGCAGGGTGTCGGCGAGACGCTGCGTCGCCTCCGGCGCCGCGTCCGCGCCGGCGAGCTCGCGCGTCTCCAGCGGCTCGATGTGGGTCTCGACTTCGGTGGCTGCGCCGAACTCGCCGCGGATCGCGTCTTCGAGCCGCGTGGCGATGGCGTGCGCGGCGCCGAGCCCCATGCGGCCCTCGACCTCGAGGTCGAGCGTGATCGAGGCCCGGCCGTCGACCTGCTGCACGGCGACGTGATGCACGAACAGCCGCCGCCGCGCCGCGATCAATTGCACGCGCTCGAGGATCGTCTCGTCGTCGAGCGCGACCGGGTTGGCGGTGATGGTGACGTTGAGCTCGGGCCAGCGCCCGACGAGCGCCTCGGCGAGATTGGCCTTGATCGCCGAGACCCGGTCCAGCGGCAGCGTGCGCGACACGTAGACGCCGAGGTCGCCGACGATCTCGGGGCCGGCGTGACGCAGCCTGAGAAAAGCGACCCCGGCGATTCCCGTCGCGGTCTCGGCGAAGGCGCGCACCTTGGCCATCAGCCCTTTGGGCGCCGCGTCGACCAGCGCGTCGATGGTGCGCCGCCCGAGCCGGAATCCGGCGAAGCCGATGTAGACGGCGACGCCGAGCGCCGCGACCGCGTCGCCATAGACGAAGCCCAGACGGCTCGCCGCGAGACCGATCAGCACCAGGCCGGAGGCGACGAGATCGGCGGAATAGTGCAGCGCGTCGGCGGCGATCGCGTCGCTCTTGGTCTCCCTGGCTACCCACGCGAGCAGACGCCAACGGACGCTGTCGACGACGATCGAGACGACGATCACGGCGAAGGCCCAGACATTGGCGTCGATCGCCACATGCCCGGCGATGAGCCGCTCGGTCGCGGTATAGAGGATGGCGATCGAGAGCGCGAACAGGAAGCCGGTCTGCGCCAGCGCCGCCACCGCCTCGATCTTGGCGTGGCCGAACGGATGGTTCTCGTCGGCGGGCTTGTCGGATACGCGCACGGCGAAGAACGTGGTCGCGCTGATGGCGATGTCGATCGCGTTGTGCGCGCCCTCGGAGACCAGCGCGAGCGAGCCCGAGGCGAGGCCGGCGGCGAACTTGGCGAGCGTCAGCACGAGGCTCGTCGCGGTCGAAGCGAGCGCCGCCAACTGCTTGGTCCTGGACGCGTTCGAAGGGCTTGCATAGGGCGTCATCGCCGGGGATGATCTCCGGAATTTGCCGCGCCGCTTTAGCGAATGATCGTGCGTCCGCGAAGGGGATTCTGCATGCGCTACCTCCATACTATGATCAGGGTCGCCGACCTCGACGCCTCGGTCAACTTCTTCGTGCGGAAGCTGGGCTTGGTCGAGACGCGGCGCGCGTCGAGCGAGAAGGGGCGCTATACGCTGGTCTTCCTCGCGGCTGACGAGGACGTCGAAGCCGCGAAGGCCGGCCACGCCCCGCTCCTCGAGCTCACCTACAACTGGGACCCGGAAGTCTACACCGGCGGCCGCAACTTCGGCCATCTCGCCTACGCGGTCGACGACATCTACGGCTATTGCGCCAGACTGCAAGCCGAAGGGATCACCATCAACCGCCCCCCGCGCGACGGCCGAATAGCCTTCATCCGCACCCCCGACCACATTTCGATCGAGATTGTGCAGAAGGGCGCGGCGCTCGCGCCCGCCGAGCCGTGGGTCTCGATGCCGAACACCGGGGTGTGGTGACATGCGTGGACAAGGAATTGGAGCGTCGGCGTCCACGCCGACGTCTCGACG
>JBKQKS010000388.1:0-7091 GCA_052147395.1 Roseiarcus sp.
GTAGCCGAGGTCGTCGACCTCGGTCGGCGCGTAAGCGCCTCATTGTGCAGGAGTCTTCCAAGCGGAGGCAGCGAGGTCAGCGACCTCGACTACAAGGCCGCCCGGGAATTTGTCCCGGTTATGGGTCAAGCCACAGGTTCGAGGCCTCGGGGAGGGACGGACGATGAAGCTCTCGAGCTATGTCGAGGATCGCTGGTTCGCGGCGGCGCGCCGGTCGCGACCTACGACCTCTCGACCGTGAACGCCCTGTGATCGGGATGACGCCTTGATCGCGCGGGCGCGCCGTGCGAGTTAGCGAATCGTTCGAAATTGTGGCGCTGGCAGAAGACTGCGGCCTCCGGGCCAAAGGGCGGCGACGAACGCGGCGGAACGGCGAGGCCGGATCATGGGGAAATATCTGCGCGCCGCGGGCTGGGCGGCGTTACTGACGGCGGCGAACGCGGGCGTGGGCGCCCGCGCGGCCGATATGCTGGCGCCGCCTGCCTCCGATTCGCAGCCCTGGCAATTCGTCGATGAGGTCGCCGGCGGCGTGCTCGCCCACGACCCCATGCGCACGGTCGAAGGCGGAACCTACGACGCGACGTTCGAGGCGTTCTCGACGCCGATCTACTATGGCCACACCGGCATGGCGTTCGTCGACGACCTCATCACCCCGCGCGTCAACGCCGGCGCCGCCATCAACACCGGAGGCAAGACCAGCTTCGGCTATGCGGGTTTGGCGTGGCGCTTCGACCTCGTCGGTCCGACCTTCCTCGACAGCGAATTCGGCATGGCGGTCAACGATGGCTGCATCGACCCAAAGCCCGGTTGCCTCGCGGTCGGCAGCAAAGTAACATTCCACGAGGAGATCGGCCTCGGCTACCGGGTGACCGACCACGTCGACCTCATCGCCACCGCCGAGCACGTGTCTCACGCCGGCCTGTTCGGTTGCCACAACGCGGGGATCAGCGATTTCGGGCTGCGGTTGGGCTACCGGTTCTGATCGGCGCGCCGTCGTCGCAGCGGCAAAATGACGCTGCGTCTATAGGTCCGGAATTGGCCCATGCCGCAGCGTCGGCGCCGGACTTGCTTTATTCTCCGAACGTGTCAAAGCTGGCTGTTTATTGTAGAAAAATTTCAGGCTAACAAATATTGGCGTAAGCGTATTCGGTCTGCGGCCAGCGCACAAGCGCGGTGTGTGAATGGAATGTATTTACAAAAGCAACGCAGGCGCGGTTAATGTCTGCGGAGGAAACTGAGAAGGACTCTTCTATACGAGTGATACGCTCGCGAGGCCTATTCGAGGAGTGTGTGCGATGCAGGCGACTTCACCCCCCCGAGATGCGGGCGAATATTCTGACGCCGAGGAGGCGCCCTCGAGCGCGCTCGCGTTCGCTACGACCTCGCTCTCGGCTGCGGACCGCGAAGCCTACCGCGTAGCGTTGGACGCGGTGTCGGAAGGCATTTGCTATTTCGACGCCGAGGACCGGCTGATCCTGTGCAACAAGGCCTATGCCTCGATGTATCGCCTCGAGGCCAAGGACGTGCCGCGCGGCGCCACGTTGCGCGAGATCGCCGAGCGCCGCGACTTGGTGCGCGCCTCGCCGATGCCCGCGGAAGAATACGTCGGGTTCGCCAAAGCCATTAATCTGAGCCGCAAGGTGAAGGTGTGGGACGCGCCGCTGCTCGATGGCCGCACGATCCGCGTGCGTCATCAGCCGATGCCGAACGGCGGCTTCGTCGCGACGCACCAGGACATCACCGAGCTCGTGGAAAGCCGCGTCATCGCCCATGAGCGGGTGTCTCTGCAGGCGCTCATCGACGCCGTGCCCGATTATCTCTGGGTCAAGGATCTCGACAGCCGGTTCGTCATCGTCAACGACGCCGTCGCGCGCGACCACGGGCGCGAAACGAGCAGCGAGCTCATCGGCCTCTCGGACTTCGACATCCATGCTCGCGAGCTCGCAGAAGGCTTCCGCGCCCTGGAGAAACAGGTCATGGAGACCGGCGAACCCATGGTCGATCGCGAGGAATGGCTGGTCCACGCCTCGGGCGCGCGCAAGTGCGTGCTATCCCGCAAGATGCCCTTGCGCAACTATCGCGGCGAGGTGATCGGGCTGGTCGGCGTCGCGCGCGATATCACCGCCCGCAAGCAGGAGTGCGCGCTGCACGACGGCGAGGCCGAGCTGCTGCAGATGATCGCGAGCCGGGAGCAGCCGTCGGTCGTGCTCGAGCATCTGGCGGAGCTGATCGAGAGCCAGATCGCGGGATCGCGGGTCGCGGTGCTCGGCATCGGCCAGGACGGCGCGAGCCTCAGGCGCATGGTGGCGCCGCATCTGCCCGAAGACTACGCGCGGGCGCTCGGCATGATTCGACTGCCGTCGAACGCGACCCCCGTCGCCGCCGCCGCCTCCTATCGCGAGGTGGTGAATGTCGCCGACGCGTCGCCTAGCGGAATCTGGCGCCAGAACTTCGACTGGGCGGCGACGCATGACCTTCCCACCTGCTGGTCGGCGCCGATCGACAACCGGCACGGCGGTATCTGCGGCGTGATCGTGGTCTATTCCGCGCTGCGTCGGGCGCCCGACCAGACCGAAGCCAATCTGATCCAAGTGGCCGCCTGCCTCGCCGGCTTCGCTATGGAGACGGGCGCCAACCCATAGGCGGGCCCCGATGCGGGATGCGCAGCGGCGCAGATGTCGTCAGATCCCGGCTTCGGCGAAGATCGGCTCGACGGAATGGCGCCACTCGCGCTCGTAGCGCGCGAGCCAGAGTTCGGCCGGCGAGCGGCCGTCGTCGACGATCTTCTCCAGCGGCGCGAGATACTTGGTCTCGTCTTCGGCCGCGTCGTTGCGCCGCGCGCGTCGCTCGAGCCCGGCGCGGGCGAGCGCCAGCGCATCGCGCGCGACGTCGCGCAAGGTGCGGCCCGCGATCGGCGCTGCGAGCCCGAGCCGAGGCGCGTCGACGCGCAATGCGAGCCGTGCGGCCTCGTCCCAGCCGGCCGTGAGGTCGCGCGCGCCGGCGAGCGCGTCGGCGTCGTAGTAGAGGCCCACCATCAGCGCGGGGAGCGCGACGATGCGGTCGCGCGGGCCGACGTCGGCGCCGCGCATCTCGAGGTAGCGCTTGAGCCTGACTTCGGGGAAGATCGTCGACAGGTGATTGGCCCAGTCCGAGAGCGTCGCGCGTTCGCCGGGCAGCCCCGCCAGCCGGCCGTCGAGCAGGTCGCGGAAGCTCGCGCCGCTGACGTCATGATAGATGTCACCGCGCTTGACGAAATACATCGGCACGTCGAGCGCGTAATCGACATAGCGTTCGAAGCCCATGCCCGGCTCGAACGCGAAAGGCAGCATACCGGTGCGCGCGTCGTCGGTGTGGAGCCAGACGTCCGACCGCGCCGAGACGAACCCATTGGCTTTGCCGTCGGTGAACGGCGAATTGGCGAACAGCGCGGTGATCATCGGCTGGAGCGCGAGCCCGACGCGCAGCTTGGTCACCATGTCGGCTTCCGAGCAGAAATCGAGGTTCGATTGCACCGTGCAGGTGCGGTACATCATGTCGAGTCCGCGCGTCCCGACCTTGGGCATGTAGGCGGTCATGATGCGATAGCGGCTCTTCGGCATCGCCGGGGTCTCGGCCAGCCGCCACTTGGGGCTCATGCCGAGAGCGAGAAAGCCGATGCCGAGCGGCGCCGCCGCGGCTTTTGCGACCGCGAGGTGACGGTCGAGCTCGTCGGCGGTCTCGTGCACGCTGTCGACGGGCGCGCCGGAAAGCTCGAACTGGCCGCCGGGTTCCAGCGAGATCGCGCCGCCGTGAGCGGGATCGTAGAGGCCGATGAGGCGCCCGCCGTCCTCGATCGGTTCCCAGCCGAGCGCTTCGCGCATCCCAGCGAGCAGGGCGCCGACGCCGCGCTCGCCCTCGTAGGGCACGGGCGAAGCCTCGGCTTCGTAGAATGTGAGCTTCTCGTGCTCAGTGCCGATGCGGACCATTCCCGGCGATTTCGCGCCCGCCTCGAACCACGCGATCAGGTCGCGCTCGGACTCGACGAGGTGGGAATCGATCACATCGCGAGCCATTCCGGCGTCCCTGTTCCCCCGGCCGGGACGTCCGGCCAAGCCGCGGTTAAATAGGGATAGTGCGCCGACATTGCAATGAAGCGCCGGCGCGCGGACTCCTCCGGGCTGCGGGCGATCGCTGCGCGGCCGCAAGCGACAAGCGGAAACGGCATCACGCCTTCTTCGTCGCGTCCGTGATGGATTGCAACAGATCGTTGAGGCTCTTCTGCTGCGCGTTGGAGACCTTCACGCCGGCGTCGAGCATGCTGTTCAGAGTCGCCAAGCCCGTCTGATAGAGGCTCGTTTGCGCCGCGCGGGCGCCCATCAGGCCGCTGAGCATGGTCATCCAGGCCGCGAGGAGATTGGCCGCGACCGGCGGCGCGGGCGCGACCGGGTTCAGTCCCGCGCCGGCCGCGAAGGCGCTGGCGAGCTGCCTCACCATGCCGCCGAGCCCCTGGGCCGCCATCGCCTGGGCGATGCCGCCCATCAGCATCGACGCCACGAGCGGCATCATCTGCTGGATCGCCTGGGCGCTGACGCCCGAACTCAGCGCCGCCTGCTGGCCGATCTGCAGGGCGATCTGCGGCGAGCCGAAGATCTGCCCGAGAATCGCGCCGCCGAGGTTCATCGCCGCGGGGATCTGGGCCGGATTGGAATACGCGGCGGCGTTGGTCGCGTTGGTCATCTGCTCGAGCAGAGTTGCGAAACCGGTCGGGTTCTGCGCCACGTTCTGCAATCCGAGCGAAAATGCCGGCAGCATCGCCTGCAGCGCCGCCTGGGTCTGTTGCGCCGAGAGCCCGAACTGGTTGGCCAGCGAGTTGACGCCTTGGCCGCCCTGCGCGCCCATCATGACTTCATAAAGATTCATGGCCCCTCCGGCCTGTTCACGCAAACGGTGTTGTCGTCGAGACACGCTAAACCGATTTTGTCTCCTTGGCGAGGCGTCCTACCACTGCATAAGCAATAGCGACGCCGCTGAGGCCGAAAATCGCCGCGCCGACGACGAGCCCGGTCAAGGCGCCGGCGACGCCGCCGATATGTGCGCCCACCGTGATGAAGGGGATCGTACCGAGCGTCGCGCGGCCCCAGTTGAACAACATCGCCAGCAGCGGAAAGCCGAGATTGTTGAACGCGGTATTGGCGACGAACAGGCAGGTGACGAACAGCCACGCCATCGCGCCGAAGCGGCAGAACAGCAGGACGAAATCCGCGCTCGCGCCCCGGGCTGCGAACGCGGCGACGATCTCGGGCGCGATCAGCGCCAGCGCCGCCCAGGCGGCGAGCGCATAGCCGACGGCGACGATGAACGAATCAGTGAGCGTGCGTCGGACCCGGGGCCAGAGGCGGGCGCCGAAATTTTGGCCGAGGATCGGGCCGATCGAGCCGGTCAGCGCGAAGATGACGCCGAACGCGAGCGGAATCACGCGGTCGACGATCGCGCCGCCGGCGACCGTCGCCTGGCCGAAATCCGACCAGACGCGGGTGACGTAGATCGCCGCCACCGGCGTCGCCAGATTGGCCATGATCGCCGGCAGGCCGACGCCCATGATCGAGGTCGCGTCGTGGCGTGCGTAATCGAGCCGCGGCCGGCCGACGAGATTGTGCACTCCGACCGCCCCCCAGAGGCCCACGGCGAGGAACACCAGCCGCGACACCAGCGTTGCCCATCCTGCGCCGTAGACGCCGAGCCCGAAGCCGAAGATGAACAGGGGATCGGTGAACGCGGTGACGACGCCGCCGGCCAGCGTCACATACATCGCCCGGCGCGCATCGCCGCAGGCGCGCAACACGCCCGACAGCGCCATGCCGAGCCCCATCGGCACATTGGCGGGAATCACGATCGCGAGCACGCCGCTGGCGAGATGAGCCGCGCGGCCGTTCGCGTGCATGATCCCGGTGAGCAGCGGATCGCGAAACGCATAGGCGAGCGCGGCGAGGGCGAGCGACACCAGGAACGTGATCGCGAGGCCGGAGGCGGCGAGCCGGCGCGCGCGCGGCCGATCGCCGGCGCCCAGGGCCCGCGACACCGTCGCGCTGATGGCAATGGTGAGCCCGATGTTGACCGAGATCAGCAGGAAGCCCGTCTGGCTCGCATAGCCGATCGCCGCCTTGAAAACGTCGTCGCCGAGGCGGGAGACCCAGAACAGCGACAGCACGTCGACGGCGAAAATGGCGACGAGGCCGATCGAGCCGGTGAGCGTCATCACGATCACGTGGCGCATCAGCGAGCCGGTGGTGAACGCAGGCGGGCTCGGGCGTCGCTGCGACGCGGCGGCGGGTGCGGCGGACAAGGGTGGGCTTTCGGCTCGAGGGGCGCGGCGACATATAGGCGGCCCGCGGCCACGCCGCCAGTTCCCCCGGGAACTCGACTTCGCCGGCGCGCGTTTCGAAACGGGGGCGCTGGCGGAGGTTGTCGGCGAGTTCGAATTTCGGGATGGGGCGGAGAGCGGCCGTTTCGATCCGGGATTCGACAGGGCGTCGCCGCAACCCACGCGGGGGGTCATTTTTGTCCACCGTTTCTGCGATTTCAAAGCATTAGCTGGACGTTTTTGTCGCCCCCCCTGCCAAGCGCGGTCGGCGTTTGCATCTTCGACGTCAACATCTATTCCATCTATGGATATGATGTTATATGGCGCGCTGGCGCAGTCGGGCCGAGGCGCCTGGATCAGTGCTGCGAGTGGTCTCTGCTGCGGCGTCGCCACCTGAGGCGGCTCGGGCTCAGCCGGGTCGAGGCGCCCGGCCCCGAATGCCACTGAAGGTGAAGGGTTTCGGACGCCGGCCCGTTATGCGACGGCGCGGCTTGGACGCGGGGCCGGCGTTCGAAAGCCTCCCATGGACGAAACCGCGGGCAGGATGTGGCGCTGCTGGGTCGGGCGCGACCTATGGGGATTTGAAGGTCGCAGCCGGGTCGCACGCATCGTGGCGGGAGCCGGAGGCGTTGGGTCTCGCGGCCTTGGACGACAGCGACGGGTTTGGTCGAGCTCGGGCGTCAGAGGATTTGCGAGGAGTACGGCGCTGCCAGGGGGTGCGCGCAGCGTAGGAAGGCAATGGCTGCCTGTT
>JBKQKS010000389.1:0-40061 GCA_052147395.1 Roseiarcus sp.
GAGGAACGCCTTGGCGTCGGCGCAGGCGACCGCCTGCGCGAGCGAGAAGATGAGGGTGCAGTTGCAGTCGATGCCCTCGCGCTGCAGCTCGGCGGCGGCCTGGGCGCCCTCCCAGGTCGAAGCGACCTTGATGAGGATGTGCTCTCGGCCGATGCCGCGGCTCTGGTAATCGTCGATCAGCGCCTTGGCCTTGGCGACGCTCGCGCGCGCATCGAACGAGAGGTCGGCGTCGACCTCGGTCGAAACCCGGCCGGGGACGATGCGGGTGAGCTCGGCGCCGAAATTGACGGCGAGCCGTTCGGTCACCAGCCCGGCCGGCGCGCCGCGCTTCGCGCCCCAGGCCACCGCCTCGTCGACGAGGTGGGCATAGGCCGGCAGCTGCGCGGCTTTGAGGATCAGCGTCGGGTTGGTGGTCGAATCGGTCGGCCTGAACGCCTTGATCGAGTCCATGTCGCCGGTGTCGGCGACCACGGTGCTCATGGCTCTGAGAGCCTCTAACTTGCTCGGCATTTGTGCGCACCTCGCGGGAAATCCCGCTTCAGCTTAGCTGCGCGCACGCGCCGGTTCAAGGAGCGGGCGCGGTGGTCATGTCGGTCGCGTCGGTGATCGAGACTTTCGACACGTCGGCCGCGCGCGGCGCCGACATCGCCGCGCCGATCGAGGCGAGCACCTGCGGCGCGGACTCGTAGGCGTCGTGGCCGATGAACCCGTCCGCGTATTTGGTGAGATCGTAGACCCGGGCGCCCAGCGCCGTGATCCTCTCGCGGTCGGCGGGATTGTGGGGGTCGATGGCGCCGACGCGCAGCCTGGAATCGGCGAGCGCGCTGGAGATCGACAGCGCCCTGTCCTTGCTGCTCGCGAACACCGTGACGTCGGCGGGCCTCAGCTTCTCCATTTGCGAGGCGAACACATCCATGTCGATATCGGGCGAAGCGAGCATCACGTCGCCGAGATGGCCGTCGAGCCCATGGTTGCCGGCGAGGGTCTCCTGGCGCAAAGCCTCCATCGCGAGCCAGGCGCCCATCGAATGCGCGAGCACGTGGATCTTGCCGACGCCGGGGGTCTCGCTCAGATCGCTGATGAGCTGCTGCAGCGAATCGCGCGAGGCCATCGCCGAGTCCTTGTCGGAGACGTAGTCGAACAGCTGCGCTTTCGACGGCCAGCTGAACAGCACCGTGACGCCGCCGAAATGCGAATCGGCGGCGATCTGCGCCGCGGAAAGGCGCGCGGTGTCGAGGCTGGTGTTGAAGCCGTGGACGTAGACCAGCACGTCGCGATTGACGCCGATGCGCCCGGAAATGTGCGAGGCGAGTTCGTTGTGGAATTCGCTCGGATCGAGCGTGCGCACCCCGTCGAGCGCGATGTCCTTGCGCGGATCGGCCGCGCCCCACATCGGCTGCTCGATGACGCCGGGCCGGTGGCCGGGCGGCAGGGTCAGGGTGTCGAGTTCGTAGCGCAAGCCGTTCGGCGCGATTTTGTCGGCGTCGGCGCCGCTGTCGCCCTTGCGCGTCGAGGCGACGAACACCTGCTCGATCTGCGGCGCGGCCTCGGGACCGCCGCCGCCGAAGCCGGTGAACGAGGGCAGCGGGGTCTCGATGCCCATAGCCGCGCAACCGCCGAGCGCGCCTGCGAGGGTGAGCGCCGCCGCGGCGGCGAGAAGGCGCGTGCGCGCGCGCGGCGTCGCTTGCATGTCCGGTTCGAATTCAACCTGTGGAGGGCGACCCTGCGCCGCGTTCGCGGCGTTTGGTGCGGGAAGGATGTGGCGAGAGTGAGACCTCGGGGCGCCGCGCCCGCCGGGCTACGTCGCGGCAATGCCTCCACCTCGCGCCGAGCCTTGGCGATCACTTCGTGATCGCTCGGAAACCGCAAGAGAGGCGCGCCGTAGCGAGCGGCAGCTTCAAACGCGCAAAGCCTCCGCCATTTGCCGCTTCAAGATTGGCAGATCGTTTTGAATGGTGTTCCAGATCGTCAAAACATTAACCGCGTCATAACCGTGAATAAGCGCGTTGCGCATTCTGTAAGCCAGGTCGAGCCTCAACTCTGGATGACGTTGCGAGAAGGTCGAATCCACCCCCTGAATTTTGTTGGCGGCTTCGCCGATGACTTCGAAATTGCGTATGACCGCATCCTGGACGAGCGTGTTTCCGACGAAAGCCGCCAAGTCGAGGCCTTGCACATAGGTTTCTATGCGTTCGATCGCGCCAAGGACGTGCTCGATATAGTCTCGAGCCCGTACCGCCTTTTTTCCGGTCATACTGGTCTTGCTTCCGCGATGACCTGGTTGCGGAACTTGATCGACAAATCTTCCGGCGTTCTCACGTCAACCTTGGCGTGTGTGAGGCGCTCGATGGCCGCCGCGATCGCCGCCATGTCGAAAAGCGTCATTCCCTCTGCGGCATCGATCAACAAATCCAGATCGCTGTTTTCGGTATCCTCGTGATGCAGAGCGGAACCGAAGACGCGCGGATTCAATCCCCGGTTCGCGGCGACGATCCGGCGAATTTGCTCGCGGTAGGCGTCGAGAGCAAGTGACGGCTTCATACGTGTCGTTATATCACAACCTGCCTTACACTGCCTGTAAAATATGAGGTGTTACCCGACGAAGAGTTTCCGGCGTTTCTCCGCTCGCCGAACGTTGGCGGCGAGCCGAAGACCTTCGAGCGGGGAACGCTCGATGACCGCGCGCCGGGCGCCTGTTGCGCCTCAGCCTCGCCTCACAATCCGGGCTCGTGCGCGAGCTCCGCGTCCGGCGTCGGCGCGCCGCGGCCGCGCAACAGCTTCGGCCGCATCAGCAGGCGCTCGGCGCAGGACATTCGAGCCTCATCGACATCCTCCTTCGCGCCGCGTAGTGTGGCGCCGCCCGGCTCGACGGACACTGCGGCGTCGGATGTGGCGCAGGTGGGGCCTCAACCTATATTCATACTTTCGTCGTGCGACATCGGCGGCAGGCGGAGACGAGTGATCCGCTTTCAGGGGGACGACGTAGTGGGGAGCGACGGAGTTGAGCGGGATCACGCCTCGGCGCCCGCTTCGAACGGCCCCGCAAACGGGCCGGGGGGCGTAACTTCGCGCCCGAGATCGAGCGCGCCGGCTGCGGCAGAGCTCGGCAACTGGGTGCGCCTGGTCGCCGAGGGTTCGGATCGCGCCGCATTCGCGCGGCTCTTCGAGTATTTCGCGCCGCGGCTGATCGCGTTTTTCGCGCGTTCGGGGTTGCCTCGGGACGCGGCTGAAGAGGTGACTCAGGAGACGATGATCTCGCTTTGGACGAAAGCCTCGCTGTACGATCCGGCCAACGCCGGAGTGGCGACCTGGGTATTCACCATCGCCCGCAACGCCCGCATCGATCGCGCGCGCCGCGAAGGTCGGCGCGCCCGGGTCGAGACCGAGACGCTGGAGGTCGAAGAGCCCGTCGACGCGTCGGGCGAGGAGCATCTGCTGACGGGCGAGCGCGACGAGCACGTGCGGCTCGCGGTGGAGGCTCTGCCGCCGGAGCAGGCCAAGGTGATTCGGCTGTCGTTCTTCGCCGACAAGTCTCATGCCGAGATCGCCCGCGAACTGGGGCTGCCGCTCGGAACCGTAAAGTCGCGCTTGCGCCTCGCCATGGCGAAGATCCGCGCCGCCTGGGAGAGCGAGTCGTGACGATTGCCTACCATCCCAGCCACGAAACCCTGGCGGCTTATGCCGCGGGCACGCTGGCGTGCGGCCCCAGACTGGTGCTCGAGGCCCATCTCGCCGTCTGCCCGTTGTGCCGGCGCCGGCTGCTCGCCTTCGAATCCATTGGCGGCGCGCTGATGGAGCTGGAGCCGTTCGAGCCGGCGCCGGTAGCCCTGCTCGAGCGCACGCTCGCCCGCCTCGACGGCGCCGAGCGCCGCACGACGGTCTGCCCGCGGGCCGCGCCGGCCTTCCCCGGCGCGCCGCACTGTCTTAGAGGCTGGGCGATCGGGCCCTGGCGCTTCGTGCCGCTCGGGTTTCAGCTCGCCCGCGTGTCGGCGCCCGGCGAAAGCGAGGCCAGCGCTGTGCTGGTCAGGATGGGCGCCGGTGGGCGCCTACCCCGGCACCGCCACGAGGGCGTCGAATATGTCCAGGTGCTGACCGGCGCCTTCTCCGACGCGGTCGGCCGCTACGGCCCTGGCGATTTCATCGAGCACGACGAGGAAGTGGCGCACCAGCCGATCGCCGAAATCGGCTGCGGCGAGTGCCTGTGTCTGGCTGCGGTCGACGGCCGGCTGCGCATGACGTCGCTGGCCGGGCGGATGGCGCAGGTGTTCTACCACTTCTGAGCGGCGGCGAATCGCGCGCCGCCGAACCGCCCCGCCTGATCCGAACCTTGCCCCTCGAGCTTCACGCAAGGTCGAGGCGCCATGAATTCCAATCAGCGTTGCACCCGTCCTTTTCACGAGGAGAAATTCCCGCGCCGTCGGAGCCCGTCATGCCCCTCGCGAGCCTCAGTCCGAGTTCGTCCGTGACGTTTGGCGATAACCACCCGCCTCCCCATTCTCAGGGAGAGGCGTGGCGTTTTGCCGGCCTGTCGGACGCCGCCAGCCCCGAGACGCCCGCGGCTCCGCCGACCCACGAGGGCGA
The DNA here is from genome assembly GCA_052147395.1 of Roseiarcus sp. GTDB lineage: Bacteria > Pseudomonadota > Alphaproteobacteria > Rhizobiales > Beijerinckiaceae > Roseiarcus. Next base: position 4,582 of record JBKQKS010000389.1, read on the forward strand.
CGAGCCGGCGTCCTTCGTGACGCTGATCAAGACCGATCTCTCCGGGCTCGCAGCGCTGCAGTCCTGGAACGAGCCCCCCGCGCCGGCGGAAGAGCCGAGCGCTGCGGAGTTCCTCGGCGCTTTCGCCCGCCTGCTGTCGTCGGTGCGCGAGGGCGACAAGAGCGGCGCGCGCGACGCGGCCGACGCCTTGCAGTTCCAATTGTTCGCGGGGGCGCAGGCGCTCGACGCCGAACGCGGCGAAGCGGCCGAAGCCCAGGCCCGCATGCTGGACGCGTTTCGCAATCTGGTTGGCGCCGCGCGCCAGGGCGACATCGGCGAGGCCGACCGGGCGGCGCGCTCGCTCGCCCACAATCTACAGAGCGCGCTGCTGGCGCCGGCCTCCCGCCCGACGCTCCCGAACCGCGCCCAGCGGCCGCGCGCGAGCCGCCCCGTTTCGGCGCGCGAGACCACCTCGCTGGTGCAAGGGGTCACCGCCGCCTACGAGACGCTGATGGACCCCGACGCCAACGCCGCCTGACTCGACTTCGGCTTGACTCGAGGTGCGCCATGCCGGATCGCGGCAGGGTCCGAAACTCCCGCTCGCGGTTCGCTCGTCATGGTCGCTCCCTCCCTCCGCATCGGCACGCGCGGCTCGCCTCTCGCACTTGCGCAGGCGCGCGAAACGCGCCGGCGGCTCGCTGAAGCGCATGGCTGCGACGAGGGGCGGTTCGTGCTCGCGATCATCCGCACCGGCGGCGACATGATCCAGGACCGCGCGCTCGCCGAGGCCGGCGGCAAGGGTCTGTTCACGCGCGAGATCGATCAGGCGATGCTCGCCGGCGAGATCGACGTCGCCGTGCATTCCTCCAAGGACCTTCCGACCGTGCTGCCCGGGGAAATCGTCGTCGCCGGCTTCCTGCCGCGCGAGGACGCGCGCGACGCGCTCATTTCTACGCGGGCGTCATCCATCGCCCACCTGCCCCGCGGCGCGACGCTGGGCACGGCGTCGCTGCGCCGCCAGGCGCAGGCCCTGCGTCTGCGGCCCGATCTCCGCGTCGGCCTGCTGCGCGGCAATGTCGAGACACGGCTCGGCAAGGCCGAGCGCGGCGAAATCGACGCGACGCTGCTCGCCTATGCCGGGCTGAAGCGGCTCGGCCTCGCCCACCGCGCGACCGCGCTCATCGATGTCGACGAGTTCCTGCCCGCCGTCGGCCAGGGGGCCATCGCAATCACGGCTCGCGCCGGCGACGCGCGGGCGCTCGACGCGCTGGCGCCGATTCTCGACGCCGCGACCGGCGTCGCGCTCGCCTGCGAGCGCGCCTTCCTCGCCGTGCTCGACGGCTCGTGCCGCACCCCGATCGCCGGCCACGCCCGCCTCGTCGGCGGCGAGCTGAAGTTCCACGGCATGGTGCTCAGGACCGACGGCTCCGAGGCGTTCGAGGTCGAAAGCCAGGGCCCGGCCAAGGAAGGCGCCGCGCTCGGCGACAGTTCCGGACGCGAGCTCGTGGGGCGGCTGCCGGCGGGGGTGCTGGGAGGGTAGGCTCACGTCACCCCTGCGCCGATGCGGCGGGCTCGGTCGTTGCCGCCCGCAGCAGCGGTCAGGGCGTCGCCATTCTGTAGCCGAGGTCCCTCTCCTGAAAGGCAACCTTGTAGCCGGGGTCGCTGACCCCGGCAGCCGCTCGACGACCGCGGCTACAATTGGCGGTCTTTCATGCATCGAGGTGCGCGAAGCGGATGAGAACTCATCCTGAGCCTGTCGAAGGACGACCTCGGTTCTGTAGCCGACGTCCCTCATCCTGAAAGGCAACCTTGTAGCCGGGGTCGCTGACCCCGGCAGCCGCTCGACGACCGCGGCTACAATTGGCGGTCTTTCATGCATCGAGGTGCGCGAAGCGGATGAAAACTCATCCTGAGCCTGTCGAAGGACGACCTCGGTCAAGCGCGTAAGCGCCTCTTTCTCACGCGACTTTTCCCAGCGAGGTCCGCGACCTCGCCTACAATGGCGCCCCGGAATCTGCCCGGGTTAGCTAATATCGGTTCATATTTTTGTTTTCCCATCACGTCTCTTCAACCACGAACCCGGATTCTACCCGCTGTGGCTGTGCCGCCGAGACTTTTTGCAACCGCTTTAACTGGGTCCTGCCATCGTGCCCTCGTCCTCGAGACGCCCAACGCCTGTCGTCGGCGTCGTTCGACGAGGTAATAATAAAAAGGTGCGGCAATGACAGTTTGGAAGTCAGATTTCGTGTCCAATGCGGCGCTTTCGGGCAGCATGCGCGATTTCCGGGTGCCCAAAGGCGACAACTTGCTCGAGCGCGTCGGCGGATTCTTCGCTTGGCAGGATGAGCGCCGCAAGATGGGCGTGTGGCCATTCACTCGCGCCGCGGTCACGGGCGCGCGCGCAACCGTCACGGCCGCGGACGACTCCGGCCATCGCATGCGCGGCGTCAATTTCGCTTCGCAGGACTATCTGAGCCTCGCTTCTCATCCCGAGATCAACGAAGCGGCGATCGAGGCGGCGCGGCAGTTCGGCGTCCACAGCGCGGGCTCGGCGGCTCTGGTTGGCAACAGCGCGTCGTCGATCGCGCTCGAGCGCAAGATCTCCGAATTCCTGCTGACCGACGAGGTTGTGCTTTATCCGACCGGATGGGGCGCCGGTTTTGGCGCGATCCGGGGGCTCGTGCGCTCGACCGACCACGTCGTGCTCGACGCGCTGGCGCACAGCTGTCTGCAGGAGGGCGCGAGCGCGGCCACCACCTACATCCATACGCACCGGCATCTCGACCTCGATCACTGCCGCCATCGTCTCCAGAGCATCCGGGCGACGGACACCGAAAACGCGATCTTGGTGGTCACGGAGAGCCTGTTCTCCATGAACTCGGACACGCCGGATATCCCCGCGCTGCAAGAGCTCTGCCGCGAATACGGCGCCACTCTGCTCGTCGACGTCGCTCACGATCTCGGCGCCCTAGGTCCTGGCGGGCGAGGACACATTGGGGCGATGAACATGCTCGGCAAAGTCGATCTGGTGATGGGCAGCTTCTCCAAGACCTTCGCCTCGAACGGCGGGTTCGTCGCCAGCCATTCTCGCCAGGTGGCGGAGTATCTTCGCTTCTACAGCCCCACCACGACATTCTCCAACGCCTTGTCGCCCGTTCAGTGCGCGACCGTCCTGAGGGCTTTCGAGATCGTCGACTCCCCCGAAGGCGAAATCTTGCGCGGCGAGTTGATGGCGAATGTGCTCGACCTTCGTGACAGCCTGCGCGCGCGCGGACTGGACTGCTACGGCGATCCCTCGGCGATCGTGGCGGTCAAGATGGGCTCGGAAGCGCTCGCGCGGCTCGTCAGCCGCCGGCTGCCGGACGCCGGCTTGCTGGCAAATCTCGTCGAGTACCCGGCGGTCGGAAAGGGAGCGGCCCGATTCCGGTTGCAAGTGATGGCCAAGCACTCGGCCGACAACATTCGCGAGGCCGTCGACGTCATTGCCGCGTGCCGTGTAGCGGCGTTGCAGGAAATGGCCGAGCGCAACGCCCCGCCGGCGAGCGTCGCCGCCTGACAGCTCGTTAGAGCGGTTTCCGATCAAACCGACACCCCGTCATTGCGAGGTCGGGGAAACGCTGCGAGTGTCCGCCGTGCGCAGCCACGAAGCAATCCAGGGGCCACAGCAACGCCGCTCTGGATTACTTGGCGCCGCTCGCTTTTGACGGCAGAGAAAGTTGACGCACTTATTTTGCCGCGTCGCCTTGGCCTGGTGAAGGCCGCCAGAGGATGTCCCGCGAGCGCGCGCTGGCGGGGCGTTTCGCGTCGTTGGAAGACCGCAGCGCTTCCGGCCGCGACGAAAATAGATTGGAGATTGTGGCGGCGCCGCCTCGTCGAGCGGACTCTTGCTGCGGCCGCACCTGTCGTCGGGCCGTGGACGACCAGGGCGTCGCCGATACGCTCGCCCGTGTCCGGGCGCTCCCGTCAGCGCCCGAGAGCATCAATGAAGTTGCGAACGTCCTCGGCGGCCATCGGCATGGAATAATAGCGGCCCTGAACCTCCGTGCACCCCTGTCCCGCGACAATAGCGTATTCCGCCGCCGTCTCGACGCCCTCGGCGACGGTCTTCATGCCGAAGCTGCGGCCGAGGCCGGTGATGGCGCCGACGATGTCGATGCTCCGTTTGTCGGAGGACAGACTGGCCACGAAGGAGCGGTCGATCTTGAGCTTGTCGAACGGGAACGTGCGCAGATAGCTCAGACTCGAGAAGCCGGTGCCGAAATCGTCCATCGAGATGGCGACCCCGAGCGCGCGCAAATTCTCGAGCGTGTGGATATTGCGCTCCGACTTGTCGAGAAGGACCGACTCGGTGATCTCGAGTTCGAGCCGATTGGGCGCCAAGCCGCTCTGGGCCAAAGCGCTCATGACGATGGCGACGATGTCGCCGCGTTCAAACTGAACGGGCGAGAGGTTGACGGCGACATGGATGTCGTCCGGCCAGCACGCCGCCTCGCGGCAGGCTTCGCGCAACACCCACTCGCCAATCTGGACGATGTAGCGCTTGCTTTCGGCGAGCGGGATGAAGTGGCTGGGTCCCAATAGGCCGAGCGTCGGATGCTGCCAGCGGATGAGCGCTTCGAACGCGGCGATGCGTCCCTCCGACACCGAAACGATAGGCTGGAAATGCAAACGGAACTCTGAGTTCGCGAGCGCGGTGCGGATTTCTGCGTTGAGCCGCAACGCCGACTGCGCGGCCTCGTCCATGGTCGGCTCGAAGAACCGGTAGCTGCCCGGACCGGCGCCGCCCCGGCCGTCTTCTTTGGCGCAGTACATCGCGAGGTCGGCGCGTTTGAGCAACTCGTCGACCGTGACCTCCCCGTCCGCAGCGATGGTGACGCCAACGCTCGCGGCCACCGAGAGCGTGTTGTTCTCGGCGTGGAACGGCTCGCCGACGATCTCTATGATGTCGTTGGCGAGGGATTCTGCGGCGTCCGCCGTTTCACACTTCGATAGCAGTACGCCGAATTCGTCGCCGCCGAGGCGCGCGACTAGCAGGTCCTCGGGCAGGCGATCGCGCAGTCGCGCCGCCAGAGCCTTCAACAAGCCGTCGCCGACCGAATGGCCGAGCGCGTCGTTGACGGCCTTGAAACCATCGAGATCGATGTACAAAATAGCGAACGGAATGTGCGTCAGTCGCACCGAATCCAGGGCGCGCTGCGCAGCCTCCTTGAACGTGACGCGGTTTCCGAGTCCGGTCAGCGCGTCGTGATAGGCGAGATACTGGGTCTTCGCATCGGACTGGTGTCGCCGCAGGATCTCGAGCTTGAGGCGATCATTGATCGCCGCGAGTTCCTGCGTCCGTTCGACGACGCGCTCCTCCAGGTCGGCGTTCATCGTGTTGAGAGCTTCGTGCGCCTGGGCGAGCCTGTCGTTGGCTCGCTTGCGCTCGACCTGGACTTTGACTCGCGCCAAGGCGACAGCGAAGTCGACTGGCTTCGCCACATAGTCGTTCGCGCCCGCATCGAGCGCCTGGACGATGTCCTCGCTGGAGTTGTTTGCTGTGCACATGATTACCGGAAGCTCTTCCGCCGACCATGTCTGACGAATCCACTTGAGGACTTCGACGCCGTTCAAGTCGGGCATGACGACATCGAGGAGAACGAGGTCGAATTCCTGGCCGGCGAGAACTTCGAGCGCCCGACGCCCGCCTTCAGCCTCCGCCACCCGGAAGCCGCGCCGAATGAACCGCCGCGCCAGGATGGTGCGGTTGTCCTCGACGTCGTCGACGACGAGCAGGCGGATCGGATTGCCGTCTTCGGGGCGCGCCGGCGGCCCGTCGGAGGCATCGAGCCGCCTCGCTGTAGACTCGCGCATCGGGCTGGTCATGAGAGCATCCTAGTTCGCAAAGGCAAAGCCATGGAAGGCGTTGGCCGTGTCGCCAGCTTTTGCAGGCCCCGTGGAGGTCTGGCGCGAGGGGATCGAGACCGTGAAGCACGATCCTTTCCCAACCTCGCTGGTGACGCGGATCTTGCCGCCCATCAACGCGCAGAAATGGGCGCAGATCGAAAGGCCGAGACCTGAGCCGCCGAAACGCTTTTCGATCTCCAACGAGGCTTGACTGAACCGCTTGAACAAGCGCGAAATCTCCTGCTCCGACATGCCGATTCCGGTGTCGGCGACCGACATCTCGACCATGTCGCAGCCATCGCCGGGCGTCCGAGCGGCGGAGATGGTGATCACGCCGTTGCTGGTGAACTTCGCCGAATTGCTCAGCAAATTGAGCAGAATTTGCCGGAATTTGACCGCGTCGTTGTCGATCACGCCGAGCCCGGGCTCGATGCGCACGACGAGCTTGTTCTTCTTCACCTTGGCCAGAGAGTCGCAGGTCGCCATCACTTCGTTGATCACCGCCGCGACCTCGAATTTTTCCGCCTTTATGTCGGTGGCGTTTTGCTCGATCTTGGTGATGTCGAGCACTTCGGTGACCAGCGAAAGCAAGTGCTTGCCGGCGCCATTGATGCGCTGCAGGTCGGAGCGAAGCTGCTCGTCGCCGCCCTCGGGCAGATCCTCGAGAAGGATCTCGCTGTAGCCGATGACCGCATTCAACGGCGTGCGCAGTTCGTGGCTCATGCGCGCCAGGAACACCGACTTCGCGCGGCTGGTCCGCTCGGCGACTTCTTTCGCGACCTGCAAGCGATTCGAGGTGTTTCGGTGGAGTTCGGTTTCACGCTGCAGCTGCGAGCGCATCGACATGACGCTGGCGTAGAACATCGCCATCCACGCCATGTATATCGTCCCAGAGGACACCGTGATCCAGCCGACCATGGTCAACCGCTCGTGCGGCACGATCTCGGGAAAACCAAAGACGAGCGCCACGATCGCGAAAACAGCGATATTGCCGGCCAAAATGAGCATGACTAGCTTCGGCCGCTCGGACAAATAGAAAAACCCGAGCAGGACGGCCACCAGTATCCACGGCAGGAACGGAGAATTGACGCCGCCATAGAAAAACGAGCCAAATAGCGACGCCAGACACAGCATCTGCACGGAAAGCGTCGCCGCCAGCGTGAGACTCCGCGAGAATTTGAGAACGAACGGCAGCGTCCAGAACCCCCAGATGCCGATGATGATCGCCCAGCAGGCGAACCCGTGGGTGGTGTCCGCCTGGTAGAGAAAAAAGCTGATCATCTGGCACAGCAGGGGCCCGGCGAAATGCGTGAACACGAAGTTTCGCCAAACGGGCAACTCAGTGCGTTCGCCGCGGACGCTCTCCGGGATGAACCAATCGATCATTCGCAAAATGTTTGCCTTCATCGAACCCTCTCGACGCGGGGAGCCTTCCCTGCGCTCACGCCAAAGCTTCCTCGAGGCGGACATGCCTCGAGCCGCAGTCTCTCGATCGACTCGCCGTTTCGCCATCCAGCCTGCGCGGGCATCCCCGCGCGGGCCCTCTTTTCTTCTTCCCCGCCGACGTTCGGCGCGCGGGTCGCCCCTTCATGCGGCCGCCCGGCTGGCCAAGCTCGCGTTGATCTTGCCCAACAGGCGCGGCAGATCGACCGGCTTCGTATCGAAATCGCAGCAGCCGACCTCCACGCTTCTGGCGCGGTCGGACTCCAGCGCGTGAGCGGTGAGCGCAATGATGGGAATGCTCGCCGTCTCTCTGGCGGCCTTGATTGCCAGCGTGGCCTGCCACCCGTCCATCGTCTCGTCGAGCGCGACGTCCATCAAGATCAGATCTGGCTGCTCGCGCGAAGCGCTCGTCACCGCCGACGGTCCGTCGACGGCGCAAACGATCTCGAAGCCATGGCGGACGAGGCGACGGGTCAGCATGTCCCGGTTGGCCTCGTTGTCCTCAACCAGCAGCAACTTTGGCATAAGGCAGATCCCCCTGCGAATTCGCGCGCCCGGCCCGCAACGCTTCAGCGACGGCTTTCAGGCCTTCGACAGCCGCGTCCTGCAGGGCCTGGAGGTCGGCGTCCTGCGCCGACAACGGCGCCGACGCCCCGGCCGCCGGCAGCTCGATAGTGAAGGTGCTGCCGTGCCCAATCTCGCTTTCGACGCTCAGCTTCGCGGCCATGAGGTCGCAGAGCTTATTGGAGAGCGCGAGGCCGAGACCGGCGCCGCTGGCCGACCGATGGTCGTCGTCATCGAGCGTCTCGAATTTGTTGAGCAGATACGGCAGCCGTTCGGGCGCGATGCCGGGGCCGCTGTCGGCGACGCTGAGCGTGACTGTATCGCCGTCCGCGGCCGGCGCGCGGCTGGCCGTCACGGTGACGGCGCCATTGCGGGTATATTGGACCGCGTTTTCCAGGATGTTGGCCAACACCTGTTTCAGCTTCAGCGAGTCGGTGCGGATCAATCCGAGCTCGCCTTGCCTGACGAAAGAGATCGTATCGCCATTCTTGTTGGCCAAGGGGATGATGTCGCGAATGACGGCGTCGACCAACCCTCCGCAGTCGACCCATTCCTTGGCGACCTCCATCCGCCCGGCCTCGGCCCGCGAGAGATCGAGGATCCTGTTGACCAACTTCAGCAGGTAGCGGCCAGCGTCGCGTATTCGGTTGATATCGGCGACCGTGGCCTTGTCGTCATCGCCTTCCGCGTTTTCGAGCAGGATCTCGCTATATCCGATGATCGCGTTGAGCGGAGCGCGCAGTTCATGGCTCATCCTGGCGATGAAGTCGCTCTTGGCGGTGCCCGATCGACGCGCTTCTTCGGTGGCCGCAACCAGGTCGGCGGCGGTGACGAGGTGCCGGTCCACCTCGGCCTGCAGTTCGACCTGCGAGGCCAGAGCATTGGCGTAGAAGATCGCCATCATCGTCACGTACAGCGAAGCGGCGACGGTTGACACCAAGCCGAGCGACTGCAGCGCAGCCTGCGCCAGAGTGACCTGCGGCTGCAGCAGGGTCTCGCAGAGCACATAGTAGACGGCCGTGTTCACGGTGAACTGCACGATCAATACGATCCGCATGCGCACCGAATGACCGACGTACATGAAAGCCAGAATCGGTATCGTCAAAATCCACGATACGGTGGGCGAATTGAGGCCGCCATAGCAATAGCAGCTCCAAAGGATGCAAAAGATCAGGTTTTGCACCGATAAGACAGATAACAAGTAATAATGGCCAAATGCACGCAGCAACGGCGGAAACAGCCAAAACCCCAGGATCGACACCGACAATACGGCGACACGATAATCGAACTGCTTGTCGAGCAGGCAAAGCGCCAGCGGCACCGTACCGCCGATGAACGGACCAAACAGGTGACTATAAAGGAAAATCCGGGCCTGCTCGCGTTGCTCGCGGCTGGCGGCGATCGCGGCAGGAATGAACCAATCCGCTATGCGCGTGATGCGGTTGGTGGTTTCGCCCAGTAGCATGCTACGGCCAAGCGGTTGGTTAGTCTCGGGCGGGACTATTGCGGGAAACCTATTGCCAAAACGTCAATTCCGCGATCCCGACGCAAATAAGCCCGACCCGGAGCGTGTTCATTGCGAATGGGACTGCCCGCGCCGGCCGCGTCACGGGTGTGCGCCGGATCTAGTGCAGAAGAGATTGCCAACGCGCGTCGATACGTCCCAACCAGCGATCGCCGCCCATCGGCCTAGAGCGGTTCCCAATCCATGTGAATCGCCGCCGTCACAAGCGAAGCGACGCAATCCAGGGCGGCCGGGCTGTGGCCCCTGGATGGCTTGGTCGCTGCGCACAGGGGAAACGCGAAGCGTTGCCCCTGCCCCGCACTGGCGGGGTCTCGGTTTGATAGGAAACCTCTCTATGCGGAACTCGGCAATCGCCCCGAATTGCTCGATCCGGCGCGCGGCGCCGACGCGCCGACGACGATCAGCCAAAAGCGCCAAGCGGGCCGCTGCTACCAGGGGCGCCACGCGACAACAACAATGAATGCGGTCCGAACGTTCAGCGGCGCCCGATTGATTGGGAGATTGTTCTAGGCAGCCTCGAGTCCGGGAACGATGACCGGCGTCGGCGGCGCGCCGGCGCCTTCGCTTTTCACTACGGTTAACGAATGGTGGTCGCCATTCAAGGCCAACATTGCCGAGCGCAGCAGCGCGAGCAACCGCGGGTCCATCACGGCAAGGTAGGTCGCGTCGACGACCAGGTCTTCGTCTCTCGAACCTCGAATCGAACTTTGCAAGGTGGAATAGACATCGTCGTTCAAGGCGCTTGGAAGATAGATGGTTCGCATTCTCGACGTGGGCGCCGATGCGGGTTTCGCAGCCATCGCGGACACTCCGGCTGATTGTCGATCAGTAGTCGATTGCATATGAAACGAAAATACTGAACACAGTTTTATCGGCCCGAGACCCTCGACATCATGCTGAACGGCTGCTTTGCGAAATTGTTCGAGAACAGCGCAACCGCGCAAATTCCCAGGCAACACGAATGTCGGGGCGCTCTCGAGCGCCGCGGTTTCCAGCTGATTGACGCGGCCGGGCAGGATTCCGCCGGCGGGGTCTGCTTGATAGGCGGGCCATGATTTGCAGCAGGCGGACATGGCGCGGCTCTGAAGCGTCGAAAGCTCTTCGGCGGCCGATCCGGAAACCGCGGCCGCTGAACCCGAAGGCGGCGACGGCCGGCGAGCAAGGCGCCAGCGAGAAAAGCGTCGCCTCGGGTCGGAGCCGGCATTGCGCCGGGCGTGCGGGCCGATCGCGCTCGGCCAACATCCGGTGACCGGAATCCAGGTAAAATCAGTCGTTTAAGCTACTCCCGGCAAGCTCCGGCGCACGATCCGGGTCCGGATTGCCGCGCCGGAGAAATCGCGCTTGCCTCACGGCGCGAAACCGTTTAAACGGCGGCTCCGCCGCTGGGAACCCCATGGTCCCGAAGGTGGTTTGCGCGCCCGTAGCTCAGCTGGATAGAGCACCAGACTACGAATCTGGGGGTCAGGGGTTCGAATCCCTTCGGGCGCGCCAGTGTTTTCAAACACTTAATCCAACGCGAGGTGACCGGGGCAAATTCCCGGGCGGCGCGATTCTGTAGCTCGAGCGCCCTCATCCTGGGCTTGTCGAAGGACGACCTCGGTCGGCGCGTCAGCGCCTCATCGTGCCCGAGTCTTCCGAGCGGAGGCAGCGAGGTCGGCGACCTCGCCTACAGTGGCGCCCGGGAATCTACCCCGGTTACGGCCGGCAGATGATGGCATTCATCAACGACGAGATGCCCCTACCCGGCAACCAGATCGGCGACTTCGCCGCTCCTGACCGGGCTGTGGATCAACGCGACGTCGATGATGGCCGCCGGCCTGCGCTTGCCGCCGCCGAACACGCGAGATTTCCTGCTCGATCGCATCTCTGCCGATGGCAACCGCCCGGTGTCGTCGACCGCGGTTACGCGCAGCGCCTCCGCTTCGGGCCTCCCGAATTCACGGCGAGATCTCCGCCACACTCTGCGTGATCCGGCTTTCCCCGGAATCGGCGTCACGCGGAATTCTCGTCGCGCCGAGATGGGCGCCCCTCAGTCGGAGCGGTCGAACGAGGGGCGGGAGCCATCTTTTTGTCGATCTCTGCGCCAAGGGCGCCATCGGGAAGATATTAGCATTGGTTGCGGGTCTTTTGGCGCGGTGTTGCTATCCGATCAATTGCCGAGCTCGCAAGGGCGAATCGTGGAGACCGGCGACGATGGCCAAGCAACAGCCCGTGTGGATGCGGGTTCGGCGGCTCTCCCGGGAGGAGAAGGACGACATCGTCACGGCGTGCCGACGCCCATCGACGAGCGTTTGAAGCCGCGGTTCTAGCGTGTGGGCGATCTCGTCGGAACCTCGAGCGCCGCCGGCTGTTTCGGCTCTTGTGTACGGCGCTTCCTCCGCCGTTGCGAAGGCCATCTCGGCGACCGCATAGTCGAGCCGGGCCCGAATGATTCGCTCGCCGAGGCGAAGGTGTGCCCCTGCCCCCGGATCGGCGTCGATCCGCGACGGCGAAAGGTCGAGGATCGAGATGGGCGAACACGAGGTTGCCGGAGGCAGGTCTTCTCGCGAGGCTCGCGGCTCGACGAAGCGAGGGAAGTCGCCCAAGGGCCGCAAGGCTAAGGCTGTTCTCGAGCCGACGCCCGTCCAGGGGTGGAGGACCTCCGACGAGGACGAGATCGCGCTGCGGCGCTGGCGGGGCCGCACGGAAATCCTCGACGTGGCGCCTCGAGATCGAAGCCAAGGATTTTTCGGCCTGTTCCGGGCGCGTTCGTTGAGCGGCGGCGCCTACGAGGTGGAAATCAGGAGTCTCGACCGACCGATCAATTCCTGCGGCTGCATCGATCACCGGGTCAATGGCCTGGGCACGTGCAAGCACGTCGAAGGCGTCCTCGCGGCGCTTCAGCGCGGCAGGACGCGTGCGTTTCGGGCCGCGACGGCCACGGGAAGTACGAAAGTGGAAGTGTTCCTCGATCGCAGCGCCGGGGCGACCCCGACGATCGCATGGCCTCTCGAGGCCGACGAGGCGGCGCTGTCGCCGGCCCGCGAGTGGATGAAATTTTGGCTCGAAGACGACGGAACGCTGGCGAGGGCGCCAGAGAGGATTGCAAGTCTGCTCGAAGCCTGGCCAGCAGCGCCCGCAGCGGTTACGGCGGTGATGACGGTCTCCCGGCATTTCGGACCCTGGATCGAGCGCGCGCGGCGCGAGGCGAACCGCCGCAGCGCGCGGGCCGAATTCGAGGCCGATCTCGCCGCCGGCCGCGACACGATCGACGTGCTTAGCCTTCCGCTGCTGCCCTACCAGCGGCTCGGCGCGATGCACCTCGCCTTCGGCGAGCGGGCGCTGCTCGCCGACGATATGGGTCTCGGCAAGACGATCCAGGCCATCGCCGCGTGCGAACTCCTGGCGCGGCGCAAGGGCGCCGAGCGCGTGCTGGTCGTTTGCCCGGCCTCGCTCAAAGCCGAATGGGAAGAGCAGATCGCCCGGTTCAGCCAGCGCTCGACCCGTCTCGTCTACGGCCCGCGCGCACAGCGTCTCGCCGCATTTCGCGAGCCGGCCTTCTTCACCATCGTCAACTACGAACAGGTGATCAGCGACGCCGGCGACATCAACGCCTTTCTGCGTCCGGATATCGTCGTGCTGGACGAGGCGCAGCGCATCAAGAACTGGCAAACCAAGACGGCGCGGCGGGTCAAGTCGCTGAGCGCGCCCCACGCCTTCGTGCTGACCGGCACGCCGGTCGAGAACCGCATCGACGAGCTCTATTCGATCGTGCAGTACCTCGATCCCGAAATCCTCGGCCCGCTGTTCCGCTTCAACCGCGATTTCTACGAGCTCGACGAGCGCGGTCGTCCGGTCGATTACAAGAATCTCGCCGAGCTGCGGGAGCGGATTGGCCCAGTGATGCTGCGGCGGCGCAAGGCGGAGGTCGAAAAGGAGCTCCCCGGCCGCACGGTGAAGACTTACTTCGTTGCCATGTCCGAGGAACAGAAGGCGCGCTACGAGGATTACCGGGCGCCGGCGGCGCAGCTGATCGCGCAGGCGCAACGGCGCCCATTGCGGCAGCAGGAATTCGACCGACTTCAGCAGTTGCTCGCCTGCATGCGCATGACCTGCGACACGCCGGCGATTCTCGATCCGTCGTGCCGCGTCAGCCCCAAGCTGGAGGAGCTCGAGGGCATTCTCGAAGACCTCCTGGCCGAGCAGGGGCGCAAAGTCATCATCTTCTCCGAATGGGAGCGGATGCTGGCGATGGTCAGCGAACTCGTCGGCGAAATGGGCGTCGAGGCGGCTCGCCACACCGGTTCGCTACCGCAGAATCGCCGGCGCGCGGAGATCAACCGGTTCAAGCAGGACCAAAACTGTCGGGTGTTCCTGTCGACCGACAGCGGCAGCGTCGGGCTCAATCTGCAGGTTGCGAGCGCCGTGGTGAACGTCGATCTGCCCTGGAATCCGGCCAAGCTCGAACAGCGCATCGCCCGCGCCTGGCGCAAGAACCAGACCCGCTCGGTTTCGGTCGTCAATCTGGTGACCGAGAACAGCATCGAGCATTCGATCCTGCATCTCATCGGTCAGAAGCAGGCGCTCGCCGACGGCGTGATCGACGGCGACGGCGATCTGAACGCCCTAAAAATGCCCTCGGGCCGGGGCGCCTTCATCGAGCGCATGCAGGCGATGATGGCCGAGCCGAAACGCTCGGCGCCGCGGGTGCTCTCCGCCGAAGAGGCCTTCGTCGCCGATCTCGTCCGCCGTCTGGGGGATAGCGCGTTGCTCATCGAAGCGCGCAAGGGCGTCGACGGGCGCACGAGCCTCATGGCCGTGCTCGACCTCGATGCGCACGCGCTCGCCGCCGAAATCGAGCGCGGGGCCGGCGATCTCGATGTCGAGTTCGTCGACAAGGCTGCATGGCTGACGATGCGGCGATTGGCCGCCGCCGGCCTGCTGAGCTTCACGCATGAGGCGCGGCCGCTGCATCGCTCCCCCGCCTTGGCGCCCGAAAGTCCAGAACCGAAGCCCGACGACGCCCGGGGCGCAGCGGCCATGGCTGACGCGGACCGTTGCTTGAGGATGGCCAAGGTGCTGTTTGCAGGCGGCTTCGCCGACGAAGCGTCTCCGCTGCTGGCCAAATCCCTGCGGAGCGTGGCGCTGGCGCTATCGGCCAAGCGCGGCCAAGCCGCGGCGGCCGACGGCGAGATCCAGCGTCTCGTCGACGAGGCGGCGTTGCCGGCCGAAGCCCTGACGGTTCTCGAGGCGACGACCTCCGCCGCCCCCGCCGCGACCGCCAGCAGCGTCGAACCCCTGATCGCCGCGACGACGCGGATCCTGGCGAGCGTCAGGAGGAATGAACCGGGCCTCCACCAGCGGCCAACCCAGTAGTTTCCGGTCCTGCAGCCTCGCCCGATCCTTTTGGCCCGCGGCGTCGGCCGGAGCGGCGACGCGCCAGCGCAGTTGCCGCCCAGTGCAAGAAATAATATCGAGATTTCAATAACCTAGGCGTTCGCACTGGTAACCGGGGCAAATTCCCGGGCGCCCTTGATTGGGTAGGGGCGCCCGGCCCGCTGTCACCCGCGGGGTCCGAAGGGGTTCAGCATCGGCACGCGACGCCGATAGGAATCGTATGCGCCCTCGCCCAGTTCGGCGCGCAGGAAGCGTTCCTCGAGTCGGGCCTTGATCCAGAATCCGACGGTCAAAACCAGCATGCCGGCGACAGCCCGCGCCGTGCCCCTCTGCGCGGCGGTCGCGGCGGCGGCGAAGATGAGTCCGGTGTAGATCGGATGGCGCACGATGGCGTAGGGGCCCGTGTCGACGACCCGGTGATCGGCTTTCCTGGTCACCGAACTCGACCACAAGCGTCCGAGGTAGAGCCGCGCCCACCAGACGAACGCCATCCCCGAAACGACGGCGGCGAACAGCGCCCCGTCGACGGCGGGCGCGAGCGTCCACATGCGGTCCGGCGCGCGAAGGGGGTCGGCGGGGCCGGCGAACAGCAAAACCGCTCCCACCAACGTCGCGGCGCGGTAGAGCCATTGTTCGCCGAGGGCCGGCCGCTTGGCGACAGGATCGGCCCAGCGCGCCGCGGCGATCCACGACAACAGCCAAACGCCCCAGGCGATCGACGTACAGACTTGCGGCGTCATCGGCGGCCTTTGCTTCTCCCTCGAAGCCTCGGGCGCCGCGCGCGTCAGCGCAATGCCCAATCGGGTACGGTCGGTCCGCTCTGCGCGCCGTCGATCGACTCGCAGCTATTTCAACGCCTCATACGGTTCCCGCCCGATTCGGTTTCGGCGTGGGAGCGGCTTCAGGCCACGCGCGCCCGCGCCACGCGACTGTAGCGCTCCGCCCCGAGGCCATTGCGGCCAAGAGCATCGTAACGCGCGATCAGCTCGTCGGCGCCGACATCCTCGATCAGCGCCAGTCCGCAGGCGGCGAGTTCGTCGGCCATGCGGGCCGGATCGAAGCCGGTGATGATCGGCTCCCCGATCGAGCCGACCCGCTAGAGCAGGCGCTGGAATTTCGGCGAGCGCTCGTCAGGATGGAACAGCTGCGCGTCGGTGTAGGTGAAGACGAGCTCGCTGTCCCTGGCGCCGATGCGCGCGATCTCGCTGAACGTCGCCAGATTGGCCTCGCGCGTCAGATACATCGTGACCCCGAGCCAGGCGAAGAACGCGGGGGAATTCGCGTCGTAGCCGGCCCGCGCGAGGGCGTCGCCGAGCCGCTGCTGGCCGAGATCGGCGGCGACGAAGCGCAGGTTTTGCGGCGGCTCGACGCCGGCGGCGGAAAGACGGCGGCGCTTGTAAGTCTGCGTCGCCGGATGGTCGACCTCGTAGATGACGAGCGGCTCTCCCGGCGGCTGGCGCAGCGCGTAGCAATCGAAGCCGGCGCCGATGATCACATACTGCCCGACGCCTCGCGAGCGCGCGCGGGCCAGGGCATCCTCGGCGAAGCGCGCGCGGATAATGACGTTCGCGTAGGCCGCGCCGTTGCTGAGATAGGCGTCGGCATCGGAAAACCCCGCCTCTCTCGAGCGCGCGTCGATGATCTCGCGCACCGGCGCGAGCAGGCGATCGCCCCAGGGGTCGTCGATGAGCGGAAGGGGGTCGGCGCGGCTGTGGATCGCGCGCATCAGCGCGGTCGCCATCGCGGTGCGGCTCGGGGTTCCCGTTTGCATTCCTCGCCTCCTTCGGCGCTCCCGTCGCCGGCGCCGAGCGCGGCTAGGGGTTTAGATCGAACGCGTGGTCCTTTACAGGGTAATTCGATGAGGGGCGGGGGGCGGACATTCTCGCGGGCGTGCGATACTAAAGGGTTTCACCTCCCAACTGACACCAGTTTTCGACCGTCGAATTCTTTGTTCCTTCGGTCTACTCTACGGGCGGTAAGTCAGGACAGACGCCCTTCCTTAGTCTGGCGAGTTCGGCAATATTATGCTTGAGCAGGTCATTCCCGCAGTTATCCAGTGTACCCAAGCAACAATCGTTTGCCATTGCCTTGCCAATTTCCTCATAAGTGCCTAGACCGGCACGCCTAAGTTCCTCTGGTTCGGTCAATGCCCCAAGAATAAATACTCTATCTTTTAGGTCTGTTGGGATATCTTTTTCAATAACCGCTCGGCGTTCGGTGTCGCCGTCGAAGTCGATAAGTAGAACTACGTGCTGCTTTTGATACTTACGCATTTGTTTAACGTAAACTTTAACGAAGTGATCAACGACGTGAAGCCACCGACCCACCGGACCTTGTATTTGAACCTGATAAGTTGAAAGACTGAGCAAAAAACCGTTCGCCAACTGGCGATCTCGGTCGTCTTCAGGAAGGACAAAGATATGTGGCCGATACCAATTTACACTCATGCTACCACTTCACCTCGAATTAAGGCTTGAACCAAATCGCCATCGAAAATACCACCTGCTCGTATTGATTTTAGAGACCGAGCTATCGTCGGCTCAAGATGACTATTCCGGTAGAGAACCAATGTATTTTCGTCCGAGAAACGCTGGATTGCTTCCGGATTATGAGAGGTCACGATAAGTTGTCCCCCGATCTCAAAAGCCCTGCGGAGGGCCATCACGGTCAGACCAACCTCCGAAGGTGCAAGATAATTGTCAGGTTCATCCCAGAAACAAAGCAAAGGTCCAAACATTCCGTTAGCCGCGATTACGAGGGCACTAATAACAAAGCATTTCTCACCGTCCGACAAATCTGAAAATGGAATAACCGCTGTTCCCTTGTCGCCAGAAAAATTCACTGTCAAACTTCTTGACTCCTGTCCAACTACGGGATTTTTCAAGTCCTGAAGGTCGGGCATCATCTGCTTCAAGTACGAATCAATCTTCGAATACGCGGATGGCGCCGACGCCACCAGACCGGAGAACCATGCCGCGAGATCGGTAACATCGATGCGAGGCTGAAGGGTTTCGCCGTCGGAGCCGCCCTCAATCAGACTAGGGATTGGACGAAGAATGAGCATACTAGCGAGCCACTGCCGAAAAACATACAATGGATCGTTTGTCGAGCGGTGCTGAACAATCGGCAAAGCCACTACGTGCCAATCGATACTGAATTTCGCCTCCGCTTCATAACCGGCTCTTGGGAGGCGGACCTGCGCAGATTCTCTTGTGTAGATAGGGGCGCCTTCGACGGAGAGACTTTCTTCTCGTAGCCGCAGCTCCTTGAAACCAGCTGGAAATTCGAAGGCGACGACGTATTTGTAGACCTTGGAATGAAGTTCCGCCTCAATCTCAAATCTCATAGGCGCGTCGACGCGCCCACGGGTTAGGTCCTTCGGCTTTACGAGCTCGCCAACGCGGTTTGTTCCGCGAGCGATTCGCTGAAGGATTCCGAGCGCCAAAGCAACTGTCGTTTTTCCTGCACCATTGTTTCCGATCAGCAGCACTGACCGCAGCCCCGAGACCGGCAGCTCGAAGTTCTCGAGGCAACGGAAGTTATGGATATAGAGACGACGTATCATGTAAGGATAATACACTTGAAGGGTGTCGCTCGGAACCAAAATTTTCAGCACTCCAGCTCTCGATTGAATTTTAGGCGTCGCTTCGGCGGCCGGGCTGTCATCCTCGATAAGACCCCTAGGCGTCAGGGCAAAAGACTGGAGCCGGAATTGCCTCCCGGGGCGCCGCTGCTGGCGCTTATCCCCAACGTCTCCTTCGGTTCGATCCCGCCCTTTTATCCGCCAACTGTCGGGGCGCCAGTTGAGAGATTGGCGCGGCTACGCCGTCTTCTCCGGAAACCGGCACAAATCGGCGATCACGCATTGGCCGCAGTTCGGCGCGCGCGCCTTGCAGACGTAGCGGCCGTGCAGGATCAGCCAGTGGTGGGCGTGCCGACGGTAGCGCTCCGGGATGATTTTTTCGAGCCCGTCCTCGACCTCGCGCGGCGTCTTGCCTTTGGCGAGCGGGAGGCGGTTGGAGACGCGGAACACGTGGGTGTCGACGGCGAGCGTTGGCTCGCCGAAGGCGACGTTGAGCACGACGTTCGCCGTCTTGCGGCCGACGCCCGGCAGCGCCTCCAGGGCGTCGCGGTCGCGCGGAACCTCGCCGCCGTGCTCGGCGATCAGCGCCCGCGACAGCGCGATCACGTTCTTCGCCTTGGTCTTGTAGAGGCCGATGGTCTTTATTTTTTCGGCGAGCGCCGCCTCGCCGAATGCGACCATCCTGCCGGGCGTGTCGACGAGCGGAAACAGATCGCGCGTCGCCTTGTTGACGCTGACGTCGGTCGCCTGCGCCGAGAGCACGACGGCGATCAGCAGCGTGAACGGATTGAGCGACTCGAGCTCGGTCTTCGGCTCCGGATTCTTTTCCGCGAGCCGCCCAAAGATCGCCTCGACCCGCGCCGCTTCCCCCGCCCGCCGGCTCACTCCTCGTCCTCGAAGCCGGCGATGGCGCGCGCAAAATCCCGCGCCGAGAACGGCTCGAGGTCGTCGACGGTCTCGCCGACGCCGATGAAATGCACCGGCAGCTCGAACTTGTCGGCGATGGCGACGAGGATGCCGCCGCGCGCGGTGCCGTCGAGTTTGGTCATAACGAGGCCGGTAACGCCCGCGATGCGGCCGAAAATCTCGACCTGGCTCAGCGCGTTCTGGCCGACGGTGGCGTCGAGCACCAGTAGCGTCGCATGCGGCGCGGCGGGGTCGACCTTCTTCATCACCCGCACGATCTTCTCGAGCTCGCCCATCAGCTCGGTCCGGTTTTGCAGCCGCCCGGCGGTGTCCATCATCATGACGTCGGCGCCGTTCGCTCTGGCTCGGGTCAGCGCATCGAAGGCGAGGCTGGCGGGGTCGCCGCCCTGTTCGCGGGCCAGGAAGTCGGCGCCGACGCGGTCGGCCCAGATCTTTAGCTGTTCGATCGCTGCGGCCCTGAAAGTGTCGCCGGCGACGACGGTCACCTGGCGGCCTTCGGCGATGAATTTGGCCGCCAGCTTGCCGATCGTCGTCGTCTTGCCCGAGCCGTTGACGCCGATCACCAGGATCACGAACGGTTTCACGCTTTCGTCGATCACGAGGGGCTTGGCCACCGGCGCCAGCGTGCGCTCGACCTCCTCGGCGAGCAGCGCCCTCACTTCGTCGGGGCTGATGCCTTTTTCGTAGCGGCCCTTGCCGATCGCCTCGCGCAGGCGCGTCGCCGCGCCGAGGCCGAGGTCGGCCTGAATCAGAATGTCCTCGAGATCGTCGAGCGAGGCGGCGTCGAGCCTGCGCTTGGCGAAAATGTCGCGGATGCCGCGTCCGATCGCCGAGGAGGAGCGCGACAGGCCCGAGGTCAGGCGGCGGAACCAGTTTTGGTCCGGCGCCTCGGGAGCGGAAGCGGCGGCGAGACCCGACGCCGGCCCGGGCGAAACCTCCGGCGCCGGTGACTCGAGCGGAGGCGCGGCCTCGGCGAGGACAGGCGTGGCCTCGGGCGAAGGCGCCGGCGCTTCGGACGGCGGCGCAGGCGGCGCTTCCGCGATCGTCGCCGGTTCGAACATGCCTTCGAACCAGTGTTTCAACCGGCCGGGCTTGTTCTTGTCCTCGCTGTGCTCGCTCACGTGGCTCTCGGCTCCGGCGCCCGGTCGGCCCAGGCGCTAGCACGTTTGGACCGATGCCGCGTCGGGTTCAAGTCTCGGGCGGCGAGCCTCGACGAGGTAGCCGTAGACCATCGCGCGCAGGTTCGCGCGCAGCGCCTCGAGCCCAATGGCGTCGCCCGAGTCGGAGAGCGCGCTCTGCAGCAAGCCGACTGAAGCCGTGACGACGAACAACGCGTTTTCGCGCGGCCGCTCGAATTCACTGTCGCGGCACGAGGCGAGCAGGCGCGCGGTTGCATCGGCGATCCGCATCGCCGCCGCGCGCACCAGAGGCGCGCCGCCGACCTCGACGAGCGGTTCGTGCAGGGCGCGCGTCAGGTCGAGGCGGCGGGTCTTCGCCGCGATGCAGGCGTCAACCAGCCCTCGCGCCAGGACTGCGAGCGGCGCTCCGGTCAGCGCTTCGCAATCGCGTTCGATGGCGCCGCAGATCTCGTCGAGGTAGTCCGCCAGCAGCGCATTCACCAGCGCCTGCCGGTTGGGGAAGTACTGATAGAGCGAGCCGACGGCGACGCCCGCGCGGTCGGCGACCCGCGTCGTCGTCAGCTTTCGGTAGCCGACCGCCAGCAGAACCTGAATGCTCGCCTCCCGCAACACAGCGACGGTCGCCTGCGACCGGGCCTGGACGGGCCGTTTTCTCGGCATCAGCCGCGCGTCTTCGTGTCCCGCCATGAATGCGAATTCTCGAAACTCGAGGGAAGTTTCATATTACAGCCGTCGCCGGTCAGGGCCAATCGACGCGGGAATGATGAGATGAGCAACGCCACGAACGAGCGATGGGTGCTGGTGACCGGCGCGACGGGGGGCTTGGGCGGCGCCTTGATCTCGAGGCTCATCGCTGAGGGCTATAGCGTGCTCGCCGCCGCGCGCGACCCGAACGCGATCGCCGCGCCCGCCGGCACGGGACGGATGGCGCGGCTGAAACTCGATCTGGAATCGCCGCCGCCGCGCGAGGCGCTCAGCGAAGCGGCAAGCGCTGTGGTCGGCGCCGCCGGGCTCGCAGGATTGGTCAATATGGCCGGCGTCATCGTCGAGGGACCCCTCGAAGCGGCGCCAGTCAGCGAGTTGCGTCGGCTCTTCGACGTCAACGTCATCGGTCCGGTCCTGCTCGCGCAGGCGATGTTGCCGCTGCTCGCCCGGTCGCGAGGCGTCATCGTCAACGTCGGCGCGATCTCGGCCCATTTGACAGTCCCGTTCTACGGTCCGATTGCGGCGTCGAAATCCGCCCTCGCCTCGCTCAACGACGCCATGCGCCTCGAATTCGCCCGCCTCGGCGTGCGCGTCGCGCTGGTCGAGCCCGGCGCGATGAAGACCGGCATCTTCACGACCTCCCGCGCGGCGCGCGACGCCTGGCTCGCCCGAGCGCCGGAGATGGAGCGCCGCTATCGTCCGGCGCTCGCCGCTTTTGACCGGGCCTTCGACAAGGCGGGCGCGGATGACCCGCGCGTCGTGGTCGAAGCCATCGTACGCGCGCTGCAGTCGCGTCGGCCTCGTGCGCGCGTCGTCGTCGGCAAGGGCGCCGGCGCGCTGCAGATGCTCGGGCGTCTGCCGATCGGCCTCAGCGATCGGGTGATCAAGAACGCGCTCGGATTGGCGAAGGAGTTGCGGCCGGCGGATTGAACCGTCGACCTCTGGCCAGCGCTCGCGCGGGGCGATACAGCCTCGAGCCATGACGAACGAAGCCGACCCTCTCCGCGTGCTCTACCGCGACGGCCTGATGCTGGTGATCGACAAGCCGGCCGGCGTGCCGGTGCATCGCGGGCCGAAAGGCGGCGCGAGTCTCGAGGACCGGTTCGACGAGTTGCGCTTCGGCCTGCCCCGCGCGCCGGCGCTCGCCCATCGCCTCGACCGCGAGACCGCCGGCTGCCTGGTGCTCGGCCGCCACCGCAAGGCGCTCGCCAAACTCGGGCTCCTGTTCAAGCAGGGCAAGATCGGCAAGACCTACTGGGCGATGGTCTCAGGAGGGCCGCAAGCGGACGAGGGGTTGATCGACAAGCCGCTCGGCCGGCTCGACAAAGCGCGCGGCTGGTGGATGAAGGTCGACGCCGCCGGCCAGCCGGCTGAGACGCGCTGGCGAAAACTCGGCCGGGGCGAGTGGAACGGCAGGCCGATCGCCTGGATCGAGTTCCAGCCGCTCACCGGCCGCACCCATCAGTTGCGCGTGCACGCCGCGTCGGAGGGCTGGCCGATCCTCGGCGACGCGATCTACGGCGAGCGCGACCCGGCGCTGCCGTTGCAGTTGCTCGCCCGCCGCATCGAGGCCCCACTGTCGGCGGCAAAGCCGCCGATCGTCGTCGAGGCCCCCGTCCCGGCTCACATGGCCGCAACGCTGGCGGCATGCGGATTCGCCGGCGAGGCCTTCGACGCCACGCCGCGGAGCTGAGATCACGCCGCAAGGCGGCCGGCGGCCGGAATGGTGTCGCGGATCGCCTGGGCGAGCGCCTTCGTCTCTTCGCTCGCCGGGCCGGCGGCGCGGATCAGGCCCATGCGCGTCATCGGCAGTTCCGGAAGGCCCCAGTCGGGCCCGAGCACGCGCAGCCCCTCCCCGACCATGCCGATCGGCAGCACGGTGGCGGCGAGGCCGGCGCGCACTACGGCGCCGATCGCGGTATAATTCTTCGACACGAAAGCCGCGCGAGAACACTCCTGGCGGCCCTCGAGCGCGTCGTCCGCCACCTTGCGCCAGACGCAGGCCGGGCTGCCGAGCGCGAGCGCCACGGGCTCGCCTTCGTTGAATTTCATCTTCGTCGACGCCGCCCACACCAGCGGCTCCTCGCGAATGAGCTCGAATCCGTTGAGGCCGTCGAAATCGGTCACCAGCGCGAGATCGAGCTCGCCGCCCTTGACCATGCCGGCGAGCTCGATCGAGTTCTCGCAGGTCGCGGCGATCTCCACCATCGGATGGCGATGGCTGTAGCGGGTGAGGATTTCGGCGAGGAAGGCCTCGGCATAGTCGTCGGGGATGCCGAGCCTGACCGAGCCGCTGAGCCCCTTGCGCGACAGGGCGGCAATCGCGCTCGCCTCGGCGCGCACTATGCGGCGAGCGTATTCGATGAGCTCCTCGCCCTCGGCGGTGAGCCTGACGCCGCGCCCCTGTTTGACGAACAGGGCGCAGCCCAGTTGCTCCTCGAGGCGACGGATGTGCATCGAGACCGCCGACTGGGTCTTGTTCACGCGCTCCGCGGCGCGGGTGAACGAGCCGAGATCGACGATGGCGAGAAAGGTGCGGAGCTGGTCGGTGTCGAGCATGGCCATCAATCGCGTTTGCTTATCGATCACAGTACAAACATTCGTTGGACAGATCAATCGTTAACGCGCATATTTTTGGCAACAGGGAGCGATTCCCGGCTCCGCTGCCGCGGGTATCGGCGGGGAGCGGGAGCTTGCGACCCTCCGGAGGTTTTCATGCGCGAAGTGCCCCTGTTCATGCCCAGGTCGCCGTTCACGCCGCATCGCGACAACAACCTCGCTCAGCGCCTTTACGATGTCCTGTACGCGCCGGCGCGTTGGCTCGAGGCGCGCCGCGACGCCGCGGCGCTCGAGGGGCTCGGCGAGCGCGAATGGAGCGACATCGGCGCCGGCGCCCGCGATCTCGGCGAAGGCCATATCGCCGAGGAGACCGCCGACGAGCGCGCGGCGCGCAAGCGCGCGATCCGGGCCTGGTACGGCGACGTGAGCCGCCGCCGGGCGGCCTGAGCGCTTTTCGTAGCGGGATTTTCGCGGAGGGTTACGAAAAACTTTCGTGTGCATGGCGACGCGGACGGCTCCCCAAGGCGGCGCCTTCGTTGCTAGGAAAAGGTCCACGCGCTGGGAGCGCGGGGAGATCCGAGATGAACGCTGCCGCCAGTGTCGAGGGCGTCGAGGACGTCGAGGTCCGCGCCGCGGAAACGCCTCGCGGCGCGGAAATTCTCAGTGTCGAGGCGCTCGTGGTCCTCGCCGCGCTGCATCGCCGGTTCGATCAGCGGCGTCGGGAATTGCTGGCGCGGCGCGCCGAGCGGCAGGCGACTTTCGACGCCGGCGCGACGCCCGACTTCTTGCCCGAAACGCAGGCGATTCGTAGCGGCGACTGGAAAGTTGCGCCGATCCCTGCCGACCTCCTCGACCGCCGCGTCGAGATCACCGGTCCCGTCGACCGCAAGATGATCATCAACGCGCTGAACTCGGGCGCCAAAGTGTTCATGGCGGATTTCGAGGACGCGTCGTCGCCGATGTTCGCCAACATGATCGAGGGCCAGGCCAACCTGAAGGACCGTTGGGCGGGAACTCTCGGCTTCGCCGACCCTGCTACCGGCAAGACCTATGCACTCGGGGAGAAAACAGCCGCGCTGATGGTGCGCCCGCGCGGCTGGCATCTGCCGGAGCGCCACGTTCTGGTCGACGGCGAGGAGATCTCGGGCTCGCTGTTCGACTTCGGCCTTTACGTTGTCCATTGCGCCCGGGCGCAGATGGCGGCGGGTTCTACGCCCGCATTCTACCTGCCCAAGATCGAGAGCCATCTCGAGGCGCGGCTGTGGAACGACGTGTTCTCGTTCGCCGAACAAACGATGGTCATCGACCACGGGACGTTCAAGGCGACCGTGCTCATCGAGACGCTGCCGGCGGCGTTCGAGATGGACGAGATCCTCTACGAGCTGCGCGACCACATCGTCGGCCTCAATTGCGGCCGCTGGGACTACATCTTCTCGTTCGTCAAACGGCTCGGCAAGACCCCAGCGTTTCTGACCCCCGACCGCTCGGCGATGACCATGGGCAAGGCGTTCCTCGAGGCCTATTCGCTGCTGCTGATCAAGACCTGCCACCGCCGCGGCGCGTTCGCGATGGGCGGCATGGCGGCGCAAATCCCGATCAAAGGCGACCCGGAGGCCAACGAGGCCGCCTTCGCCAAGGTGCGCGCCGACAAGGAGCGCGAGGCGGGCAACGGCCACGACGGCACCTGGGTCGCCCATCCCGACCTCGTGCCGGTCGCGATGGAGGTGTTCGACCGGCTGATGCCGGGGCCGAACCAGCTCTCCGTCAGCCGCGACAACATCGTGGTGACCAAGGCCGACCTGTTGAAGGTGCACGAGGGCGAGCGTACCGAGGCGGGCTTACGCGAAAACATCCGCGTCGGCGTGCAATATATCGAGGCCTGGTTGCGCGGCCGTGGCGCCGTGCCGCTCTACAATCTGATGGAAGACGCGGCGACGGCCGAGATCTCGCGTGCGCAAATCTGGCAATGGCTGCACCGCAAGGCGACGCTCGCCGATGGCCGCGTGGTGACGCCGGACCTGTTCCGCCTGACGCTCGCCGACGAGATGGACAAGCTGCACGAGGCGATCGGAGAGCGCGATTTCGCCCGCAGCCGGTTCGCCGACGCGATCCACCTGTTCGCTGAAATGTCGCTCAGCCCGACCTTCGAGGAGTTCCTGACGCTGCCGGCTTACAAGCTCATCGATTGACCGGCAGCGCGGCGTCGAATGCCGCCGGGATCGCCGACGTCGGCAGGCAGGCGATGAAAGATACGTGATATCCGTTGTTTTCGAGCGCCACTGGTCGCGCTCGAGGATTCCACGAAAAAGGGCGCGGGCGCGCTGCGGTCGCGGCGATGATCGCAACCGATCATCGCGTTTTGGTATCAACGAATTCGGCCGACGAAGTCCGCCTTCTCCGGGCGAGACCGCGTCGGCCGTCAATCTCATGCGTTCATAGGTCTTCGCGTTCCCGAAAATTCCGTCCCTCGGTTTTCTGCGCTCGGGTCGTTGTCGTCCGCCCTTCCCCAGCGAAGATCAGCGTGTCGGCCTCGGGAACGCTGTTGCCCGTTACGTCTCACCACCGGTTCCACGGTTCCCAGCCGCCGCGGTCATACCGATCATAGCCATCGCGGTCATAGCCTCTGCCTCTGCCATTGCCCCAACCGTTGCCACTGAGGTCGGTGTCGCCGCCCATACCGAAGTTGAAGTGGCCGCTGCCGTGACCGCGGCCATAGCCCCTGCCGTAGCCGCTGCCGTAGTCGTCGTCATAGTCGTCCCAACCACCATACGGGCGGCCGTAACCGCCATACGGGCCGCCGTAACCGCCATACGGGGCGCCGTAACCATACGGGGCGCCGTAAGCGTTCGGGCCATAGGCATTGGGGCCGTAGGGATACGGGGCCGTAGGCGCCGCAGCGGGCGCGGCCGGCGCGGCGGGGGCGGCCGTCTGCGCGGAGGCCGCAGTGGCGAGGCCGAACAGTGCGCCGGCCAGCACGATCATGCTTGTCTTGTTCATCATTTTCTTCCTCTCCTGCCGGAAATCGAGCTTAGATCAGCCTTCTTGGAGACTTGGCCCCGGCTGGCCCATGCCCCTCGATCTCGCGTTGCTTCATATGCGAATGTGAGAATATGCCAATTTGCTAATTTAGCAAGTCCGGATTGGCTGCCGATGCGTAAGGATCGCGAAATTCAGTGCGGCAAACCGCCGCACCGTTTTGCCTGGCTCGAGGCTCTGCCGGCTTCGCGAGGCGGCGGCGGAACCGGACCGCTGAAGAAAACATCGATATTTCAATGATGAGGCTTCGGCCAGCGACCGCGGCGAGGATCGCCGCGCCGAGATCGGGCAGCGACGTCTCGGCGCCGTCCGTCGGCGCCCCTCGGGGCCCGGCGCCGCGCGATCCCGATATCGGATTTCTCGGCAAGCGGGTGGCCGCAGCCGAGAACATCCGCCGCACGAAGGACTGGGAAGAGCGCGCGAACGCGACGCTCCGGGCGGGCGCGCCGGACGGGCGGCGCGGCGACCGGCGTTATTTCTCCACCGCCACCTCGCGGCATTCCGGCGGCAACTCGGCCATCTTGATCGGCGGCTTGGCCGGGCCGGGCCGCGGATGCAGCGCCTCGTCGGTGAACCACCAGGCGAGAGTCCTGTCGCAGCCGTCGCCGGGCGGGACCGGGTCCTGGGGCTGGCAGGCGGTCTCGCCCTCGGGGCAGCGGATGCGAATGTGAAAGTGATAGTTGTGGCCCCAGAACGGGCGCACCTTGTGCATCCAGGCTTCGCCCGCGTGTCTCTCGCACAGCGCCTTCTCGATCGCGGGATTGACGAAGATGCGCTCGACCTCGGGCTCCTCGGCGGCGGCGCGAATGATTCCCGCCTGCCGCTCCGACCAATGGGCGGGATCGACCGCGAGGCCGTCGGGACGCACCATGTCGATCGCCGACATCTCTTCGCGATCGGCGCGGGTCAGCGGCGTCTCGGGCATCGGGGTGAGCCAGACGTCGGCGTCGAGGCCGATCTGGTGCGAGGCGTGGCCGGTCAGCATCGGCCCGCCGCGCGGCTGCGAAATGTCGCCGACCAGGATGCCGGGCCAGATTCCCTCGTCGCGCGCCTTGCGCGAAAACCGCTCGAGGAACGCGATCATCGCCGGATGACCCCAGAAGCGATCGCGCGACAGCCGCATCACCCGCCACGCCTCGCCGTCGACCGGCAGCGCCTTGGCGCCCGCCAGACAACCGCGGGCGTAGAAACCGATCGAGCGCACTTTGACGTCGGTGGGCGTCAGCTCGCGGCCGAACACCTGTTTCGCCGGCAGGCTCGGATCGTTGGGATGGGCGAGCGGCGGCAACGGCTTGGGATCGAGCGTGCCGGCGTCCTGCGCCCGCGCGGCGCCGACGAGGGCGCAAACCGCGATAGCGCCGATAGCCCATTTCGCGATCATGTCGGCCTCCGAGCGGCGCGAGATGAGCCCCAGGATCGGCGCCGCGCGTTAATAGAGCGTCAATCTTGACGCTGAGCAACAACGAACAGCCGGGGAAAGGCGAGCAGCACCCCGCCCCAAGGCTGGCGCGGATAAGCGCGCGCGATCGCCTCCAGGTAGAGCGCGAGATAGCGCGCGCGATCGGCGGGCGAAAGCGCCTCGAGATAGGGTCTGAGGCCCGCGCCCTCGACAAAATCGACGATTTTCTGTGGGCTTCCGAGCCGATGCACATAGACAGTGCGCCAGATATCGATGTGGGCGCAGTAGGGCGCGAGCGCCGCATCGTAATCGGCGAAGGCGCCGATCGCCTGGCGACCGGAGGCCTCGCAGGGATAGTTCGGCACGAATTCCGGCCGCGCGGCGATTTGGCGCATCAGCGCGTGCGAGGGCTCGTCGAGGTTGTCGGGGAACTGGGCGGCGAGCACGCCGCCGGGCGGCAGTTCGCTGGCGAGCCGCGCCATCACGCCGATGTGGTCGCGCGCCCAGTGCAGCGCCGCATTGGAGAACACCAGCTCGACCGTCGGATCGCTCCAGGTTGTGAGATCGCCGATGACGAATCGCGCGTCGGGCAGACGCTGGCGCGCCGCGGCGAGCATAGCGTAGGAATTATCGAGGCCTAGGACGTCCGCTGCGGGGAACCGTCGGGCGAGAGCGATTGTGCTGAGGCCCGCGCCACAACCTAGATCGACGGCGTGACGACAATTCACGAGTGGGACTCGGGCGAGAAGGTCCTCGCACGGACGACGCCGCTCCGCCTCGAAGCGGCCATAAAGTTGCGGGTCCCAGTCCGTCAATGCGCTCTCCTCATTTCGTCATAGAGTCAACGTATGACGAACTGTTCACGGATTTGCGACACGGGCCCGGTGGCGCCGCTGAACAACAAAAGCTTTCATATTATAAGGTGTTAACGGCAAAGCGAGGATTCGTCAGCCGAGAGCCGCGCGCTCGGAGGCCTTGTTCCGGATAATCGCCGAGAGTCGAAGAGGCCGGCGGCGCCACTCGCGGTTGTGGCTTTCGGCGCCAACTTGCTCCGGGAATCAAGCGCTTGTCCGGCGATGGCGATTACCGGCGGTCTGGTCGCCGGCGTGTCGCCGGTATTGGTTGCAAATTACAACCCATCTTGGGGTTGAACGGCGCCGCGCATCATGCGATAAACCTCTCGTTAAGAATATCGCGGGAGGGCGCGACAATAATGGATGGTAATTCCAGACGTAAATTGTCGTCTAACCCTTAGTTGACGCTGGGTGTGGTTCATGGTTGTACGACTTCTCACTAGGTTTTTCGAACGAAGCAGACGAATGCACTAAGTTAGTATTTCCTTTGGCTTCGGGCAAAACACAACAGATCGGATGGGGAATAACTGCGGGCGACGCCGGCAGAGGGGGTAGCATTGACGACTTCAGACCCCCCCGGTCATGCCGGGGACATTACCGCCGCCGAGGCCTATTCCCGGCTCGCCAGCGATCCCGGGGCGGTCCTCATCGACGTGCGCACCGAGCCGGAATGGCGATACGTCGGCACGCCCGACCTCTCCGAACTGGAGAAGTCCGTCATGTACTTATCCTGGCAGGTGTATCCGTCGATGTCGAAGCTGCCCCATTTCGTCGATACGCTGACCAAGGAGCTCGGCTGGCGCGGGGCCGAGCCCGCAGACGCCCTGCTATTCATTTGCCGCTCCGGCGTCCGCTCGCGCGACGCAGCGATCGCGATGGCCGCGTCCGGTTGGAGCCGCTGCTACAATGTCAGCGACGGCTTCGAGGGTCCGATGGACCGAATGCGCAGGCGCGTCGTCTCGGGCTGGAAGGTTGCAGGTCTGCCGTGGGTGCAGACCTGAGCTAGGTCTCGAGCCGCCTATTTCCCTACAGCTCGATCGACGTGACAAAGTTCGCCGCGACATCGCGGCGGGCCAGAGACTTCTTTTTTTCGAGATGCAAGATGACGCGCGCGATCGAAGATACCTGGGGCCGCTGCAGCCAACGCCTCAGGAGCGAACTGGGCGAGCATGTGTTTTCGAGCTGGTTCGGCAGCCTCAAGCTCGAGGAGATCGCCGCGGGACGGGCGATGTTCTCGATTTCGACCCGATTTCTCAAATCCTGGGTGGAGTCGCATTATCAGGAGAGGCTGCTCTCCGTGCTCGAGTTGGAAGTCAGCGACGTGACTGCGCTCCAGATCGTCGTGCGTTCCTGCGCGGCGCCCGCGGTCCAGCGGCCGGCGCCGGCGGAGCTGCGCGCACCCTGCGCAAAGCGCAGCGCATCTGAGGGCGTGAGCCGGTCGGCGCCGGCGGCCGAGCCGGCGGCGCGCCGCCCATCCGTCAGGTCCGACGGCCGGACGCTGTTCGACGCGCTCTCCGGCTCGCCGCTCGACCGCCGCCTTACCTTCGCTCATTTCCAGGTCGGACGCGCCAATCAGCTCGCGTTCAGCGCCGCCGAGCGCGTGGCCGATGCGGTCGTCGACCAGCCGCCGGCCTTCAGTCCGTTCTATGTCAACGCCTCCGTGGGCTTAGGTAAGACGCACCTGTTGCAGGCGATCGCCCATGCGGCGACCGAACAGGGCCGCTCGGCCGTCTATCTGACCGCCGAACGGTTCATGTACAGTTTCGTCACCGCCCTGCAGTCGCAGACGGCGCTCGCGTTCAAGGAGGCGTTGCGCTCTATAGATCTGCTCATCTTCGATGACGCCCAATTCCTCCAGGGCAAGGTCATCCAGGCCGAATTCGGCCACACGCTCAACTCGCTCGTCGACGCCGGACGGCAGGTGGTGGTCGCCGCCGACCGGCCCCCGGCCGACCTCGAGTCGCTGGATGAGCGCGTGCGCTCGCGGCTCGCCGGTGGCCTCTGCGTCGAAATGCTGCCTCTCGACGAAGCCTTGCGGGTAAAGATCCTGGAGGCGCGAATCGCCGCGGCGCGCGCGCAGAACCCGCATTTCGAGGTTGCGCCTCAGGTGCTCGCCTTCGTCGCGCGCGTGATCGTCTCCAACGGGCGCGATCTCGAAGGCGCCGTGAACCGGCTCGTCGCCCATTCGATCCCTGGCGGGCCGCTGCTCACCGTCGATCAAACCGAGCTCGCGATCCGCGATCTGATCCGCGCCCGCGAGCCCAAGCGCGTCAAGATCGAGGACATCCAGAAGCTGGTTGCGAGCCATTACAGCGTGAGTCGCGCCGATATCTTGTCCTCGCGCCGCACTGCGACAGTGGTAAAGCCGCGCCAGGTGGCGATGTATCTCTCCAAGACCCTCACGCTGCGGTCTCTGCCGGAGATCGGTCGGCGGTTTGGCGGGCGCGACCACACGACCGTGCTGCATGCGGTGCGCAAGATCGAGGGCCTGTGCGCCGCCAACGATTCCTTGCGCGAAGAGTTGGAATTGCTCAAGCGCATGCTGCAGGAGTAACGGGCGATGGCGCTCGTCTACAAAATCCTGGGCGACGCGGAATGGCGCGCCGCCGAGGCGGGCGTCTTTTCCGGCTCCGAAGTCGATCTCAGCGACGGCTACATCCATTTCTCCACCGCCGCGCAGGCCGCGGAGACCGCCGGCAAGTGGTTCGCCGGGCGCGCCGATCTGTGGCTCGTCGCGATCGAGGCCGAGGCGCTGGGCGGCGCGCTCAGATGGGAGTTTTCGCGCGGCGGCGGGCTGTTCCCGCATCTCTACGGCGAGCTGCCGATTTCCAAGGTCGCTTGGGCGCGAAGACTGCCGCTCGACGCCTCGGGCCGCCACGATTTCGGAGACCTCGAAGGGTGATCGCGACGTTCGCGAGCCTGGCGCGGCCGTTTCTGCACATGCTGCCGCCGGAAACGGCGCATCGCATTGCGATCCGCGGCTTCTCCTGGCTCGACGCCCTCCCGCCCCGCCCCGCGCCGGACTCGAGACTCTCGCGAAGCCTGTTCGGGCTCGAGTTCCCCAACCCGCTCGGGCTCGCCGCCGGCTTCGACAAGAGCGCGGAAGCGGCGGCCGGGCTGCTCTCCTGTGGCTTCGGCTTCGTCGAGGTCGGCACGCTGACGCCGCGCCCGCAGGCGGGCAACCCCAAGCCGCGGCTGTTCCGGCTCGAGCCGGACGGGGGAATCGTCAATCGCATGGGCTTCAACAACGACGGCTACGAAGCGGCGAAGGCGCGGCTCGAAGCGGCGCCGCCGCCCGGCGTCCTCGGCGTCAATTTCGGCCCCAACAAGGATGCGGCCGATCGCGTCGCCGATTTCGTGCTCGGGGTAAAGACGTTTGCGCCGCTCGCGTCCTATCTGACGATCAACGTCTCCTCGCCCAATACCGTCGGCTTGCGCGATCTGCAGCGGCGCGAGGCGTTCGACGATCTCGTCGCCCGGGTGGTGGAAGCGCGCGATGAGGCGCCCGCGCGGCGTCCGCTGTTCGTCAAGATCGCGCCCGACCTCGACCTGCGCGCGCTCGACGACATCTGCGCGGTCGCGATCGAACGGGGCGTCGACGCGCTCATCATCGCCAACACCACCGTCGAGCGTCCGCCCGGCTTGCGCTCTCCGTTCGCCGAGGAGGCCGGAGGGCTCTCGGGCCGGCCGCTGTTCGCGCTTTCGACTTTGGTTCTCGCACGCGCCTATCTGCGTTGCGAGGGCCGCATCCGTCTCATCGGCTGCGGCGGCGTCGACAACGCGGCGACCGCGCTCGTCAAGATCGAGGCCGGCGCCGACCTCGTGCAGGTCTACACCGGCTTCGTCTACCGCGGGCCCGCGTTGATCGCGGAAATTCTCGACGGCTTACGCGCCGCCGTGACGGCGCGAGGCGCCCGCAACCTCGGCGATCTCGTCGGCCTCGAGGCGCTCGATTACGCGGCCAAGCCGTGACGCGTCACCGCGCGCGCCGCGAATCGATGAGGCGCAGGATGAGCCACACCGGCAGCACGACCATGGCGCCGGTGACGAGCACCCGGGCGATCTGCCTCGCGTCGCCGAGGCCGTATTCGATCAGCCGCTTCAGGCCGCTGAAGAAGCTCTCGTAAATCGTCTCCGGCTGGAAGCCGAAGGTCATCAGGATGATGCCGACGACGAACGACGCCACGAGCAGCCGTAACACGACCGTTGCAGGCGACCCGCCGAGAAGGCTGATAACGTTCATCGCTTCGTCTCCACGCGACGATTGTAGCCGGTGGCGCCGACCCCGGCTTCCGCAGCCGGGGCCGGCGCCCCCGGCTACAAAGGGCGCCCTGGCTCAGTATCACGCCCCTTTCGGGAAATGCACCACCGTCGGCGAGGTTTTGGGCGCGGGCTCGGTGGGCTCGCCGCCGACTGGTTTGCCGTCGATGGTGAGCCGACCTTGCGCGGCGCTCACCTTCACCGTCGCCCCGTCGCCGATGTCGCCGGCGAGCAGCGCTTCGGCCAGCGGGTCCTGCACCCACTTCTGGATCACGCGCTTCAACGGCCGCGCCCCGTAGGCCGGGTCATAACCCTTGTCGGCGAGCCAAGCCCGGCCGCGCGGTTCGAGCGCGAGCGTGATCTTGCGGTCCTCGAGCAGCTTGGCGAGCCGCTGGAACTGGATGTCGACGATCGCGCCCATGTCCTCCCGCTTCAAGCGGTGGAACAACAGGATCTCGTCGATCCGGTTCAGGAACTCGGGCCGGAAGTGCCCTCGCACCACGCCCATCACTTCCTTCTCGACCGCCTTGGCGTCCTCGTTCTCGCTCAAGTTGACAAGAAATTCGGAACCGAGATTCGACGTCATCACCACGAGCACGTTGCGGAAATCGACCGTGCGCCCCTGGCCGTCGGTGAGCCGTCCGTCGTCGAGCACCTGCAACAGGACATTGAACACGTCCGGATGCGCCTTCTCGATCTCGTCGAACAGCACGACCTGATAGGGCCGCCGCCGCACGGCTTCGGTGAGCGCGCCGCCCTCGTCGTAGCCGACGTAGCCTGGGGGCGCCCCGATCATTCGTGCGACCGAATGCTTCTCCATGTACTCGGACATGTCGACGCGCACCATCGCGGTCTCGTCGTCGAACAGGAACGCCGCCAGCGCCTTGGTGAGCTCGGTCTTGCCGACGCCGGTCGGCCCCAAGAACATGAACGAGCCGATCGGCCGATTGGGATCCTGCAAACCCGCGCGCGCTCGCCGCACTGCGGTCGAGACTGCCGTCACGGCTTCCGCCTGACCGACGACGCGCCTGGCGAGTTCCTCTTCCATCTTCAGGAGCTTCTCGCGCTCGCCTTCGAGCATCTTGTCGACCGGCACGCCGGTCCAGCGCGACACGACTTGCGCAATATGATTCGGCGTCACCGCCTCGTCGACCAAAGCCTGCCCGGACTGGGTCTCGCTCGCCGCCAGCTTCTTCTCGAGATCGGGGATCACGCCATAGGCGATCCGGCCCGCCTCCGCATAGTCGCCCTTGCGCTGCGCCTGGGCGAGCGCGTTGCGCGCATTGTCGAGATCTTCCTTGAGCTTCTGGGCGAGGCCGATCTTGTCCTTCTCCGCCTTCCAGCGCGAGGTCAGCGCGTCCGACTTCTCCGTGAGCTCGGCGAGCTCGGAGGTGAGCTTGGTCAGCCGATCGCGCGAGGCGGCGTCGGCCTCCTTGCGCAGCGCCTCCTGCTCGATCTTGAGCTGGATGATGCGCCGGTCGAGCTCGTCGAGCTCCTCGGGCTTCGAGTCGACCTGCATGCGCTGACGCGACGCCGCCTCGTCGATGAGATCGATGGCCTTGTCGGGCAGGAAGCGGTCGGCGATGTAGCGGTTGGACAGCGTCGCGGCGGCGACGATCGCGGCGTCGGTGATGTGGACGCCGTGATGCACCTCGTACTTCTCCTTCAGGCCGCGCAGGATCGAGATCGTGTCCTCGACCGTCGGCTGCGAGACGAACACCGGCTGGAAGCGCCGGGCGAGCGCCGCGTCCTTTTCCACATGCTTGCGATACTCGTCGAGCGTGGTGGCGCCGATGCAATGCAGTTCTCCGCGCGCGAGAGCCGGCTTCAAAAGATTGGAAGCGTCCATCGCGCCTTCCGCCTTGCCGGCGCCGACCAGCGTGTGCATCTCGTCGATGAACAGCACGACGCCGCCCTCGGCCGCCGTCACCTCGTTGAGCACGGCCTTCAGCCGCTCCTCGAACTCGCCGCGATACTTCGCGCCGGCAATCAGCGAGCCCATGTCGAGCGCCATCAGCCGGCGGTCGCGCAAGCTCTCGGGCACGTCGCCGTTGGCGATGCGCAGCGCGAGGCCCTCGGCGATCGCGGTCTTGCCGACGCCCGGGTCCCCGACCAGCAGCGGGTTGTTCTTCTGCCGCCGGCAAAGGACCTGGATCGTGCGCTGACCTCCGCTTCGCGGCCGATCAGCGGATCGATGCGCCCCTCGCGGGCCTTGCGGTTGAGATTGACGCAATAGGCATCCAAG